>CALAQW010000171.1 GCA_937888955.1 uncultured Alphaproteobacteria bacterium | reverse complement strand
ATGGTCCCGCCGCCTTGCCAAAGCCGTTGTCGTGGCAGGCCCAGTATTTCGCCAAGCCGTGGCAAGCCGCGCGCCGCGCTGACAAGGCGCGCGCGCCGTTCGTCAAGGTTACGGCCAAGCGCACCAAGCCGCCGTCTGTCGAGATCGAGAAGCTGCGTCTGCAGGTCCCGCCTGACAGGAACGGCGATTTCGGCCGCCGCCGTCGGTGTTGGCGCGCGCTGATCCGCGGCATAGTCGATCAGCGTCGTATCGGTTTCATGACCGACCGCCGAAATCAGCGGGATTTCGCTACCCGCCGCTGCACGCACGACAGCCTCTTCATTGAATGCCCATAGATCCTCGATACTGCCGCCGCCGCGTGCGACGATCAAAAGGTCCGGTCGCGGTATTGCGCCATCCTGCGGCAGGTTGTTGAAGCCGGTTATCGCGGCGGCGATCTGGTCTGCGGCCTGTTCGCCCTGGACAAGCACCGGCCATAGCAGAACCTGGCGCGGAAACCGGTCATCGAGCCTGTGCAGAATATCGCGGATAACCGCACCGGTGGGGGAGGTGACGATCCCGATCACGTCGGGCAAATAGGGAAGGGGGCGCTTGCGTTCAGGGGCAAACAGCCCTTCGGCGGCAAGTTTCTTTCGCCGTTCTTCAAGTTGCGCAAGTAATGCGCCAACCCCGGCGGGCGCCATGTGATCGATCACGATCTGATATTTCGAGCGGGCGGGATAGGTTGTCACCTTGCCGGTACAGATCACCTCCATCCCGTCTTCGGGCAGAAAGCGCAGCCCGGCGGCAACCCCTTTCCACATCACACCGTCGATCACGGCGCGGTCATCTTTCAGTGACAGATAGCAATGGCCTGAGGCTGCGCGTTTGAAACCCGAAATTTCGGCACGCAGACGAACATGGCCGAACCGGTCCTCCACTGTGCGTTTGAGCGCGGCGGAAAGTTCGCTGACACTGAATTCATTCAGATTGTCGGTGGCATCCGCTATGTCGGGCAAAACGACCTCTAATTCCACAAAACACCGTGCAGCCCCTGCGTCGTGCAAGAATCACGCAGGCGCAACAGCCCTGATTATGCGGCAATCAGATCGTCCCGTCATCCTTCAGCGCGGCGACCTCGCTTTCGCTCAACCCCAGCAGCTCGCCATAAACCTCGACATTATGTTCGCCAAGATTGGGGTGAGGTTCCGCCTTCATCTGTGGTGAACCGTGATAGCGGATCGGGCTTGTCGGAACCGGAATACGGCCCATATCGGGATGTTCGAGCCATTGCAGCATGCCGCGCTCATGCATATGCGGATCGTTCACGACCTCCAGAAGGTCGCGCACCGGGGCACTCGGGATCCTGTGCTTCTTGGTGATCTCGAAAACTTCCGCCTTGGGAAGGGCGGACGCCCATTCGCTCACGATCCGGTCGGTTTCGTCAAGATTGCGGACCCGCGCGGCATTGCTTTCGAACCGCTCATCGCCTTTTAAATCCTCGCGTCCCATGGCGCTGAGCAGATTCTGCCAATGCCCCTCGGTTACGCAGATCACCGCGATATGTCCGTCTTTCGCCGGATAGACATTGTAGGGTGCGATTGCCAGCCCGCCATGCCGGTTGCCGGTGCGCGGCGGTAATTTGCCGCCCGATCCGTGCCACATGCCAAGATTTGAAGCGAGGGTGGGATAGATTGTTTCCTGCATGGCGACTTCGACGACGCGGCCCTTGCCGGTGCGTTCGCGCTCAAACAGGGCCGTCATGACCGCAGCATAAAGATGCGTCCCGGACAGAAAATCGGCAACCGCAGGCCCCGCCTTGAGCGGCGGACCGTCCGGAAATCCCGTGACGCTCATAATGCCAGAGACCGCCTGAACCGTCAGATCCATGGCCAGACTGTCGCGATCAGGGCCCGACAGACCGAAACCACTGCCCGAGGCGTAGACCAGTCTGGGGTTGGCCGCAAGCAGCACATCCGCCCCGACACCAAGCTTTTCCATCACGCCGGGGGCGTAATTCTCAAGCAGGACATCGCCTTTTTTCACAAGCTCGATCAGCAGGGCTTTGCCGCGTTCCGATTTGAGGTTCAGCGTGATGTCGCGCTTGTTGGTATTCAGCATCGCCATGGGCAGGACGGCGCCGCCGCCAACCTTCTCGCGCGCGCGCAATGGCTCGCCCGCGACCGGTTCGACCTTGATGACGTTTGCGCCGGCCTTGGCCATCAGGAAAGTGGCGTAGGGCCCCTGATAAACCTGCCCGAGATCGATGACGGTGACGCCTTCAAGCGGGTAAGGGCGGTTGTCCATCAGATGTCCTCACTTTTCTGCAATTACTGCCGGGGCGGGTCGCCTAGTGGTCGAGTGGCCTACTAGTGCCCTGGTGCCCAGAAGGCCTAGTGGAAGGAGCCGCCGATCAGATCGCGCGCCATGACAAGTCGTTGAACCTCGCTTGGTCCCTCGCCGATGCGGCGAATACGCATTTCGCGGTACCAGCGTTCAAGCGGCAGGTCCTTCGTCATGCCGTAACCGCCATGGATCTGCATCGCCCGGTCGACAACGCGGCCGCCCGCTTCCGAGCCCAGTAATTTGGCCATCGCTGCTTCTGTCCGGAAGGATTCGCCCCGGTCAGCCTTTTGCGCCGCTTCAAGGCAGATATGCCGTGCGGTGCGAATATCGATTTCGTTATCGACGATCATCCACTGGATCGATTGGCGGGTGGCAAGCGGCGCACCGAAGGTTTCGCGGATCTTGCAATATTCGATCGCCATCTCCTGTGCCTTGATGGCGACGCCGACACAGCCGGCCGCATACGGAATGCGCTGCCGGCTCAGCCTGTCATTGGCGATGGCAAAACCTTTATTGACTTCGCCGAGCACATTTTCCTGCGGCACGCGCAGATCCTCGATGGAAATTTCTGTGGCGTAACGGGCCGAACGCAGGGTGTGGACGACGCGACGGACATTGAAGCCGGGCATATCTGTGTCGATCAGGAAGCAGGTGATGCCACCGCGCCCTTTATCGGCATCGGTCCGCGCAAACAGGATGCCGAAATCGGCACGGTCGGCGCCGCTGATGAAAATTTTTGCCCCGTTCAGCACCCAGTCGCTGCCGTCTTTCACAGCGCGGGTCTGGATTGCGCGTGCCGGGTCAGAGCCGCCGGATGGTTCCGTCAGGCCGAAAAATGCACCTTTCTCGCCCCGCAATACGGGATAGAGGTATTTTTCCTTCTGTGCGTCAGTTGCTTCGTAAAGCTGCGCAAGCCCGGCACCGCCAAACACGCTGTAGCAGGGATTGTAGAGCCCGGCGCGGTGCTGCGCCATTTCGAACGCCATCAGCGTCATGGTCGTGACGTCGATCTCCGGGCCGCCAAATTCGGGCGGAATACCAAGCCCGTAAAGCCCCATATTCTTTGTCATCTCGACCAGACGCGCATGATCTTCCGGATCGATTTCGCCGGCATCGGGATCGAGTTTTTCTTCCAGCGGCACGATTTCCTCGCGCACGAATTTGCGGACCATATCGATAATAATCCGCTGTTCATCCGTCATTTGATAATCCACGATGCCCTCCTTGCGCGTGGTCCGCGCTCTTTTCGCTTATTGAATTCTGTTTCCGCCTGCGGCTGTGTCACTCAGCCCGCCGGGCGCAGCCGCCCCAGCTTGTGCTTGCGTTCGCGCCGGTTGCGTTCGGGTAATTCGCCGAAATCCGCGACATGCAGCATCAGCAGTTCTTCATGCCGGCTCATATACTGCATGTTGACTTCGTGCCGGAATAACGCCGGCTGGCCGTTGCGGTTTTCAAGTTCCTTCTTCAGATCGCCATTCAACCCGAACAGCGAACGCCCGCCCGCATAGCCGATATAGCTGATCGTGCCGTCCGGTTCGGCGATCTGGTAGACACCAAGCTGCGCCTGCAGCTTGTTGATATTTTCCGGGGTCAGTTCCTGAAACGGTTTATCCAAGCGGATGGACATGGTTCCTCTCCGTTTAGCGGTTCAAATTTTCGGTTTACCGGCCGTGGAATTTGGCGGCGCGCTTTTCAAGCCGCGCGGCAACACCTTCCTTGGCATCCTCACTTTGCCCGCACAATGTGACAAGTTGGTCGACATCTTTGTGATAAATGCCGTCACGGAAACACATTTCGCGTACAAGCAGTGCCTTCATCGCCTTCAATGACAAAGGTGCGTTGGCAGCCAGCCGGTCGATGATCTTCTCCGCTTCCGCCTCAAGCTGCTCTGGCGGCGCGACGCGGGCGATCAGCCCCATCTCATGCATTTGTTCGGCCGGGAACGGATCGCCCAGAAACAGAAATTCACGGGTTTTCACCGGACCAGCCACCTCAAGCAGCTTCTTGGCCAGAAACCAGGTGGGTGCAAGCCCGATCTGGGCGAGCGACATGCCGAACCGCGCACTACTGCTTGCCACCACGATGTCGCAATGCAGCGCAAGTTCGTTACCACCGGCAATCGCATCGCCCTGCACCACACCCACGACGGGCAGGGGATAGGTCTCGACCGCATACAGCATCGATTCGATCGGGCTGATGCCGGCGGTTGTCCCTTCGCGGTTGCGCATATCAAGGCCGGCGCAAAAAACCGGCCCCTCGGCGCGCAATACGGTCAGCCGTTCCGCATCGGGCGGCGTGACCGAGAATGCATCCTCAAGCTCGTTCAGCATTTCGCCGTCAAGCGCATTGCGTTTATCGCCGCGCGTCAGGGTGACGGTACGGACGGCGCCACCGGACTCAATCCGGATCTTGTTGGGCATAAATTCCCCCTGCTTACTCAATTCTGATGCGCATTTCTGTCAGGCGAATGCGCTTATGCGGTAAATATTATATGAGATTAGGTCAGCGACCTATATGATTTCGCCACAAAGTGCCGCAAACGGCATGAAATAGAACATTTATTCAGTGCAGTAGCAGGGAGAGAAGGAATGGAAACGGTCGGTTTGGGCATGTGTTGGGAGGATCTGAAGGTCGGATACAAGTTCCGCACCATCGGGCGCACCATTACGGAAGCGGATCTTGTGAATTTCATCAATGCCACCGGCATGGCCGAAACGCTTTTCATCGATACTGACTATGCGGAGAAATATGCGCCGCAAGGCGGGCGATTGATTCCGGGTGCGCTTGCCTATTGCATCTGTGAGGGGTTGCTGGTGCAGTCGACATTGCAGCGGACCGGACTTGCCTTCCTGAATATGGAGTTCGACGTCAAGGGGCCGACCTTCGTCAATGATACGGTGCATGTGGAAGTCGAAGTGCTGGAGGCGCGCGCCACCTCCAAGGATCCCAATCGCGGGTTGGTGCGGACGCGCAATGATATCGTCAATCAGAAAGGGGAGACGGTGATCACCTATACGCCCTTGCGGATGGCGGCGAGCCGCGCGCTGCGCGACGAACATGCGGCACGATAACGTAAGGGACGGGAGCCAGAATCAATGAACCAGTACAGTCTGACGGAAGAACAACTCATCCTGCGTGAAACCGTGCGGAAATTCGCGCTTGAGAAAGTCGCGCCCCGGGCCCAGGAAATCGATGACAAGGCCGAGTATCCGCAGGATATGTTCGAGGCGCTGACCGAGCTTGGGTTGTTTGCACTGCCATTTCCCGAGGAATATGGCGGCGCCAATTCGGTTCTTTCTTCCTGTCTTGCGGTCGAGGAGCTGGGGCGCATCTGCTACAACACCGCCTATCTGCTGATCGTGCAGTGGGTTCCCTTTGGTGCGATCCTGTATGGCGGCAATCAGGCGCAGAAGGACAAATATCTCGCGCCCCTGTCGACAGGGGCGATGCGCGCGGCGATTTCGGTGACCGAAGCAAGTGGCGGCTCGGATGTGGCCGGTATCAAGACCCGTGCCGATAAGGTCGATGGCGGTTACCGGCTTAACGGTCAGAAGATCTTTTCGACCAATGCGGCGATTGCCGATTTTGTCGTTGTGGCGGCAAAAACCGACCCGACGAAGCGGCATGGCGGGATCAGTGCCTTTATCGTTGAAAAGGGGATGGACGGGTTCGAGATCGGCAAGGGCGAGCGGAAGCTTGGCTCGCGCGGGGTTCCGTCATCGCCGCTCTATTTCACCGATTGTTTTGTGCCCGAGGAAAACCGGATCGGCCCGGAAGGTGAGGGCTTTGGTCTGGTGATGGAAGCCTTCAACAAGAGCCGGCCGATCATCGGCGCGCGCGGTATCGGGCTTGCGCAGGGGGCGATCGATCTTTCAGTTGCTTATGTGCGCGAGCGTGAGGCGTTTGGTCAGGCCGTCTCCGATTTCCAGGGCGTGCAGTGGATGCTGGCCGATATGGCGATGCAGACAGAGGCGGCGCGGCATCTTGTCTATAAGGCCGCATCAATCGTCGATAGCGGTGCGACGCGGATGGAACTTGCCCCGATTGCCGCGATGGCGAAATGTTTTGCAACCGATGTCGCGATGAAGGTCGCGACCGACGCATTGCAGCTTTTCGGCTCGGCCGGTGTGTCGAAGGACAACCGGATCGAGCAATATTTCCGCGATGCAAAGGTTCTGCAGATCATCGAGGGCACAAACCAGATCCAGCGTAACATCATCGGCAAGCATGTCGTGCGCACCTTCTGAGCGAAGGGGCACGGCCTGTCCGCCTGCGACAAGAAAATAACAGCGCGGAATACGCGGACAACAAAGTGTGGGAGGGAAACAGGATGACGCAGAGGACAGGGGGCGGCAGCGTCCCTGGCGGAGAAGAACTTGTCGCGCGGGCGCGCGACATGGTGCCGGTATTGCGCGCGCGTGCCGCAGAATGTGAGGCGTTGCGCCGGGTTCCCGATGCGACGATCGAAGATTTCCGCAAGGCGGGCTTTTTCAAAATCGTGCATCCGGCGAAATATGGTGGCTATGAGCTGCCGCCCACCGTCTTCTTCGATGTCTGTGCTGAAATCGGCCGGGGTTGTGCCTCAAGCGCCTGGGTATTCGGTATCGTCGGCATTCACAACTGGCAGGTCGGGCTGTTTCCGCCACAAGCGGCGGAAGATGTGTGGGGTGAGGATCCTGATGTTCTGATTTCCTCATCCTATGCGCCAACCGGCAAGGCGGAGCGGGTGGAAGGCGGCTTTCGATTGAGTGGACGCTGGTCCTTCTC
The DNA here is from genome assembly GCA_937888955.1 of uncultured Alphaproteobacteria bacterium. GTDB lineage: Bacteria > Pseudomonadota > Alphaproteobacteria > UBA11222 > UBA11222 > CALAQW01. The sequence continues at coordinate 14,492 of CALAQW010000171.1, read as the reverse complement.
GACCGGTTGCGATCACTGCAACTGGCTGTTTGTCGGCGGTATCGTCGATAACGGTCGGGGCGGGCGCGATATGATGACATTCCTTGTTCCCCGGCCCGATTATGAAATCGATGATAACTGGCATGTTGCTGGTCTTGCCGGGACGGGCAGCAAGGATTTTGTCATTGCCGATGCCTTCGTTCCCGATCACCGGACCCATTCGATGGTCGATGCGTTCCGGATCGATAATCCGGGGCAGGAGGTGTTTCCGGGCGATCTGTTCAAATATCCGTTCGGACAGATGTTTGCCAATGCCATTGCCGCCCCGCCGATTGGCGCGGCGACGGCGATGCTGGAACTGTTCTGCGACTATACAAAGCAGCGCGGCAATGCCCTGGGCGGTGTGACAGGCGGGTCGAGCTACGCCCAGGATCCGACGATTCAGATGCGGGTTGCGGAGGCCGATGCGCTGATCCGCGGGGCGCGTTTGCGGATGCGCGACAATTTCAACCGCATGGGGGAATTCATCGCGGTGGGGCAGGCGATCCCGCTACCTCTTCGGGTGCAGGCCCGGTGGGACGCGGCACATATTACCAAAAGCTGTTTGCAGGCCGCCGATTTGATTATGGAGGCTGCTGGCGGGCATTCGCTGCATCTCGATAATCCGCTACAGCGTTTTTTCCGCGATATCCATGCGATGCGCGCGCATGCGCTGAATACACCTGAACCCGCCGGCAAGAATCTGGGCGGTTTCAAGCTCGGGCTCGATAATGCGGAGATTTTTATCTGATCGCCTGTGCTCGTGGAAGGCGCTGCGGCGGGGCCGGCTCAGGCTTCAGATATATGGCGGCGGGCAGGGGATAAGCCCATGCCCGCACAACCTGCAACCTGAACCGTGATTGATCGTTATCGGGGCAGGTGGCTTGTGCCCATCAGATATTCGTCAATGGCGCGCGCGCATTGCCGCCCTTCGCGGATCGCCCAGACAACCAGCGATTGGCCGCGCCGCATATCGCCGGCGGCAAAGACCTTGTCGAGCGATGTGCGGTAGTCAATGACATTGGCCTGCACATTGCCGCGGGCATCAAGCTCGATCCCCAGTTCATTGAGCATACCCTCATGCACCGGGTGCACAAAGCCCATCGCCAGCAGGACAAGATCCGCCTGAAGTTCGAATTCCGTGCCCGGAATTTCCTTCAGCTTGTCGTCCAGCCGGATACACTCAATCTTTGTAACCTTGCCATTTGCGCCGACAACCCGCTTGGTCGCAACGCTCCAGTCGCGCGTGCAGCCTTCCGCCTGGCTTGAGGAGGTACGCATCTTTGTCGGCCACTCCGGCCAGGTTTGCGCCTTGTCCTCTTTTTCCGGTGGTTTCGGCATGATCTCAAGCTGGGTCACCGACTTGGCGCCCTGCCGAAGCGATGTGCCGATACAGTCAGACCCCGTATCGCCACCGCCGATTACAATGACATGCTTGCCTTTTGCGCTGACTTCGGGCAGCGGAGCCACGGCTTCACCGCCAACCCGGCGATTTTGCTGCGGCAGGAAATGCATTGCGAAATAGACGCCGTCAAGTTCACGACCGGGAACCTGCAGATCGCGTGGATGTTCGGATCCGCCGGTCAGCGCCACCGCATCGAACTGTTCGAGCAGCCGGGATGCGGGCATATCGACACCAACCTGCGTGTTGTGGCGGAACGTTACCCCTTCGGCCTGCATCTGGCTGATGCGGCGGTCGATCAGCTGCTTTTCCATCTTGAAGTCGGGGATGCCATAGCGCAGCAGTCCGCCAATCCGGGCATTTTTTTCATAAACGGTGACATCATGGCCGGCGCGCGCCAGTTGCTGCGCACAGGCAAGCCCGGACGGGCCGGAGCCCACAACCGCAACCCGCTTGCCGGTTTTGTGTTCAGCGATTTCCGGCGTGATCCAGCCTTCCTGCCAGGCGCGATCGATGATCGCGCATTCGATGGTTTTGATGGCGACGGGCACATCATCGATATTCAGCGTGCAGGCCGCCTCACAGGGAGCGGGGCAGATCCTGCCGGTAAATTCAGGAAAGTTGTTCGTCGAATGCAGGACTTCAGCCGCCTCGCGCCACTGCTGTTGATAGACGAGGTCGTTCCAGTCGGGGATGATGTTGTTGACCGGACATCCACTGTGACAATAGGGGATACCGCAATCCATGCAGCGCGCACCCTGACGCACCAGTTCCTCATCATCCAGCGGGATGACAAATTCCTTGAAATGCTTGAGCCGTTCTTCAACCGCCTGATGTGGCCGTTCGCTGCGCTCATATTCCTTAAAGCCGGTGACTTTACCCATTTTCAGCCGCCTCTCTTTCTAGCCGACAACGCGCAGATTAGGCGCTTCGCTTGATTTACCTGCCTGACTTGCAGCTTCCGCCTGCAGCTCCAAGATCGCGCGGCGATAATCCACCGGTAGAACTTTCACGAATTTGTCCCGATAGTCGGCCCAGTTAGCCAGGATCGCCTTTGCGCGCGCACTTTGCGTATAAGAAACATGCGCTTCCAGCATCGTCTTGATGCGCTCGGAATCGTAGCTCAGCGGATCGGCAAGCATGGATTCAGGGGTGACAGGATCGGTTGCTTCCTGGGCGATGGGCATCAGCTCGACCATCTCCTGATTGCAACGGCGCGCGAACTTGCCATCCTCATCCAGCACATAGGCAATGCCGCCGCTCATACCAGCCGCGAAGTTACGACCGGTCGAGCCGATTACAAGCACAACGCCCCCCGTCATATATTCGCAGCAATGATCACCTGCGCCCTCGACCACCGCATGTGCGCCGGAATTGCGGACCGCAAAGCGTTCGCCCGCAATACCGCGGAAATAGCATTCGCCCGAAATCGCACCGTAAAGCACGGTATTGCCGACGATAATGCTTTTCTCCGGCGTGATCTTGCTTTCCGGCGCGGGATAGACCACGAGCCGGCCGCCTGAAAGGCCCTTGCCGACATAGTCATTGGCTTCGCCCTCCAGCGTGATGCTGACGCCATGTGCGACAAACGCGCCAAAACTCTGCCCCGCGGTACCCTTGAGCTTGATATGGATGGTATCGGCAGGCAATCCGGCATGACCGTAGCGTTTGGCGACTTCGCCAGACAGCATGGCACCGGTCGTGCGGTCGGTATTGCGGATCGGCAGATCGATCGCTACCCGTTCGCCATTTTCCAATGCCGGCCGGGCTTTTTCAATCAGTGTCCGGTCCAGCACCTTGTCGAGCTGATGATCCTGCTTTTCAGAGTTATAGCGCGCGACACTGGCTGGCATATCGGGTTTATGGAACAGCCGCGTAAAATCAAGTCCTTTGGATTTCCAATGGCTTATCGCGGTTTCCTTCTCCAGAAGATCAGTTCTGCCAATCAGTTCGTTCAAGTTGCGCACGCCGATTTGCGCCATCAGCTTGCGCGCCTCCTCCGCAACGAAGAAGAAGTAATTCACGACATGCTCGGGCTGGCCCGTGAACCGCTTGCGCAGTTCGGGATCCTGGGTCGCAACCCCGACCGGGCAGGTATTGAGGTGGCATTTGCGCATCATGATGCAGCCCGCTGCAATCAGCGGGGCGGTGGCGAAACCGAACTCGTCCGCGCCAAGCATTGCACCGATGATAACGTCGCGCCCTGTACGCAAACCACCATCAACCTGCACCGCGATACGGCCGCGCAGCCGGTTCAGCACGAGCGTCTGGTGGGTTTCCGCCAGACCGATTTCCCACGGGCTGCCGGCATGCTTGATGGAGGTCAGCGGGCTTGCGCCGGTGCCGCCTTCAAAGCCTGAAATCGTGACATGATCGGCGCGCGCTTTCGATACGCCAGCAGCGACCGTGCCGACCCCGACTTCGGATACCAGCTTCACGCTGACATCGCCGGTGGGGTTGGTGTTCTTCAGGTCGTAGATAAGCTGCGCCAGATCCTCGATCGAATAGATATCGTGATGCGGCGGCGGTGAAATAAGCCCGACACCCGGCGTCGAATGGCGCACCTTGCCGATCGTTTTGTCGACCTTATGCCCGGGCAACTGCCCGCCTTCCCCCGGCTTCGCGCCCTGGGCCATCTTGATTTGCATCATGTCGGAATTGACAAGATATTCCGTCGTGACGCCAAAGCGTCCCGATGCGACCTGCTTGATTGCCGAACGCATGGAATCACCATTCGGCATCGGCAGAAAGCGGTCGGGCTCCTCGCCGCCCTCACCGGTATTCGACTTGCCGCCGATCCGGTTCATGGCAATTGCGAGGGTCGTGTGCGCTTCGCGGCTGATCGACCCGAACGACATGGCACCGGTTGCGAAACGTTTGACGATCTCGGTTGCCGGTTCGACCTCGTCGAGCGGGATTGGCGCATCTGCGAATTTGATTTTGAACAGGCCGCGCGGCGTCATCAGCCGCTCGCTCTGTTCGTTCACCGCGGCGGCGAAGGCGTCATACTGCTCCTGCGCGCCGGGCGCATCGCTGCCTGCGCGCACAGCATGTTGCAGGTTGCCGATTGTAACCGGCGTCCAGACATGCTCTTCGCCGCGGATACGGTAGGCATAGTCGCCACCTGCATCCAGTGCGTTCTTGTAAAGCGGGGCGTCGGAATAAGCCAGCGCATGCCGCTCTACCGTTTCCTTTGCGATTACATCGAGCCCGACCCCTTCAATCACCGTATTGGTACGCGTGAAATAGAGATCAACGAATTCGCTGCTCAGCCCGACCGCGTCGAAAATCTGCGCACCGCAATAGGATTGGTAAGTCGAAATACCCATTTTCGACATGACCTTGCGCATTCCCTTGCCAATCGCCTTGATATAATTCTTGTGGGCTTCGGCTTCGGTTGCGCCGTCATAGTGGATGCCGCGCATCTCGGAAATCGTCTGGAATGCGAGATAGGGGTTGATCGCCTGTGCGCCATAGCCTGCCAGGGTGCAGAAATGATGTACTTCCCGCGGCTCACCTGATTCCACAATAAGCCCGACAGAGGTTCTAAGGCCCTTGCGGATAAGGTGGTGATGCACCGCTGAACAGACCAGCAGGGCAGGAACAGGAATATTATCCTGATCAACCTTTCTGTCGGACAGGATAATGATGTTATCCCCGCGCGCCACCGCCTGTTCGGCATCGTTGCAGATGCGCGTGATGGCCGGTTCCATGCCGGCTGCGCCCAACCGGGCCGGATAGGTCGCGTCGATGGTCACCGAGCTGAAATTATGCTGGGCGACATCGCCGATATGGCGGATTTTCTCCAGATCCTCATTGCTGAGAATCGGCTGCCGGACTTCAAGCCGCCGGTGCATGCCGCCAGTGCTCAAATCCAGAAGATTGGGCAGCGGTCCGATCATCGAGACCAGCGACATCACAAGTTCTTCGCGGATCGGGTCGATCGGCGGATTTGTTACCTGCGCGAATAGCTGCTTGAAATAGTGATAAAGCAACTTTGGCTTGGCCGATAAGGCCGCTATCGGCGTATCGGTACCCATTGAACCAATGGCTTCTTCGCCATTATCGGCCATCGGGGCAAGCAGGAACTTCAGATCTTCCTGCGTATAGCCAAATACCTGCTGCCGGTTGAGCAGTGTATCGTGATTGGGCCGCATGGCCGCGAATTCCGCCGGCAAATCCTCCAGCATCGATTGCGTCTGTTCGAGCCAGGTCTGATACGGGTTCGCCTGCGCAAGTTCCGCCTTGATCTCGGCATCCGAAATGATTCGGCCCTGCTCAAGGTCGATCAGCAGCATTTTGCCCGGTTGCAACCGCCATTTTTCGACGATTTTCTCTTCCGGTATGTCGAGGACACCCATTTCCGACGCCATCAGCACCATATCGTCATCGGTGACGAGGTAACGCGCCGGCCGCAAACCGTTACGATCAAGTGTCGCGCCGATTTGCCGGCCATCGGTAAAGGCGACCGCCGCCGGCCCGTCCCAGGGTTCCATCAAGGCGGCGTGATATTCGTAAAAGGCGCGCTGTTCCTCATCCATCAAATCGTTGCCGGCCCAGGCTTCCGGGATGAGCAGCATCATCGCGTGCGCCAGCGAATAGCCCCCCGCAACAAGCAGTTCCAGCGCATTATCAAAACATGCAGAATCGGACTGCCCCTCCGGGATCAGCGGCCATAGTTTGGCCAGATCATCGCCGAACAGATCCGATTGCAGGGTTTGCTTGCGCGCATTCATCCAATTGATGTTGCCGCGCACCGTATTGATTTCGCCATTGTGGCAAATCATGCGGAAAGGTTGCGCCAGCGACCATGTCGGAAAGGTATTGGTCGAAAACCGCTGGTGGACCAGTGCCATCGCGGAAACCATCCGCGTGTCCGTAAGGTCCTTGTAATAAACACCGACCTGGTTGGCGAGAAGCATGCCCTTATAGCAGATGGTGCGGGCGGAAAAGGACGGCACATAGAATTGTTGCGCCGCCGATTCGCTAATTTTCGCAATGGCTTGAACGAACTGGTTGCGAATCACCATCAACTTGCGTTCGAAAGCGTCCGTATCCGCGCAGTTGCTGCCGCGTCCGACAAAAACCTGTTGCACCCTGGGTTCTGCGTCGCGGACGCTCTCTCCCAGGCCGGAATTATCGACCGGCACATCGCGCCAGCCCAGAAGCTCCTGACCTTCCGCCAGAATAAAGCGTTCGACCGCCCCTTTGCAGGCGGCCGCATCGGCCCGGTCGCGTGGCATGAACAGCATGCCGACACCATAGGCACCCGCTTCAGGCAGATCGATGCCGATCGCCGCGCACTCCGCGCGCAGAAAGGCATCAGGCATCTGTAACAGGATTCCCGCCCCGTCGCCTGCCAGCGGATCCGCCCCGACGGCGCCACGATGAGTGAGATTTCTCAGGATTTCCAAACCCTGGGCGACGATCGTATGACTTTTCTTGTTCTTGATATTTGCAACAAAGCCAATACCGCACGCATCATGTTCATTGCGAGGATCATAAAGCCCCTGCCTTTTCGGCGGGCTATAACTTCCCAGTGTTGGTGTCATATTCATTCGGCACCCATTGTTTCATTACCAACCATCCGGACATGGCAGCGTCAGCCCCAGCAACACAAATGGCCGCGGAACGTAGCCGATTGATCGTCAGCGTGCAAATGCGTCATGCGCGTATCTGCACAATCTCGGATCGCCGAAGTTGAACGCCGCAATATGCCTTGCATATCGCGGCTGTCATGCCGCCCCGGTGAAATCGGCTGCCGCGTCGTTGCGATGCCGTTTTCCACCCCCGGAAACCCTTTTATTTGGCCCTTTCCGGACTGGCGTGCCTGTCGGATGGCGCGACGGAAACATAAATCCGCCGCTGCCCAGATTTTCAGGCAGCATATCCATATATCAATGGTTTTCCCATCATTTTGTGCACGGCCAGATCTAAAACCTGAAGTAGATGAAGGGCGTTGCGCCGATCGGGGCAAACAGAATTATGGCAAGCATCGCAGAAAACAGCACGATTGCAGGCAGTGGTCTCCAAGGCTCGGCAATCGGAAAAAGCGCCCAATTCTGTATTCTCGCGCGCAACCATAATAGATGCCACATAATTACAGCAGTAAGCAGCAATAGAGCCGTTGGAGACAACCAGCTAACCTTGCCGGAAGGTCCGAAAAGACCCGACAGATAAAGATAGGCGGTTGTGAAGTCAGGCGCCCTGAAGGGTATCCAGAGCAGCATGACGAATAACAGGGTGAGCGCCCATCCGACAAACTGCCCGATAAGGGTGGCGCTGTCTTGCACTGGCCTGCTTTGTCGCCAAAGCCGGTGGATGATGAGGCCAATCCCGTGCGCTGCCCCCCAGAAAACAAAATTCCAGCTCGCCCCGTGCCACAGGCCGGTAAACAACATGGTGGCAGCCAGATTGACATAGGTCCGGACAGGACCTGTCCGGTTGCCCCCAAGCGAAATATACACATAGTCACGCATCCAGAATGACAGGCTCATATGCCAGCGGCGCCAGAATTCAGCGATGGAGCGCGACAGATAGGGCATCCTGAAATTTTCGGGCAGGTGGAATCCCAAAATGCGGGCACTGCCGATAGCCATCAGCGAATAGCCCGAAAAGTCGCAAAATATCTGAATGGTGTAACTTACCAGCCCGAGCCACAAGGTAACGCTGTCGTAAAGCAGCGGCTGGGCAAAAAGGCTGTCGACAAAGGGAGCAAGTTGATCCGCGACCAGGAGCTTTTGCGCCATGCCGGCGAGGAAGATCTGGCTGCCGACGATGACATTCTGGCGTTCCAGCCGCAGCGGGCGCTCGAGTTGCGGCAGAAATTCTGTGGCCCGCACAATCGGACCGGCCACAAGTTGTGGAAAGAAAGCGATATAAAGAAGGAAACGGCGCAGGCTTGTGCAGGGTTCGATGCGCCCGCGATACAAGTCGATTGAATAGCTCATCGCCTGAAAGGTGAAAAAGCTGATGCCGACAGGCAGCAGGATTTCAAGCGGCGTAATGCTGGGCAGATCGAACAGCAAGGCGGTGTTTTCGACAAAAAAGCCGGCATATTTGAAATAGCCGAGCGCGCCGAGACTGAGCCCGAGGCTGACCCAAAGATAACCCAGTCGGCGCGCTCTACTGGTCGCGTGATAGATGCCGAACCCCAGCCCCCAGCTCCACAGGCTGCAGGCCGCAATCAGCAGCAGATAGGCCGGGTTCCAGGCCCCATAGAAGATATAGCTCGCAACAAGCAGCAGATTCTGTCGCGCCCTATTGCCGCGCAGCAATATGAAGATTGCCGCGCAGCAACATGAAGGCCGCCAGCAGCAGGCCGAAAAACAGGATGAATGTGAGGGATGTAAAGATCATGGACGGTCGGCCACCGCGCGCGCAGCCTGCGCCAGCGTCTGGGCCACCGCTGCATGGCCGCGTTCGTTCAGATGGCCGTGACCGAGCGTGGCATTGTCAAAGCCGGTCAGCGGGAAACTGTCACGGGCGTAGCTGGCTCGCATTGCCGCACCCGCCTGAAACAGCGGGAGGGACAGTTCGGCCGCCATGGTTTCAAATGCGCGCCGGTCGCGCCGCGATTGCGCGGTTTCGATCATTACACCACCTGCCGCATAGCGAAATGTCGGAATATAGAGAAGGGCGGTCGGTATTTGCGAGTTGAGGGTCGCAAGCTGAAACATGATGGCGCTGTATACATCGTCATCACCGGCCCGACGGGCCGGACTGCGGATTTCGGGGGTGTCGAAAAACGGCCAATCCTCCCAAGGCCATTGCCAGCCCCCAAGAACCAGTGCGGCGCGGCGCATAATCAGGGTCGCCAGCGCGGAATGATGAATAAGCGGTTCGATATAGCCGCGCAGACGGCTGTTTGTGCTGGCGGTTACGCTCAAGCCCGAAATTGCGCGTTCGCCTTCAGTGCGCACAACGCGGTAAGGGGTTCGCCGTGCATCCTGAATATCGCCCTGGGTCAGGCAGATAATCAGCGCGTCAGGGACAATGTCTGCCCTAAGCTGCCCAAATATTTCTGGATAATGCAGTGGCCCAAGGCCGCTGCGCCCCGCATTGACCAGATTCAGGCCGCTGGCTTGGGCTGCAAGTGACACAAAGTTCGTCTCACGCGGCACCTGCAACGCTTCTGTGTAGGAATCGCCAAGTACAAGCACTGTTGGTCGGTTTTGTGCGGCGGCATGAATGGTATCGAGCGGTGGTGCATTGAGCCCCAGGCTGTTCAGTGTAATGCGCGCACGTCCTTCGCGTGTGTGCAGAATGTCCTGATTGCCCAGATAGGTGAACCCAAGCTGCGGGTCGAATGTCTGACGCGACGGGGTCAGTACCCATTGCCGCAACACTATCTCTGTGCCTGCCAGCAACAGCAGAAAAATAGCCGCAAGTCTGATCAAGATGGCCGACTGCCTCATCGCGATGTTTTTCTACTTGTTTGTCCGTATGATCGCATGATTGACTTAACGCTAATAAGAAAAATGCGTGGGAGCGGGCCAAAGTGAATACAATCAACAAGGATACCTATTACCGGGATCACTGGGTAGAGGTCGAGCAAGAACGTGTCGATGCCTATCAGGAATTGTTCAAATGGCGACCGGAAATGGATCCCTTACTGGCTCCGGCCGACATTCAGGAAGGCCATATTGTCGTGGATTATGGTTGCGGGCCGGGCGGTCTGTCGCTTGAGCTTGCGCGTCGTGTCGGCGCCGGGGGGCTTGTCCACGGCATCGATCTGAATGCGCAGTTCATCAAGCTGGCGGTGCAATATCTTGCGGAGGAGGGGTTTGCTGAGCGCACGCAGTTCCACCATGTCAGCGATGATCGGATTCCCTTGCCCGATCAGTCGGTCGATCGGCTGATCTGCAAGAATGTTCTGGAATATGTACCGGATGTTTCGGCAACGATTGCCGAATTCCGGCGCGTTGTGAAGCCTGGCGGTAAAGTGCATATCCTTGACAGTGACTGGGGTATGCTGGTGGTCGAACCGCTTGGCCATGAAAAGCTGGCGGAATTGTTCGCCGCTGCCGAACATGCCTATCACACGCCGCGGATCGGCCGAATTCTGTATAGCGAGATGAAGAAGGCCGGTTATGCCGATGTGGCGGTGAAAATTCTGGCCAGTGCGGACACAAGGGGGCGTTCGGCGCTGGTTCTTCACAATATGGTCAATTATGCCAAAACCGGCGGCGATATCGATCCCGCGCGCGCCGATGCGCTTTATGCTGAAATCCGGCAGTCGATCAAAGAGGGGACATTTATGATGATTCTGCCCCAGTTCCTGGTGACCGGGCAGCTGTAAGGACGATGCGCGGGGCTTCGGACGCCGCGTTTCAGAAAAATAATCAACAGAATGAAGGGGAAGCAGTAAATGCCCACAGCTAAAGTATCGGAAAAAATTGCGGCGGATGCCGATGCGGTGTTCGCAATTCTTGGCGATTTTGCTGGAATTGACGGACCGGCAATCGAAAACAAGGTGATCGAGGGGGAGGGGCTTGGCATGACCCGCACATTGACGATCGGCGGTGGCACGGTGGTCGAGCGGATGGATAATCACGACCCGGCCAGCCGCACCTTGACCTACAGCATCCAGAATGATGATTGCCCGCTGCCATTTGCGGGCTATGTGGCGACATTGAAGGTCACGCCGACGGCGGATCAGGCATGCCAGGTTGATTGGTTCGGCAATTTTCGTGCGAAGGGCGTACCCGACGCGGATGCGATCGAGATCGCGAAGGGGATATATCTCGGCATGATCAAGGCTGTGCAAAAACAGCTCCAGGGGTGAGATGCGCGTGCCGCGGCACCGATAAGCGAATGACAGAATGTGGAAGGACAGGGTGATGCAGAACAGGATGCGCAACGGAATTTTCATGGCGCCGTTTCATCCGGTCGATGAAGACCCGACGATGGCGCTGGCGCGCGATCTGGAGCTGGTCGAATGGCTGGACCGGCTTGGTTATGATGAAGCCTGGATCGGGGAGCATCACTCCGCAGGGTTCGAGATCATTGCCTCGCCGGAGCTTTTCATCGCAGCAGTTGCGGAACGGACCCGTCATATCCGGCTGGGCACCGGGGTGGTTTCCTTGCCCTATCATAATCCGCTGATGACGGCGAACCGGATCATTCAGCTTGATCATATGACGCGCGGCCGGGTGATGTTCGGGGCAGGACCCGGATTGCTGCCCTCGGATGCGTCCATGCTTGGCATCGATCCGTCGACGCAGCGCGACCGGATGGCGGAAGCGCTTGATGTTATCCTGCGCTTGTTCGCGGGGGAGACGGTCAGCGAAACAACTGAATGGTACACGTTGAACGAAGCGCGGCTGCATTTGTTGCCTTACAGCGACCCCTATCCGGAAGTCGCGGTGGCAAGTTCCATCACCCCGTCCGGCGGGCGGCTTGCCGGCAAATATGATCTGGGCATGCTGTGCGTGGCGGCGACCCAGGCGGGTGGCTTTGACGCGTTGGGCGAAAACTGGAAAATCGCTAACGAGATCGCGCAGGAAACCCGCGGCAAACCGATGGATCCCCGGCGCTTGCGGCTTGTCGGCCCCGTGCATATCGCTGAAACCCGTGAAAAAGCGCGCGAGAATGTGCAGTTCGGCATTCATAAATGGCTGGATTATTTCAGCCGCATCAACCCCACCTCTTCCGCGCAGGTCGATAATCGCGGCGGCGATCCGGTCGATACGATGATTGCTTCGGGCAGTGCCGTGATCGGGACGCCTGACGATGCGGTGGCACAGATCCGCCGGCTGCAGGATAAACAGGGTGAATTCGGCTGCTTTCTTCAGCTCGCCCATAACTGGGCCGATTTCGACAGCACCAAGAAGTCCTACGAGCTGTGGCAGCGTTATGTGATGCCCCAGCTGACCGGCGCCAACCGCAATCGTGATATCTCGCTTGAATGGACGACCGAGCATGGCGAGCGGCTGATGGGTGGCGCGATGAAAGCGGCGATGGAGATGTTTGAAAAACATCAGAAGGAGCAGGCGGCAAAAGCGAAGGAAGAAGCGTCATAAAAATACGGCGGACAGCAATTGCTGCCCGCCGATGAAGTTTTAGGGAGAGTCCCGAAAATACGGGGTGAAACTAATCAGGCCGGTTGCGGCATGCCGGTATGCTGGCTTTGATAATCCGCTTCTTTGCATTTAAGGCATTTTTCGATCTTCTGATATTCGGTCGGCGGCAGGATATTCAACTGTCGGCGCACCTCTTCAAGCGGCAGGGGCAACATCGCCTCCCAATCCACACCGGGCAGCCACGCCGCTTTCTTGCCGTTGCGATAGGCCTGCCGCACGATTTTGAATACCGGAACGTCGCGCATATCCTTTTTGATCTTGAACATGCCGATCAAGACGAGAACCCCGATGCCACGATTACGCGTATGCGGATAACCGAAGGTGAGCGTGCATAATTCACCGACCGGGTTCCGGCCATAACCGGTCAGCACATGGTGCAAATCATGACTGTCGCGCAGTCGCGCTGTAAACAGCGCCATATCCGCTTCGCGGCTGCCCCAGCGCGGTGCCTCCTCGCTGGCGCTGACAAGCCCTTCGGCAGTCAGATTCTCGCTGGTGAGGAAATCCTGATAGGCCTTGCCGTAACTGTTTTCAGGTAGGTTGGCCAGATAGTCCTTATTACAAAGGGTATCGATCAGTTGACGTCTGTCGCCGAGAATTTTGCTGCCCGTTTCGCTGGCTTTGAAGCGTTCGAAATTGCGCAGTATCGAATCGCCTTTCAAGGCTTCGACAACTTTGAAGACCTGTCCGGTGTCTTCCTTGTTCCGGAAAAGCGCGCGGATTGCACGTAGCGCGACCAGCGGTTTGACGCGTGTGTCAGGTTGAGGTGACGTTTGCGATTGCATGATTGGTGGCCACTTCCTTGAATTCTTATGCTAAAAGCAATAGTCAACAAGTGCAGATAGCATGAAAGAACAGGGGTTTAATTTCACTATTGTAGATAAACCTCCTTTCGAAATTGTCAATATCTGTGCGACGAAATATCTGTGCGACGATTTGTCCATTTATTTGAAGCCGAGTATTTAGCCGTGATTGCAAAACCAAAACGTATTCGCAGAACAGCCGAAGAAGCGCGCCGTGTGATCCTCGATGCTGCGGAAAAAAGGCTGGCTGAAAACGGTCCGGAAGGAATTCGTCTGCAAGATATTGCGAATGACATTGGAATTTCGCATCCCACTATCCTGCATCATTTCGAAAATCGCGACGGGCTTGTACTGGCGCTGGCGCGGCGCGGTGCAGAACAGTTGAGCGCAAGTTTGATGACAGCATTTTCATCCAATGACGGGGCAGGTCGGGATATGCATGCCATCATGGATCGCGTTTATGAGGTGTTGGCGGAACGGGGACATTCGCGACTGGTTGGCTGGATGGTTCTGGGGGGTATCTGGCGCGATGATCCGAATCGCGTCGGTTTTTTGCAAGAGTTGACCGATGTCATCCAGACGTTGCGCGAAAAGGATGCGAAGCAGGCTGGCGACCCGCCGCCCTCCCGCGATGAGACAGAGTTTCTGACGATGCTCGGGGCCATAGCTGCGCTGGGCGATGGATTGTTTGGCTCTGTGGTGCGGCGTGCGGCCGGGCATCCCGATGACGCGGAACATGCGCGCAAATTCCGCGATCAGTTTGCCGATATGTTGCAGAATCTGCTGCGTGCCCCGAATGGCGCGGGCACCGGCACAACCGCGATCTGACCGCAGCCCTGCGCGGCGTTAATTCATCAGTTGCAGTCAAATAATTGCTGACCGCGCCTTGATTTGGGGGCCGGCAGAGATTCGGGGCCCTCACATCGGAAGGGCCCCGTTTTCGCAAACGATTTGCAGTTGGTCTTTTACGATTTCCAGACTGTGCCGGGGGCCTTTGCGTTGACAAGCGGTTCACTGCGTTCTGACCAGCTGAAGCCTTGCATGATCCGTTCGAAGCGGCGTTCGACCCATTGCCGCGCGCGCGGGTCGGTAAAGATATAGAACTGATCCTCGCGAATACCGGCCAGCACAAGTTCGCCCACCACATCGGGGTCAAGGCCCAGTTTGCAGGGCGGTGCGAGGCAG
>CALAQW010000170.1 GCA_937888955.1 uncultured Alphaproteobacteria bacterium | reverse complement strand
CTTGGTCAACCATGTAAGGTCGCCAAGCTGGTGACCAATGCCGCCGGTGCCGCGCAAGGGGTTAAAGCGGAAATCGATACCCTGTTCCGGCAGCGGGCGGAAAAGCTGCTTGCCGAGCTTGATCTTGTCACGCGTGAAGAATTCGAGGCGGTTCAGGCGATGGCCGCCGCCGCGCGCACGGAAAATGCACGACTTGAGGAAATGCTGACTGATCTGACAAAGCGGCTTGAAAAGCTTGAGACAAAGCCGCGCGCAACACGTAAGAAACCGGCAAAAAGCGAAATGCCCGCGAAAGAGAGCAAGAAAGCGCCCGATGACGAGGCAGGCAGCGCATAAACAACGACCGCAAATCGGAAAAAAAGGCTCGTTCACTTGTAGTAGCGCGAAATTCTGCCACAATATCTTGTAGAGTGATTCGTATCGTCGAAAAGTCAGGGGATCGTCATATGGGCCAGCGTGCAACCAAGGATCCGGCCTATGATTTTGTTGAAAACCCAAACCCTTTAGACATCATCGAACAGACAGCGGAAAATCAGCGTTTTCCATATGAACGGAACGCGGATTGCGAACTTATCCTGCTGTCGGGCGGAAAATGGACGGATCAGCGTCTGTGTTTTACTTTCCTGCCCGATTGCGAAGCCCTTCAACTGATGCTCATTTTCGAGCCGCGTGTACCGGAGCGGCATATAGAAGAAGTGTTGCGTCTGATTGCCAGAATGAATGCCAATAACTGGTTGGGGCATTTCGATTACCTCAGCGACGAACAACTCGTGCTGTTCCGATATGGCATGCCGCTGCGCGATTCGGATTTGACCGTTGCCCAGTCGACCGACCTTATTGAACTTGCCCTGGAAGCGTGCGACAGCTTCTTTCCAGCACTGCAATATGTTTTGTGGGGCGGGATGAAAGCAGATGACGCGGTCAGCGCCAGCCTTTTTGAAACAGCCGGCGAAGCCTAGACAATTGAGCCGTTGCAACCGGCTGAAGCAGACACGTCAATTCCCACCTGCCCTGCAACAGGCGTAAATCTGCCATTCAATGTGATCATGAAACAAGGCGGATGATCACATTCAGGCCGTGGGAGTGGACGAATGGATATTGACGGGACTTTAGTACTGGTCGGCGCGGGAAAGATGGGTGCCGCGCTGTTGAACGGATGGATCGCAGACGGGCTCGCACCCGAAAAAATAGCGATTTTCGACCCGGCGCCTTTGCCGGCCATCGCGGCGCTGGCGCGCGAGAAACATATCCGCCTCAATCCCGCGATCGAGACGATAACAGATGCGGTTGCGACGATTCTTGCCATCAAGCCGCAAATGATGGGCGAGGTTTTGCCTGCCTATCTGCCGTTAAGGCAGCCTGGCAATGTTCTGATTTCCATCGCGGCAGGCAAACCGGTCACTTTTTTCGAAGCCATTTTCGGTGCCGACACGCCCATCATCCGCGCCATGCCAAACCCCCCCGCCGCAATTGGCCGCGGCATGTCGGTGCTGTTCGCAAACCCATCCGTCAGCGCCCCGCAAAAACAACTCAGCCACACACTCCTATCCGCTGTCGGCAGTGTCGCCTGGATCGAGGATGAAGGGTTGATGGACCCTGTCACCGCCGTATCGGGCAGCGGACCTGCCTATGTCTTCCTGTTGGTGGAGGCATTGGCACAGGCAGGCCATAGCGCGGGGCTTGATGCGGAACTTGCCTATCAGCTCGCAGCCACAACCGTTAGCGGGGCGGGGGAAATGATCGCGCAATCGGCCGAGCCTGCGGCAACCTTGCGTGAAAATGTGACAAGTCCGGGCGGCACCACAGCCGCCGCACTTGAGATATTGATGGGGAAGGACGGACTGCCGGCGCTGCTGACGCGCGCGGTCGCCGCGGCAACCGAACGGTCGAAAGAGCTTGCCCGATAGCCGTGGGAAATCACCGGTTTCCACGCTGCGACATAAAGTTTAGATTAGTGCCATGGCAAGAAAGGCTGACCCGAGCGATAAACTGATTGTTTCCATGCTTCGCCTTGTGGCGGCGCGCGGCTGGGCGGCTGTCAGCCTCAGCGATATTGCCGATGATGCCGGCATCGCCCTGTCGCAATGCTATGACCGCTTCCCGTCGAAAGTTACGCTCGTTTCAGCCTATTTCGCTAAACGCGATCAGGCGATGCTGCTGCTGGTTGAGCAAGACCGCGCGCAAAATGCCAATCCGCTCGACGCCGATATGGCGCAAGATGATGAAACCGTAAGAGAGCGGTTGTTCGATGTGGCAATGGCGCGTTTTGACGCCATGGCGGAAGACAAGCCCTTCCTGATCGCGCTGCAAAACACCTGCCGACGCGACCCCGCGCTGTCCCTGTCGCTTCTACCTGCATGGCGGCGCTCCATATGCTGCGTCCTTGAGGCTGCAGGGATTGATACCAGCGGACTTCGCGGTTTGTTACGGCAGAAGATTTATAGCGGCGCATTACTGGCGGCTGGCCGCGCATGGCTTAAGGATGACAGCGCCGATATGGCCAGGACAATGGCAACCCTCGATAAACAGCTGTTGCGTATCGAACGGCTGCATCAGGTAATCCCGACGCGCTGCTGATGCCGAACCGCCGCCGCCAGTAAAAATACCGCCTGCTCCGGTCCGAAGCAGGCGGCATAATATATTACTCAGCTAACTGACTATGCACTTTTCCAGTTAGGCTTGCGCTTTTCGGCAAAGGCTTTGGGGCCTTCAACGACATCGTCACTGCGGAACAGGGCACTGACCGCCCGATATTTACCGCCCGACGCTTCCTTGACACCGGCATAGTCAAGCCCCTGCATGACGACTTCTTTCGAAGCGCGGATTGCCATTGGCGAACATTCCACAATCTGCGCAGCCCATTTTTTGGCTGCATCCAGAAGTTCGGCCTGCGGCACAACCTCATTGATGAAGCCGAGCTGCAAAGCCTCCTGCGCCGGTACATGCCGCGCGGTCAGGATCATACCCATCGCCTGCTTCAAACCAATCTGGCGCGGCAAGCGATGCAGCCCCCCCGCAAGCGCGGCAAGCCCGACCTTGGGCTCAGGCAAACCGAATTTCGCATTTTCAGAAGCAATGATCAGATCGCAGGCCAGCGCGATCTCCAGCCCGCCGCCCATCGCCGACCCGTTTACCGCGGCAATAACAGGCTTATTGAGATCGTAACGTGCCGTCAGCCCGGCAAACCCGGTTTCAGGCACCTCGATCTTGTTGCCTTCAGCCTGCCAGCGCAGATCGTTACCGGCACTAAAGCCTTTATCCCCCGCCCCTGTGATGATCGCCACCCATTGGTCCGGATCCTCGGCAAAATCATTGAAGATTTTTTCAAGTTCGAAATTGGCTGGCGGATGCAAGGCATTCATCCGGTCGGGCCGGTTGATCGTCACAATCGTGATATGTCCGTCTTTTTCAACCTTGCTGAATTCGTAATCCGACATCTTGTCCTCCCTGTTGTCGATCCTTGTCCGCATTATTGTACATTGTCCGCACTATGGCATGGGCCGCGCAGATGCGCGAACCGCTTTATGCGGAAAAACGCGGGTCGCGTTTAATCCCCTGCCGGAAACGCTGCCAGTTCGCGACATAGTTCTCGGCGGATGCGGTGAACCCTGCCGCTTCTTCCGGTGTTACCTCCCGCACGACCCGCCCCGGCGAACCGAACACCACTGAATTATCGGGAATTTCCTTGCCCGGCGGGATGAAGCTGTTGGCACCGATCAGGCAATTCCTGCCGATTTTCGCATGGTCCAGAATGACACTGCCAATGCCGATCAAACTGTTATCGCCGATCTCGCACCCATGCAGCATCACCATATGACCGACCGTAACATTCCGGCCCACGATACAAGGCGCGCCCATTTCGGTGTGCAGCACGCAATTATCCTGAATATTTGAATTCTCCCCGACGATGACCGGTTCGTTATCGCCGCGCAATACCGCGCCCCACCATAAACTTGCATTATTCTTGAGCTCGACCAGTCCGATCGCCACGGCAGTCGGTGCAACCCAGAACGCGTCTGTTTCGGTCTTGAGCCGCTTTTCGCCCAGTTCGTAAATCGTCATCAGATCTGCCCTCTCGCTGCCGGTCGGCGCGCAAACTGCTGCGGCCGACTATAAGTCTTGTGCCATGCGGCGCACTGTCCGACAATAAGCCAACCAGAAAATTGACGCGAGGGAGGGACAAATGGGCGGGATGCCAATAGCGAAATTGCAGGAAGTGCTGCGGCGCCAGGGTGCCGCGCCGACCGATTCAGAAGTCACGATCGAACAGCGCCGCAAGGGCATGGAAAAAACCTCGTTTCCGGTGGCCGGCGATATCGAGGTCACGCCCACGAAAGCGGCGGGTATGGATGCCGAATGGCTAAGCGCGCCCGGCGCGGATTCCGAGCATGCAATCCTTTATCTGCATGGCGGTGGCTATGTCATCGGTTCGCTTGTGACGCATCGGGCTTTGGCAGGGGAAATTTCCCGCGCGGCAAAGGCAAAGGTCTTGCTTGTCGATTACCGGCTGGCACCTGAAAACCCTTACCCGGCGGCCGTGGAAGATGGTGTCGCCGCCTATAAATGGCTGCTTGAGCAAGGTTATACGGCGCAGAAAACAGCCATAGCCGGAGATTCCGCTGGCGGCGGGCTGACGGCGGCAACGCTGGTCGCACTGCGCGATGAGGGCGGCCCTCTGCCCGGCGCGGCGGTTTGCATCAGCCCCTGGTCCGATCTCACCTGCTCGCACGAAACCTACCAAACCCGCGCGGAGGCGGACCCGATGATACAGCAACCCGGCATCGCGGATATGGCCGGTGCCTACTTGCAGGGCGCGGACGCAAAATCCCCCACCGCATCGCCGAATTACGCGGACCTTACCGGTCTGCCACCGCTTCTCATCCATGTGGGTGATGCGGAAGTTCTGCTCGGGGATTCCCTTGATTTGCATGAAAAGGCGAAGGCATGCGGCGTCGACAGCACGCTTGAGGTGTGGGACGAGATGATCCATGTCTGGCACGCCTTCCATCCGATGCTCGATGAAGGCAAGCAGGCAATCGAGGGGATCGGTGTCTTTCTGCGGGATAAATGGCCGGGTTGATCAAACCGCAAAACTTAAAACGAACGAAACGCGACAAGGAAGGATCGGATTATGGCAAGCGCGGAATTAGGGCAATTACGCGAAATGTTTGCGGCAATGCCGCGGGACGAAAATGCGACGATTGAAGAACGGCGCGCCGGGATGGAGGCGTCAGTTGGTATCTTTCCGATCCCCGAAGGCACGGAAGTCACCCCCGTGACCGTTGATGGCGTGCCCTCTGAATGGGTCGTCAGCCCGGACGCGCGGGACGATCATGCAATTCTGTATCTGCATGGCGGCGGCTATGTCATCGGCTCCCCGGCCACCCATCGCGCCATGGCTGCGAAACTGTCCCAGACATCACGCGCAAAACTGCTTGTCATCGATTACCGGCTCGCGCCCGAAACGGCATTTCCCGGCGCGGTAGAGGATGCGGTGAAGGCGTATCGCTGGCTTCTTTCGCAGGGTTACGCGCCCGAGAAACTTGCAATTTCGGGGGATTCAGCAGGCGGTGGATTAAGCGTCGCCACGCTTGTCTCATTGCGCGATGCGGGCTTGCCGCTGCCGAAAACTGCGGCACTTCTCAGCCCATGGAGCGATCTGACGGGCGAATCCGAGACCATGACGACCCGCGCTGAACAGGATCCCATGGTGCAGAAAGACATGCTGCTGATGATGGCAGGGCTTTATCTGAACGGCGCGGACCCGAAAACACCGCTTGCCTCACCGCTATTTGCCGATCTCCAGAACCTGCCGCCGATGCTGGTTCAGGTGGGGGATCACGAAACATTGCTGAACGACTCGCTGACACTTGCGGAGCGGGCAAAATCAGCCGGCGTCGATGTCACGCTCGAGGTTTGGGATGAGATGATCCATGTCTGGCAGCTATTCTATCAGATGCTGCCCGAGGGGACGCAGGCACTCGACCGGATCGGCGAATATCTTGTTGAGAAATGGGGCTGAAACCCTGAATGGCGGCGGGGCCGGGACGAACCCGACCCCGCGCCTGGATCACCCGACTACTGAGCAGTATTACCACCATCGACGACCAGCTCTGACCCGGTCATAAAAGCGGCATCGTCGGAGGCGAGGAAAACAATCCCGTTGGCAATGTCGAGGGGCACACCCAGCCGGCCAAGCGGATGCGCCGACACCATTGCATCGCGTACCGCATTGCTGGCTGCTCCGCCGCCCGAAATATCATCGATCACCTGCCGTCCCATATCCGTGTCGATAAGACCGGGATGGATCGAATTCACCCGGATCCGATGCGGTGCGAATTCAAGTGCGCAAGCCTTGGTATAAAGCCGCACCCCGCCCTTGCTCATGCAATAGGCCGACCCGTTATATGCACCGGTAATGCCCGCAATTGAGGAAAGGTTGACAATCGCGCTGCCGACTTTGGCTTTTGCCGCGCTTTTCTTCAATTCCGGCAGCGCCGTTTTGGTCCCCAGAAAGACCCCGTCAAGATTGACCGAAATCATCCGGTGCCAATCATCGAGCGTCATTTCCTCGGTCGGCTTGAGGAAGAAAATCCCTGCATTATTGACGAGCACATCAAGCCCGCCAAAATGATCGACGCCGGTTTTGACGGCGGTCTGCCAGTCCTCTTCCTTTGTCACATCATGACGAACGAATATGGCTTCGCCACCGGCTTTCTTGATTTCCTCAACGGTTGCATGCCCCTGATCCTCCAGCAGATCGGTGATCACGACTTTGCCGCCATTCTGCGTAAATACCTTTGCCGCCTGCGCGCCAAGTCCCCGCGCTGCGCCGGAAATCAGCGCAATCTTGCCATCGACTCTATTCATCGTTCTCTCCTGTTCCCGTCTTACTGCGCCAGATAGCCGCCATCGACCACGACTTCCGTCCCGGTCATGAAAGCGGAATCGTCAGATGCCAGGAAACGAACCGCATTGGCAATGTCTTCCTCCTGACCAAGGCGGCCGATCGGATGCCGCGCAACGATGCCATCAATGAAATGCTGACCGCCGCCTTCCATGCGTTTGTCAGCCGCTTCCACACCGCCGCGCAGGAGCGGCGTATCGATAAAGCCCGGATGAACAGAATTCACCCGGATCTTGGCCGGCGCGAGTTCAAGCGCCGCAGCCTTTGTCAGAAGCCGCACCCCGCCCTTGCTTGCACAATAAGCGGCAGACCGCGCCCCGCCGATGAACCCCATGATCGAGGAAATATTGATAATCGAACCGCCGCCCGGCCAACGCCCCGCGCGTTCCCTGATCGGCGGAATGGCATGTTTGATGCCAAGGAACACCCCATCAAGATTGATACTCATCAGCCGCCGCCAGGAATCAAGCGACAGCTCTTCGAGTGGCCGTGCAGCGCTCGCCACGCCGGCATTATTGACGACGATGTCGAGCCCGCCAAACTCGTCGACAGCAAATTTGACCGCCGCAGCCCATTCTTCCTCAATTGCCACGTCATGGCGGATGAATTTGGCCGTCCCGCCAGCCTTTGCAATCACATCGAGCGTTTCGGCAGCTTCTTCTTCACGAATATCGGTAATCACAACCTTTGCGCCAGCTTCGGCCAGTTTCCTGGCCGACATGCCGCCAAGCCCGCGTGCCCCGCCGCTGACAAGCGCAATTTTTCCTTCGACACTATTCATCACAATTCCTCCCTCTGCTCTTATTGATTTGTTTTTATTGCCTATTGCGCTGTGTAGCCGCCGTCGACGACCACTTCAGTACCCGTCATAAAGGCGGAATCATCCGATGCGAGGAAAAGCACGGCATTGGCGATATCCACCGGCACGCCCATCCGGCCGATGGGGTGGCGATTGGTCAATTCCTGTTTCATTTCATTTTCCCCGATGCCAAGTCCCGCCCCTGCCATCTTGCGGATGCCTTCGCGCACCATATCGGTTTCGATAAAGCCCGGATGAACCGAATTCACCCGGATCTTGGCCGGTGCAAGTTCAAGTGCGGCTGCCTTGGTCAACAGACGCACCCCGCCCTTCGCCGCGTGATAGGAGGCCGCGCCGGGCGAACCGACAATGCCGTAGATCGAGGAAATATTGATGATCGATCCGCCACCTGCCCATTGGCCCGCACGTTCGCGCATTGGCGGTATCGCATGCTTGATCCCAAGGAAAAGGCTGTCCAGATCAACCGCAATCACCTTGCGCCACGCCTCAAGCGACAGATGCTCAAGCGGTGTGCCGTCAGAGGCGATGCCTGCATTGTTGACAAGGATATCAAGCCCGCCCAGCTTGTCGACGGCAAGCGCGATCGCCGCCGCCCATTGCCCTTCATCAGTTACATCGTGGCGCATGAAAATCGCCGTACCGCCTGCATTCTGAATGGCTTCGGCAGTTTCGGCCCCTGCCTCTTCAAGCAGGTCCGTGATCAGCACTTTTGCACCGGCGGCGGCCATTTTGTGCGCCATTGCACCGCCCAGCCCGCGCGCGCCACCGGTAATCAGCGCAACTTTATTATCCAATCGGTTCATCGATTTCTCCCCACCAACCGCAATTTTGAATTTGCGCCATCATGGACAGAAAAAGCGAAGATGTACACAGAACCGATCGGCGCCCCCCTGCCGCTGGCGATCTCCCGAACCGGTGGCCTAGTCAGCCGCGCTGAGGTGCATATAGTGGATCGCCACCCGTACCTTGCCGCCGGTAAAATCCGCGCCGTTTGCGCTTAACCGGATTGCGGTATCCGAATAAAATGCGGTGGGCCCCGTCACGCCGATATTGCTACTGCCCAATGATATTCCGAGCGAGCCGCCATATTTGCTCGTCTCCCCCGCAATCCCGCAATCAAAGGAGGTGGCTCCGGTCACTGCTTCGGAGACGCGAACCGTCACCCCATGCACGATCGCACGGGCAGGAATTACGATAGTTGTATCGGATGTGGCGGCCTGGGCAAGCGTATGCTCCTCCTCCAATATGTGGAAATCGGTCGCAGCGCCAAACGGTGCCTGCGCCACCGTAAATCCGGTTTTACGCCAGATATCCGACCAGCCTGCCCCGTCATGCAACGATAATGCGGTGTCAGTTTCGATAAAGGCACGCCAGCCCGCGCGCGGCGTATGAAAACGCCAGGCGCCAGCCTGCCAGACTGCGACATTGCCGTCCTGGCCGCTCCAGCCGCCGCCCGCCCCCGCGCCGACAATATGCCGGTCCCCCTCCTGCGGCGTCGCAGGCGGCGTTACCAGATTATGTGTTTTCACCGCAAGCTGCACAAGCGCATCAAGCAAATCGAGCGCATCGTTCATGGTGACATGCTTTTGCGACTGTGCCGCCTCGAGATAGGCGATACCGAGATTGGCTGTATTAGACATAAAGCGTTACCTCCCGCGCGGAACCGCGCCCATAACTTTCCGATATCTGATAAACCGCAATCGACAAGGGCGATACCGGGGCGCCACCCGCAAAATCCGCATTCTGCTGAGCTGCGGTATAGACGATTTGCGGCGTATCGCATTGCAGGGTACGGATGGTTTGTCCGCCATCGCGAATATCAATCTCATACCGCTCGCTCGCCTCGCCGAGCGGTACTTCTGTCTGTGCCCAGCTATCGCCACCGATGCGGGTGCGCCGCACCCAGGAAATCGTGAGATCGAAACTTGACGGATCCCGTACAGCACGCACATGCACCGGGCTGAAAGGCCGCAGACCCACCCCTTGCGGGGTATAAGCCTTTGTCTGATAGGTAAAATCATCAATCGGACGGCCCGCCGGGCCATAACGCCAATTAAGCGGCAGACCACGCTGTTCAGCGCCCATACCCGACGGCATCACCGCACCGTCGAGCAGGACAAATCGCGCGCCCGCCAAAACCGGCGATGCCATCGCCATCTCGGTCCCCGCCTGGCCGCGCAACAACCGGCTGAGCTTGTATTGATTTGGACCAATCAGCTCCGCCTCGGCAAACTGGAACACTTCCCATATCCCTGCGCCGTTGCGGATCGCGGCAACATTCGCCCCGGCCAGCACGGCAAGGTCATCATGCGATTGCAGCGTGCCGCCATAAAGGGTGACAAACAGCGCATTGCCTCTGTCCCACCGCCCGGCCGGACCGGCAAAGAAATCTGCATCACTTTCCCCGATAACGGCCGGCGCATCGGCGAGGCTGTCCCACACAAAGCCGGTGCTTGAGGGGCTGCGGTAAATGGCAACGCCGCCCGGCCACGGATCGGCAAAGGCGGCGATCCGCACCGCATGCGCCGTCTCGTTCCCGCTCAATAGCGGCAAATCAAGAAATTCTGTCAATGGCGGCCCCAAAGCGGCGGGCGGCGGTACTGCGATGGCACGTTCGGGACCGGTAAGCTGCTGATAAATACCACTTTCGATACGCATCGCCTCCACCGGACGGTCGGCACCATCCTCAATACTCTCGATACGGAATTTCTGCGATGTGCCATTCGCCTGCCAGTTGATGACATCACCGGGCGAGGCGGCAAGCCGCGACGGCGGAAATGACAGGCGCAGCCGCTCCCGCCCTGCCCAGATTTCCTGCAACAGGCTGTCGGCTATGCGCTGGGCATCGGACTGGCCCATGACAAGCGGTAAATTCATGCTCGCGACGCGGGCGCTATTGCCCGACAGTTTGCGCGATTCGGCACTGCCGCGCCGATAATCCGCATTGCCGTCGATATATTGCAGCTTGAGCGACAATGGCAGATCGGTCTCCTGCGACCGCGCCACCGCGACATCGCTTTCCCCACCGGCACCGGCCGCGACAATTGCATCGGGGGAAAGATCGATCATCTGCGCGGCCGAACGATGCCGAAAGCTGATCGTCATGCCTTCTTCACACGGATCGAAGAAAAACGCCTGCGCCAAGGGCTGCAGCACATCACGCGCCGACATGATCCGGTCGATCACGATACCATCCACCACCCCGACAAGTCCTGCGGCATCGAAATCGGCAAAGCCGTAATCCGCCAGCAACCGCTCGACAAGCTCGCGCAGCGGCACCGCACCGAGCCGGCCGTTGACCCAGTGACCCAGACGCCAGTTCCCCGCATCCGCCCACAAGCTGCCGCGTGCGGGAAAATCGGGCCAGGGCCGTGCATCCCAGCTCCATACATGCAGATTGTCCGGATCGACCATCGGCCCGCCATAGACGGTGGAGAGCGGATTATTGCCTGCAACATATTCAGTGTTTGCCGGATCCCAGAACTGATGCACCGCCTGCAAATAGCGCCGCTGGATCAGATCATCCGGACGGCCTGAGGAAAAATGCGGCGCTCCGCTTTCAGATGATTTTACATCGATGAATTTGTTGGGTTCATTGGTCCCCTTATCAACCGCTGGACAGCCGATTTCTGTGAACCAGACGGGCTTTGACTGCGGCACCCATTCGGTTGCGGATCCCGCCTCGATACCGCCGGGACGGTTAACATGCGTATTCCCCCACCAGTTCCACAGATCCTTGTACCGGAACACCCAATGCTTGCCATAAGCGCCATCGGTGATCGGTGTACGGATCTGACTTTCGCGATCGGACTGGCTCGCATAATACCAATCATACCCCTCACCAGCGGCGATATTGCCTTTCAGATAATCAAGGTCATAGATCGCGGGCGCTTCAGCGGCATCGAGATGCGCCTCCCCGTCGCGCCAGTCGCTCAATGGCATGTAGTTGTCAATACCGATGAAGTCGATATTCGGATCGGCCCAAAGCGGGTCGAGATGAAAATAGACATCCCCTGATCCGTCATTCGGATGGTGCCCGAAATATTCCGACCAGTCCGCCGCGTAGGAGATTTTCGCCGATGCCAACACGGCGCGCACATCGGCGGCCAGCGTTTTAAGCTGCGCAACGGCCGGATAACTGCCCCCGCCTGCGCGCAATTGCGTCAACCCGCGCAGTTCCGACCCGATGAGAAAGCCGTCCACCCCGCCCGCAAGCGCGCAAAGATGCGCATAATGGAGGATCATGCGGCGCAGGC
>CALAQW010000169.1 GCA_937888955.1 uncultured Alphaproteobacteria bacterium | reverse complement strand
CGGCCTCAACAGCCAGCGTTTCAAGTTTCGATGACAGTGCCTCGATTTGCGCCTGCTGTTGCACAATCAGGTCACGCAATTGCGCGATATCGGCTTCATCCGCATGCGCGGTGCCAGCGACCGACAGCAGGGAAGCTGCAACTACCCCCGCGCCGACCAGCGCTGTGTGACGCTTAAGGTTTAGTTTTATACCCATTATATACGGCTCCTACATTTTCCGGGTTCAATGGTTAAAAGGACTGCGGTCATTGGCTCGAATGCCCCAACCCCCTTTTTCAGGTTTAAGTGAATTACCGCCGCAGAGTTTGAGGCGGTGACTTCGGAACGCATTGTCAAACCTGTCCGCCAGAGAGCCCCGCCCAACAGCAATTGAATGCCTGTGCAAAATCGGTGCAGATCATCTATTCAATTCAGTCAGCTGGCGGGTCAATCCGGCCAGTCAAAGCCAGATTCCGGCGCGGGTTCTTCCTAAGGTTCCCGTTGCTGTTCGCGCAGGCCGGAAACCGCTCCAATGACGCGCGCAGTGCCCTTAGTCCAAAGGAAAAGCACCACGTTCATCACGGGCGGACGCTAGAAACAGCAGGTTACGGAGAGTTGAAAAAAAAGTTACAGCAACGTTACAAAACGTTTCTGGATATCGTGTGAAGAGTTATCCATATTTTTTGTGGCATTAACGCAACAGGCAGCGTGACAGAATGTGACTGAGTAACAAATTTTGGGTTGGCATCCTTTGTTGCGTTAACGTTAAGATATCTATTCATGAGTAGCGGCTATATTTTGGTCGCATGTGATTGAGCATAATTATTCAATCGTCATTCGAAGTATTACCGACTATTAACACAAGTATAATTAACTATTAACAAATGAATATGAGCCTATGTATATATCAATCGAAAAACGTGATGATTCCATCATTGTAAAACCAAATGGTCGAATCGACAGTCACTGTGTGCAAGAATTTGAAGCACAGCTATATTCAACCATTTCAAACGCATCGGACCGGATTGTCGTCCTCGACATGGCCAATGTTGAATTTATCAGCAATGGCGGATTGCGGGCGGTGTTGGCAGGCATGAAAAAATGCCAGGAAGCGCGCTGCAAGCTGCGCGTGGCCGGATTGAACTCGGTGGTTGAAGAATTGTTTCAGATCAGCCGGGTGAATACCGTTGTGGATTGCTTCGACGCGGTAGATCTCGCCTTGACTGCAACAGTGCATTAAGAGCTGTCCCGAAAAGCGTTGTGAAAATTATTGTCGCAGGACATGCCGGATCGTTCGCTGGGTGCGCCAAAATCGCGGATGGCGGGCAGGAGGTTCGCGGCAAGCTTGATATCCCGTTGCCTAGGGGTATCCAATGGACTTGGCAGGAAAGGAATTCATGCAGGCAGTGATTTGGGGGTGTCGTGGATCGATTCCGGTCGCAACCCCGGCAACAACGATACAACAGAAGCTGAAAACTGCGCTTGCCCAAGCACGCGGACGTCAGTTTGCCGATCAGGCGGAGATAGACCGGTTTGTCGAGCAGGAATTACCCTGGCCGGTTGCGAACAGCTTCGGGGGCAACTCCTCATGCGTGCAGATCGATACGGGCAGTGACGAATATCTGATCTGTGATCTGGGTAGCGGGCTGCGCGAATTCGGGACGGCGATGTTACAGCGCCACGGTCCTGCCAGCCCGCAAACCTATAATGTGCTCCTGTCGCACTTGCATTGGGACCATATTATGGGGTTTCCGTTTTTTCACCCGGCTTTTATTCCAGGCAACAAGATCCGTATCCATAGCTGCCACCCCGACCCGATAGAGGCGTTCTGGCGGCAGCAATCGGCCCCCTGTTTCCCGGTAGACTTCGATGCGTTGTCCGCGGATATCGAGTTTGTTCCGCTTGTCCCGGGAGAACCGGTGGAGGTGGCGGGCGCAACGGTTCATGCCATTTTGCAATATCATGAAGGCGACAGCTTCGGTTACCGGATAGAGTGCGACGACCGCTCGGTCGTCTATTCGACCGATTCCGAACATAAGCAGGAGAATGCCGACGATTTGCAGAAATTTGCGGATTTTTTTGCTGATGCGGATTTGGTGATTTTCGATGCGCAATATTCGCTCGCGGAAATGGTGTCGTTGAAGGAGGATTGGGGCCATTCCTCCAACCTGATCGGCGTTGAGCTTTGTCATATGGCGAAAGCAAAGCATCTGCTGCTATACCATCATGAGCCTGCCTATGATGATGAAACGCTCTTCAAAATGCTGCAGGAAACCATCCGCTATGAAGAGCTTGCGCGTCCTGAAGACGTGCCGGCGCTCAAAGTAAGCTCCGCTTATGACGGTATGGCGCTAAGCTTCTAGTGCGGGGTAGATAATCCAGCTTTGTTGCCGCGCGCGCGGCATTTCTGAGCGCATGCTGTCGCTTGCCGTGGCGGGTTAGCCTTGGTACTCTAGCGCCAACTGTCGGCGGCTGATTACCCAGTGTGATCGTTCGGTGGCACCAACCGCTTATCTATAAAATGTATGTCCGTTAAAAACGTACATGCAGGGATAACCTTATCACCCTCAGGGAAGAATGGAGACCGTCATGGGAGCTCAAACGCTCGAAGATTGGGAAAAAATGCGCGATGACCTGACTTTTCGCAATCAGGCATTTATCGACGGTAAATATACCGATGCGGCATCGGGCGAAACGTTTGAATGCGTCAGCCCGATTGACGGTCGTGTGCTGACTCAGGTCGCTGCCTGCGATGTGGAAGATGTAAACCGCGCCGTCGGTGCCGCCCGCAAGGTTTTCGATGCGGGATCGTGGTCCGAAGAATCGCCGGCGGTGCGCAAAAAAGTGCTGCTCAAGCTCGCGCAGCTCATTCTGGGCAATGCGGACGAGCTGGCGCTGCTTGAAACCCTGGATATGGGCAAGCCGATCAGCCTGGCGAAAACCGTTGATATGACCGGTGTTGCAAACAGCTTCCAATGGTATGGCGAAGCGATCGACAAGATCTATGACGAGATTGCGCCGACGGACAAATCGGGGCTCGGGCTGATCACCCGCGAACCGCTTGGGGTGGTCGGGGCCGTTGTGCCTTGGAACTTCCCGCTTCTGATGGCGGCATGGAAGATTGCGCCGATGCTTGCTGCTGGCAACAGCGTTGTGCTGAAGCCGGCTGAACAGTCGCCCCTGACGGCGATCCGGTTGGCAGAGCTCGCGATTGAAGCCGGGCTTCCTGAAGGTGTGCTGAATGTGCTGCCGGGCTTTGGCGAAACAGCGGGGCAGGCAATCGGGCGTCACATGGATGTGGATGCGATTTCCTTCACCGGGTCGACCGAGGTTGGCAAATACTTCCTCAAATATGCCGGTGACTCGAATATGAAGGTCGTGTCGCTCGAATGTGGTGGCAAATCGCCCAATATCGTGTTTGGCGATGCGCCGAATCTGGATGCGGCGGCGCAGCAGGCGGGCATGTCGATCTTCTTCAATTCCGGTCAGGTTTGCGTGGCCAGCTCGCGCCTGCTTGTTCAGGAAGACATCAAGGATGAGTTCCTGGAGAAGGTGAAGGCAGTCGGCCAGTTCATGCAGCCAAATAACCCGCTCGACCCCTCCACGATGATGGGCAGCATGGTTGATAAGACCCAGACCGAGCGCGTGCTTGGCTATATCGAAGCGGGCGAGAAGGAAGGCGCGAAAGTCAGCCTGGGCGGCAAGCAGGTCCGTCAGAACAGCGGCGGCGAGTATATCGAGCCGACGATCTTTGATAACGTCAAGAACGACATGAAGATCGCGCAGGAGGAAATCTTCGGCCCGGTGCTGTCGACCCTGACCTTCAAGGATCCTGAAGAAGCCGTGAAGATCGCCAATGATTCCATTTACGGCCTGCAGGCCTGTCTGTGGACCAATGATCTGACCAAGGCCCACAAGATTGCGCGCAAGCTGCGGGCTGGCACGGTCAATATCAATAACACCAATGGCGGTGGCAATGTCATGCCGTTTGGCGGTTACAAGCAGTCAGGTATCGGCCGTGACGGGTCGCTGCACGCGCTGGAGAAATATACCCAGCTCAAATCGACCTATATCCATCTTGGCTGATAACGCAATTGCTGTCCGGCCGCGATGACAGGCGCGGCCGGACAATCAGCACGCATTGGCTGAACAGGGTTGGCTGAACAGGGAAGGGCGCGGTTACCCGAATGGGGCCGCGCCCTTTTTTCATGGTTTTTACAGTGTTTGGATATTATCCGCCTGGCAGCAGCGCGGATTGTTATGCAGCCTTCGCCGCCGCCGCGCGATCCTGCATGCGCTTGAGCTGTTCCCATCCCATATAGTTTGTAAAACCATCTTCATTGTAAAACAGAATGGGGCCATCGCAGATAAACAGATATTCCGTATCTTCAAGCGCGGTCGTCGCACCATGAACCATCCCGTTGGGTTCATAGACATAATCGCCGGCACCGAATTCACCATCGCGAACCTCAAGGCGCCCGGATAACACAAAGGTGTGCGCCGCAGACAGATGTTTATGGGGGGCGGCAACATAACCTTTTTTCCATTTGAACAAGGCTGCCCAGCGGCCGGATTCGGGACCAAGCCAGAGGATTTTCATGAAGGCCATGCCGGGATCGGTCTCGATCCAGTCAGTTTCGGATGCGCGTGCGATGGTGTCCATCAATTCGCTGTTTACCGGTGAAATATCCTGCGGTAGCGCCATTTTTCCCGTTCCTCCCTTGATTGTTTTGTGTCCGTAACAAGTTTGTTTTTCTGTCGAAATGATCGACATGACGGCTCTTGTCAGTGATGCTAGCGGGATTTGCTTTGGGGGAAAAGGACATCTGTGATGCTGAACCGTATGCCCGGCGCGCTTATCCGCCCGAAATCAATCCCACACATAATTTACCATAATATATATTATGCGTTTTCTGTTTGACTGAATGTGATATGCACGGAAATGCTGAACCCTATTAATTTGCGTAAAAAGACTCTGTGCTGGATCAACCGGTGGAATCACGATGCCGAGGCCGTCGCGCTCGTACGCATTTTTTCAAGCCGGGCTTCTTCTTCCGGTGCGATGGAAATTTTCAGATGTGCGTTTCCGTCCTTGTCGTAATTGAGGGACTGCACATCCGCATGGCGATGAAGCCATGCAACGACAGCGCTCTCATCTGCCGCCAATACGAGCGCGCGTTGCCGCCATTCGGCGGCCAATTGTTTTCCGATCAACTCCAGCAGCTCTTCGCAGCCTTCGCCGGTAGTTGCGGAAAGCGCAATCGCATCCTTGCGCCGCTTTGCAATATTGACGATTTCGCGCCGCTCTTCCTCTGACAGCAGATCGATTTTGTTGTGCACCTCGATCATGCTCTCGCGCTGCGTGTCTGAAATGCCAAGCTCTTCAAGCACCTGAATGACATCGCGCTTCTGCTGCTCGGTCTCCGGGTGCGAAATATCGCGTACATGCACGATCACATCGGCTGCCAGAACTTCTTCCAGCGTCGCGCGGAATGCGGCAACCAGATGCGTCGGCAAATCGGAGATGAAGCCCACCGTATCGGAAAAGATCACCCGTTTGCCATTGGGCAGATCGACCCCGCGCATTGTCGGATCAAGGGTTGCAAACAGTAAATCCTGTGCAAAAACAGTAGCTTGGGTGATGCGATTGAATAAGGTTGATTTACCCGCATTGGTATAGCCGACAAAGGCGATAATGGGAAATGGTGTCTTGCGACGCCCTTCCCTATGGCTTTCACGGGTTTTACGAACCTTGTCGAGTTCACGGCTGAGCTTGGTGATGCGTTCTGAAATCAGGCGGCGATCCACCTCGATCTGGGTTTCACCGGGACCGCCGATAAAGCCCAACCCGCCCCGCTGCCGCTCAAGGTGGGTCCAGGAACGGACAAGCCGACTGCGCTGATAGGTCAGATGCGCCAGTTCGACCTGCAGGCTACCAGATTATTCACGCCGATGT
>CALAQW010000168.1 GCA_937888955.1 uncultured Alphaproteobacteria bacterium | reverse complement strand
TGCGCGCGCCGGGCGGCCTGCCCCCGCAGCGCGGCTATGGCGCACCGGTCACAAGTGCCGCGGCGCGGGCAGCCGCGCAGGCCTTTCAGGCACCCGCCGGTAGCGGTTTGCCGGGCTTGCAAGAACCAAGTGCCGCCTTCACCCGCCCGCCCGAAGACAGGCTGCAGGCCGATCCAACCGCGAGCGAACCCGCACCCTCCACTGATGCCTTTCCGCTCGGCGTCGCGCGCGGTCAGCTTCACGAAACCTATATCGTCAGTCAGACGGCGGACGGCATTGTCATCACCGATCAGCATGCAGCCCATGAACGGCTTGTCTATGAGCGGATGAAAACCCAGCTTGGCGCAGGCGCGGTGCCGCGGCAGATGCTGCTTCTGCCCGAAGTGGTGGAGATGGAAGCCGATGCCATCGCCCGGCTATGCGACAGGGCAGAAGAGCTCGCCGAGCTTGGCCTCACGCTTGAGGCGTTCGGGCCCGGCGCGGTCGTCGTGCGCGAGGTACCGGCGCTTCTGGGCACGGTCGATGTGCAGGGGCTGTTGCGTGATCTCGCCGATGATCTGGCTGAATGGGAGTCAAGCCACGCCCTCAGGGAACGGCTTGAAGAGGTCTGCGCCGCGATGGCCTGCCATGGCAGCGTGCGGGCCGGGCGGCGGCTGACGGCCGAGGAAATGAACGCATTGCTGCGCGAGATGGAGGCAACCCCCCATTCGGGACAATGCAATCATGGCCGCCCGACCTATGTCGAGCTGAAGCTTGCCGATATCGAGCGGCTATTCGGTCGCCGTTAATCGCTGAAATCGAGAAAAAGCAGCCGCGTCTGGCCATAGTCACGGGTCTCTTGCAGGCTGAACCCCTCCGGCGGCACAAATGCCCCGCCCACCGCACATTCAAGAACGATCGTCGCCCCCGGCGCAAGCCAGCCGCCTGCCCGCGCTGCTTGCAGTGCAGGCGCGGCAAGGTCGCACCCGTAAGGGGGATCCATCAGCACAAGATCAAACGGCCCGCCGGCATTGGCCTCAAGGGGTCCGAGCTTTGTCGCATCGCGGCGATAGAGCTTGGTCCGCCCGGTTTCGTTCAGCGTTTCGATATTCTGCCGGATCGCGGCGCGCGCGGGGGCCGCGATCTCCACAAACAATGCCCGCACCGCACCACGCGACAAAGCCTCAAGCCCGAGCGCGCCGCTGCCCGCGAATAAATCAAGCACCCGCGCACCGTGCGGCAAGGCAGGTGTGCCATGGGCAAGAATATTGAACAGCGCCTCGCGCACCCTGTCTGTGGTCGGACGGGTTTTATCGCCTTTGGGCGCGACAAGGACGCGCCCGCGATGCAGACCACCGACGATCCTCATGGCCGCCGCACGCCCTTGCGCCCGGTGCGTGTCTGCTTGGGTGGCGGCCCGCCGGGGCGTTGCGCGCCGCGCGCCGGTTTCGCGCGCGCTGCCGTCGCCACGTCCGCATCCGTTTTCGCGCGCCCTGCGGTTTTGGCACGCCCCTGCGGGTCGGTATCCCTTACCGGTTTATGGGCAGGTTTTTTCGCAATAGTTGGATTTTTCCCTGGGGCCGGCTGCCGTGCCTTGCCACCTGTCCTGCCAGCCGGCTTCTTGCCTGCGGCCCTGCCCGCTGCCCTGCCCGCTGTTTTGTCCTGACGCGCCTTGCCCCGGCCAATGGCCCAGCCCTCGCGTCCGCCCTCGCCAAGCTGATCGGCCAGAATCCGGGGCGGCACCTCGGCCACCGCACCTTCCTCAAGCTGGCCAAGCTGAAACGGGCCATAAGACAGCCGGATCAGCCGGTTGACCCGCAAACCCAGATGCGCCAGCACGCGCCGCACCTCACGGTTCTTGCCTTCCGCAAGGGTCACGGTGAGCCATGCATTATCCCGCTGCTGCCGATCGATCCGCACCTGGATCGCGCCATAGCGCACCCCCTCGATCTCGACCCCGCCCGACAGGGCGTCAAGGGCGGCCGGATCGGGTTTGCCGAACACCCGCGCCCGGTATCGCCGCACAAGCCCCGTGGCCGGCAGCTCTAGCCGCCGCGCCAGGGCCCCGTCATTGGTCAGAAGCAACAAGCCTTCCGAATTGATATCAAGCCGCCCGACACTGATGACCCGGGGCATATCGGCGGGCAACGCATCGAAAACCGTGGGCCGGCCCTGCGGATCGCGGCTTGTCGTCACCTGCCCGCGCGGCTTGTAGTACCGCCACAGACGCGCCGGGGCGGGGGCGGGAACCGGCTTGTCATCCACCGCGATCCGGCTTTTGCCCGTGACATTGACCGCCGGGCTCGTCAGCAGCCGGCCATCAAGCGTCACCCGCCCGTCGGCGATCAGCCGCTCGGCCTCGCGCCGCGAACAGATCCCCGCCCGCGCCAGATATTTCGCAATCCGCTCGCCCGGTGGGGTATTTTGTTTCTGGGGGTCGTGTTTATTGTGCGAAATCGCCATCGGCCCGTTCAATCACCGAAAGCAACTGATTTGCAAGCATTTGCTTTAGTTCATTTTCCATTGCGGATACATCGATTTCACCTGCGGTGACCATTGCCGTGTCGGCGGCTTCCAATGCCTTGAAATACCCGTCCCGGTTTTCTTGAATCTGTTGCGGTATCGTTCGCCCGCCCGGCAGTTCATGGCGCAATGTAATACACAGGACGATATAGGACAAAACCCGGCTTGTCCGGCCATTTCCATCCGCAAAGGGATGAATCCAGTTCAGCCGCCACATGATATATGCCGCAAGATGCAATGGTGTTTTCTCGTGCAGATTGTCGTTCACATAATCGCACATCTCCTGCACCAATCCGGGCACCAGATAGGGCTCAGGCGGCGTATGATGGCTACCTGTAATTCGCACAGCGCCCGACCGCCATCTGCCGGGATTACGATCAATCCCGCTTACAGCCGCAGCCTGCAGCTGACTTACAAGGGACGGGGTCAGAAAAAACGGGCGATCCGGCTCCAAATAGGTCTGGATCACCGACAGCGCCAGATCAAATTGCCGAAGACCGTTGTCGACTTCCTTGCGCGCGATCCAGTTTGCCTGATCCTGTGTTTGCTCATCGCCACCCACAGGCTTCAATCGTCCTGACGGACAGCCGCCTGTTCTTCGACCATATGCCGGGTAATCGCGTCATTCTCGATCCCCGTATTGCCATAGACGAAACTGCGCCGCTGCTCTTCCTTTTGCTGCGCGGTCGGCTTCACTTCCCGGGCGAGTTCGATCAAACGTGAAAGACTATCTTTTGTTCCGCTCATGCCGATCACCATTATCCTGACCATCTCTCGGTCGCAGAGACTGGCTTGCGAGCCGGATTGAATCATATAATCGACCGAATCTGTTAACAACAGTCCTGCAAGCAAATTTTTCCTCTTATGCCTAGCTCAGATAGCTATATCAGCCGGTTCATGGCGCTGGCGCTCGAGAAAGCCGCCGCAGCCGCGCAACGCGACAGTTCCCTGTCGCGATT
>CALAQW010000167.1 GCA_937888955.1 uncultured Alphaproteobacteria bacterium | reverse complement strand
TCGGGAATCGGCGAAACTCTGTAGGGGATTTTCGGCCGGCCCTTTAAATCCCGGGAGCCGTTCGCGGCAATTGGCGAGGATACGCTCAGCAACATCGGGTGCGGCGGCGTCCGGGCCGCCGGGCACCAGGATAAAGGCCACCGGCACTTCATCAAGCATCGGATGCTTGCGCGCAACGACCGCTGCTTCCGCCACAAGCCCGGATTCCATGATCACCCGCTCGATTTCGGAGGCCGCAACATTTTCGCCCCCGACCTTGAGCATATCCTTGTCGCGATCAGCGAATTGCAGATAACCATCCTCGCGCAGCATGACCCGGTCGCCGGTTATGAAAAAGCCGTCCTCATCAAAGGAGTCCTCGGTTGCCTGCGGATTGTTGATATATTCCGCGAACAGGCTGATCCCCGGCACACCCTTGATGCGGAAATCACCGGTCTCCCCGGGGTCGACCGGCGTGCCGTCGGGCCGCAGAATGGCAATTTCACGGTCCGGGCAGGGCAGCCCCATCGTCATCGGCGTATTGCGCGTATAGGGCAAGCCGACGGTGCCGACACTGATCGTCTCGGTCATCCCCCACCAGCCGATGGTCTTGACCCCGAAATGCGCATCAGACGGCAGATCGCAAACGCCATTGCCCCACATCCGGTAAGTATGATCAGGCACCGGCTGATCAGCGATCGCTTTCAGGCAGAACGGCACCATCGACGTCCAGCTACAGCGATGCCTGAGCGATATCTCCCAGAAACGGCTGGCGGAAAAACGCGGCTGCACCACCACGCTTGCCCCCACCCAGAGCGCGGCCAGGACGCTATAAGCCTGCGCGTTGGTATGAAACAGCGGCAGATAGCATAGATGCACATCATCGGGCCGCAGGGTTTCATAGGTCGCCATCATGCGCGCACCGTAAAGCGCATTTGCATGGGTCCAGAGCACACCCTTCGGGCGCGATGTCGTGCCGCTTGTATATTGGATGCCGGCGGGCGCCATCGGGTCGACCGCGCGGACGGGCAGCCTGTCCGGTTCCGCGTCGATCGCATCGAAGCTGTCGGATGCGGCAGGCGCCTGACCGGGAGCCGGATCATCGCCATTATCTTTTTCGGTGACCGCAATCCATTTCAGATCAGGGCAGGCGCGATTGACAAGCGCGGCAAATTTCGGCTGGGTCACGGCGGCAACCGCCCCCGAATGGGCCGCGAAATAGTTGAGATCATCAGCAACCGAGCGGGCATTGGTTGTCACCGGCACCGCGCCAAGCTTGGCGCAGGCATACCAGATCAGCACCGCCTCCGCGCAATTATCCAGATGGACAAGCAACCGGTCCCCAGCGCCAATACCCCGCACGGCAAGCCCCGCTGCAATCCGGGTGATGCGCGCCTCGAACGCGCCATAGCTCCAGCTTTGCGTCGGTCCGTTAAACGGTTCCCAGATCAGAAACGGGTGGTCGGGCCGTGCCTTGGCATGCGCCGACACAAGACGCGGCACGTCCCAGCCGGAGAATGGATGAATGAGTGGGGCTTTAAGGCCGTTACGCATCGCGGTTACCTGTGCATTCTGGAAATTGCTTGGACGGAAGCCAGGCGCGAGCGCATATCGCGCCTGTCAGGCAGAGTTGCCGGTGTTAGGACAGCGCCTTCTTGACGGCCTTGCCGGCAGCTTCGATCGCGGGTTTTACCGCATCGACAATACCGCCCATCGTCAGGAAACCGTGAATCATCGTCTCGTAATTCACTATTTCCACCGGCACGCCCGCTGCACGCATTTTCTCGCCATACATCCGGCCCTCATCGCGCAGCGGATCGAACTGCGCCGTCACGATATAGGCCGGTGGCAGGCCGGATAGATCAGCGGTCTGCATCGGCGCAAGACGCGGATCGGTGCGGTCCGTGCCAGCCGGCACATAATTGCCGTAAAAGAAATCCATGGTCTTCTGCTCAAGGAAATAGCCTTCGGCATTTTCCTTTTTGGACGGCGTATCGACGTCTGCATCAGTTGCAGGATAGATCAGCAACTGGAACGCTACCGCTGGCCCGTCATTATCGCGCGCAAGCTGGCTGACCACAGCGGACAGGTTACCCCCCGCCGAATCACCGCCCACCGCGATACGATTCGGATCAACGCCGAGCCCCGCCGCATGTTCGGCAACCCATTGCAGCGCGGCAAAGCTGTCTTCCACCGCTGCCGGGAACACATGTTCGGGCGCCAGCCTGTAATCCACCGCGATCAGCAGACAACCCGATGCGTTGCATAATGCCCGGCATGCCCCGTCATGGGTTTCGAGATCACCGATCACAAAGCCACCGCCATGATAGAAAACAAGACAGGGCAAAGGCGTGGCCCCCGCCGCCACCGGCGTATAGATACGGATGGGAATCTCACCGGCGGGCCCCGGAATCTTGCGGTCCTCGATCTTGCCGATGGGAACATCCTGCAGATCGAACATTTCGGACATGGCGCGATACATGGCCCGTCCGCCTTCGGGGGGAAGGTCGGCGATAGTTGGCGCGTCGGGGTTCGCCGCTGATTGTTGAAGAATTGCTGCTACTTGCGGGTCCAGTGCCATTGACCCCTCCTCCCTGCATTTGCTGACATATCCGATCGCACACCGGGCGCGATCTCATTTTGCGGCATTGTGACGCCGGTAGCGCCGCGCCGCAAGCTATTGGTCAGCGTCTGGAGAGACAGCAGCAGAAATAAGCTGGCCCCTTAGAACCGCTCAGTGAACGGTAATTTCTTTTTCGCGCAAATGCCCGTCGGCCATATCAGTGATCATCGCCTGTAAAGCAGTCCAGTCGGGGATCAGTGCTTTCTGCCCGGAGCGGATCATTGCCTCAAGCCCGTCCACCGCGAAATCAAGCGCCTTGCGTGCGCCATGCCGCGCGACAAGCAATTGTGCTGTTGCATGCAGATCCTGTGTCGAGATCATCTTTCTGCCCATCCTTGCAATTATCGAATGGTTTTCAAGCAAGCAACATGCCAGATCCAGACAGCCTGAAATCCGCCTGAAAGGCGGGGAATACCGCACATTTTCGATAATTCAGGGCAGTTTCTGCCCGACCTGCCTGCACTATAGGCAGAAATTGCACAGGCTTGGGACACACTGTGGATAAGCTGGGGAGGGATTGTGGATAAGCTGTCAGCCCGGCACCGAGTGACCACGCGAAAAGTCCGCGATGATCAACTCACATTACGGGTGACATTACCGGCTCAATTCGGATTGTGGTTGAGGGGCCCATGGCCCTGCCCCAGGCCGGGTGCCTGGCGGATCGCCCGGGCGACAAATTCGCGGGCGCGCAGCACCGCATCGATCAGTGGCATCTGTTGCGCAAGACCCGCCGCAATCGCCGAGGCAAGGGTGCAACCGGTCCCATGCGTATGTCGCGTGTCTATCCGCGGGCTTGTCATAATGTGGACATCGCCATCCGCGATCAGGACATCCGAAATCTCGTCTCCGGTCAAATGCCCGCCGGTGATCAGGGCCGCCTGTGCACCGAGATCGCAAATCCGCCGGCCGGCGGCAATCATCGCGGCGGTATCGGCAACCTCTATGCCGGTCAGCTGTTCAGCCTCCGCCAGATTGGGCGTGATCACCGTCGCCCGGGGCAACAGCCGCTCGCGCAGCGCCCCCACCATATCCCCGCCGGCAAGTGCATCACCGCTGGTCGCCACCATCACCGGATCGACGACAAGCGGTACCCCGCATTCCCGCGCATCCAGAAAATCACAGATTGCACGCACCGTTTCCGCATCAGGCAACATGCCGGTTTTCATGCAATCCGCGCCGATATCATCAAGTACCGCGCGCATCTGCGCGATGACAAAGTCAGGTGGCACAGGGTGGATGGCCTGCACCCCCAGGGTATTTTGCGCGGTCAGCGCGGTAATCGCGGTGGCCGCATAGCCACCCAGCGCCGAAATCGTCTTGATATCCGCCTGTATCCCGGCCCCGCCGCCTGAATCGGAACCCGCAATGACAAGAACACGCCCCTCGAACGACTGCATTGCAGAAATCAGACTTCCGCCTCCAACGCGGTGACAATCTGGCTGACGACGGCTCTGACAAGCGGTTCGTCTTCGCCTTCCGCCATTACGCGGACAACCGGCTCGGTGCCCGATTTACGGATCACCAGCCGCCCTTTCTCGCCAAGTTGCGCTTCCCCATCGGTGATCGCCGCCTTGACGCTGTCGCGATTCAGTGGTTCGCCATTCTTGTAGCGGACATTATGCAGGATCTGCGGCGCCCGCTCGAACACATCGAGCGCCTCGCTCACCGGCTTGTTGATATTGCGCAGAATCCATAAAATCTGCAGCGCGCTGATCAACCCGTCACCGGTGGTGGTGTAATCGTTCATTACGATATGGCCCGATTGCTCGCCACCCAGATTATAACCGCCCTGACGCATCTTCTCGACGACATAGCGGTCGCCAACCTGGGTCCTGAGCAATTCGATCCCCAAGCCCTTCAGATAACGTTCGAGCCCGAGATTGGCCATCACCGTCCCGACCACCCCGTTGCGGGTCAACCGGCCCGATTGCTGCCAATGGGCGCTGATCAGCGCCATGATCTGATCGCCATCGACCTCTTTGCCTTGTTCATCGCAGATCAGCACGCGGTCCGCATCACCATCGAGCGCAATCCCGATATCGGCCCTTACCTCACATACTTTATCCGAAAGCTTCTGGAGGTGCGTCGACCCGCAATCCTGGTTGATGTTGAAACCGTTAGGCTCCACCCCGATCGCAATCACATCGGCGCCAAGCTCCCACAAAACCGTCGGGGCGACGCGGTAAGCAGCCCCGTTCGCGCAATCGATCACGACCCGCAAGCCGTCAAGCCGCAAGCCCCGCGGAACCGTGCTTTTGACAAATTCGATGTAACGGGCGCCTGCATCCTCAAGCCGCTTGGCGCGGCGCCATAATCCGTTTGGCGA
>CALAQW010000166.1 GCA_937888955.1 uncultured Alphaproteobacteria bacterium | reverse complement strand
CGCCGGCAACGATAATATCGTTGCCGGCGATCTGGAACAGTTCGGCGCGCCTGATACGATTTTCGTCGGTGTGCGGCTCGCCCGGCAGCTTGGGGTATATCCGGGCGCCATGATCACCCTGCTTGCGCCACGCGGTGCGGTGACACCGTTTGGCGTTACCCCGCGGGTCAAGCAGTACCGGGTCGCCGGTCTGTTCGAGGTCGGCATGTCGGAATATGATTCAACCTTCATCTTCATGCCGCTTGAGGAAGCGCAACGTTATTTCCGCACAGGCGCGGCGGTCACCGCGCTCGAAATCATGACGGATGATCCAGATAATATCGCTCGTTTCAGACAGCCTGTCGCGGAACAGCTTCGCCCTGATCTGCGGTTGCTCGATTGGCAGCAGATCAATTCGGGCTATTTCAGCGCATTGCAGGTTGAACGCAATGTCATGTTTTTGATTTTAACGCTGATCATTCTGGTGGCGGCATTGAACATGATTTCGGGGCTGGTCATGCTGGTCAAGGATAAGGGCCGCGATATCGCTATTCTGCGAACGATGGGCGCAACGAGTGGTGCGATCATGCGGGTGTTCTTCCTGGCAGGTGCAAGTGTCGGCGTGACCGGAACTGTGGCCGGTGTTGCGCTGGGCACAGTATTCTGCGCCAATATCGAGACGATACGGCAGGCAATTTCAAAGCTGCTCGGGACAGAGTTGTTTTCCCCCGAAATATACTTCCTCAGCCAGATGCCCGCTGAAATGGAAGTCAATGAGGTGATTGCCGTCGTCATCATGGCATTGTCATTATCGGTACTTGCAACGCTTTATCCTGCATTCCGCGCGGCGCGGCTCGATCCGGTGGAAGCGCTGCGCTATGAGTGACGCGATCCCGGCCTTGACGCTTTCCGATATTGCGCGCGGTTATACATCGCCTGCTGGCCGGCTGCCGGTTCTGGAAGGGGTCAATCTCACCGTCGCAGCGGGGGAGATTGTGGGACTTGTCGCGCCGTCCGGGGCGGGTAAATCGACGTTGCTGCATATTGCGGGGCTGCTCGACAGGCCCGATCGCGGTGCGGTGCAAATAGCCGGCACCGCGTGCGAAAAGCTTGATGATCGGGGGCGAACCGCGATCAGGCGGGAGAAGATCGGCTTTGTCTATCAGTTTCATCATCTGCTTGCGGAATTCACCGCCATTGAAAATGCGGCGATGCCGCTTCTGATTGCCGGTGTGCCGCGCGATCAGGCGATGCAGCGGGCGCAGCAATTGCTTGATACGCTTGGCGTCGGGGGCCGCTCCGCGCATCGGCCCGCTGAAATGTCGGGCGGCGAACAGCAGCGCGTTGCAATTGCCCGCGCTTTTGCAAACCGTCCGGGATTGCTGCTTGCCGATGAACCGACCGGCAATCTTGATCAGGAGACGGCCGGCCGCGTGTTCGACGCGCTGCTTGCGCTGTCTGAGAATGAAAAACTCGCAGCGCTGATCGTCACCCATAATCATGAACTCGCCGCGCGAATGGATCGCGTTATCCACCTGCAAAACCGCACAATTTCCGAATAGTCACGCCGGTCGGTTTGTCCCATCGCCTGTCAATGTGACAGCCACCTGGGCCGGTCCGATATCAAGCGGTGCTGCCGATGCTTGATTTTTGTCTTGACAGAAAAAGAACAAAACAAGAACATATGGATATTCAAATGAGACTTAGCGAAGGAATAGGACAATGCGGGAATGGCTCGGCGATCTGGTGGCGCTCGGTATGATGGCGGGCAGTATCTGGCTTGTGGTTTTGTGGGGGGCGGTATTCGGTATCGTTTCGGTCTAGCGCTGGCGACGGGCGTGTCGGGGCTGCTATGCCCCGATAATCCGCGCGATCACTTATCCACAGAAATCTGACCGGGAAGGTGGAAGTTCTACCTGACATTGGCCGGTGAAATTCCGATGATAGGCTATGCAAGAATCGCAGACCCATATGGATACCGGTGAGGAGGTGGCTGAAGCGCGGCTTTATTCACCTTCTTCCTTTATCCATTTGCGGGTGCATTCGGCCTATTCGCTGCTTGAGGGCGCGGTGCGGGTCAAGGATTTGCCCCGATTGTGCCTGGCGCAGGATATGCCGGCGGTGGCGGTGACCGATACGGGCAATCTGTTCGGGGCGCTTGAAATCGCTGAAACACTGGTCAAGGAAGGGGTGCAGCCGATTACCGGCTGCGCGCTTGCGGTCAGGTTCGATGATGCGGAAGGGGGGCAGGCGGCTAACGGTGCAGCGCATGCCGCTGAAATCGCGCGTGTTGTGTTGCTCGTGCAGGATGCCGCGGGTTACGCAAATCTGATGAAGTTGAGCAGTCGGGCATTTCTTGAGTCCGACGGCCATGATATCGCCCATGTCACGCTGGATTTGTTGCAACGCCATTCGGGCGGGCTGATTTGCCTGACAGGGGGGGCGGAAGGCCCGGTTGGCCGGTTGTTGCAGGCCGGCCGGCATGACGCGGCGGAAAATCTGTTGCGCAAATTCAGGGCGATGTTTCCTGATCGGCTGTATGTCGAATTGCAGCGGCATGGGCTTGAGGCTGAAATTGCGACGGAAGACCATTTCGTATCGCTCGCTTATCGCAATGATCTGCCGTTGATTGCCACCAATGATGTGTATTTTCCCGAACGCGAGATGTATGACGCGCATGACGCGCTCATCTGTATTGCGGAAGGTGCGTATATTTCACAGGATGATCGGCGCCGCTTGACGGCTGAACATTATTTCAAAAGTGCCGATGAAATGTCGGCCCTTTTTGCCGATCTGCCGGAAGCCATAGAAAATACCCTTGAGGTTGCGCAGCGATGCGCCTTCCGTCCCCAGACGCGGCCCCCGATTTTGCCCAGCTACGGCAATGCGCAGACCGCCGAACAGGAAGCCGAGGAATTGCGACGGCAGGCACGGGAGGGGTTGCGCAATCGGCTGCGCGACGAAGGGATGTATGCGGCGGAAGAGGATTATTATGCGCGGCTCGATTACGAGCTTGGCGTCATCAGCGAGATGGGCTTTTCGGGCTACTTCCTGATCGTTGCCGATTTTATCAAATGGGCGAAGCAGCGCGACATTCCGGTCGGTCCCGGCCGTGGCTCGGGCGCGGGATCATGCGTCGCCTGGTCATTGACGATTACCGATCTCGACCCGTTGCGGTTTGGCCTTCTGTTTGAACGCTTCCTCAACCCCGAACGGGTGTCGATGCCCGATTTCGACGTGGATTTCTGTCAGGACCGGCGCGACGAAGTAATCCGTTACGTGCAGGAAAAATATGGTTTCGATCATGTGGCGCAGATCATCGCGGTCGGAAAACTGCAGGCGCGCGCGGCGCTGCGCGATGTCGGGCGGGTGCTGCAGATGCCCTATGGGCAGGTCGACCGGCTGTGCAAGATGGTGCCCAATAACCCCGCCAATCCGGTCAGCCTGAGTGAGGCGGTCGCGAGCGAGGAGGGGTTGCGTGCCGAACGCGACAAGGAGCCGATTGTCGAACGCATGCTCGATATCGCCATGCGGATCGAAGGGCTGTACCGGCATGCGTCGGTGCATGCTGCGGGGCTTGTAATCGGCGACAGGCCGCTTGATGAGCTGGTGCCGCTTTATCGCGAGCCGAAATCGGACATGCCCGTAACCCAGTTCCATATGAAATGGGTCGAACCTGCGGGGCTTGTGAAGTTTGACTTTCTCGGGCTGAAAACGCTGACGGTTATTTCGCGGGCGGTCGAATTGCTGCGCCGCCGGGGGGTGGCAATCGATATTGCGAAGATCCCGCTTGATGATGCACCGACCTTCGCGATGCTGCAGGCGGCGCAGGTGACCGGGGTGTTTCAGCTTGAAAGCACAGGTATGCGCAATGTCCTGTTG
Organism: uncultured Alphaproteobacteria bacterium; assembly: GCA_937888955.1. Classification (GTDB taxonomy): domain Bacteria; phylum Pseudomonadota; class Alphaproteobacteria; order UBA11222; family UBA11222; genus CALAQW01. The sequence goes on along the minus strand of CALAQW010000166.1, from coordinate 23,696 downwards.
CAGATGCGCCCTGACAAGTTTGAAGATGTTATCGCGCTTGTGGCGCTCTACCGCCCCGGCCCGATGGACGATATCCCGAAATATAATGCCTGCAAGCACGGCCGGGAGGAGGTGGTTTATCCGCATCCGCTGCTCGCGCCGGTACTTGAGGAGACATACGGGGTCATCGTTTATCAGGAACAGGTGATGGAAATCGCGCGACGTCTGTCAGGCTATAGCCTGGGGGAGGCGGATTTGCTGCGCCGCGCGATGGGCAAGAAGATTCAAAGCGAAATGGATGCGCAGCGCGAGCGGTTTATCCAGGGCGCGTTGGCGCGCGATGTAGACGAAGCGACGGCCAATCATATTTTCGAGCTGGTCAACAAGTTCGCCGGTTATGGCTTTAACAAATGTCATGCCGCGCCTTATGCGCTGATCGCCTATCAGACGGCCTATCTCAAAGCGAATTATCCGGTCGAGTTTTTGGCCGCGTCCATGATGCTCGATCAGGGCAATACCGATAAGCTCAATATTTTCCGGCAGGAGGCGCAACGTTCCGGCATCGAAATCGCGCCGCCCGATATCAACCGCTCCAATGCGGATTTCGATGTGGCGGATGGCGCGGTGCTGTATGCGCTGGGCGCGATCCGCAATGTCGGCAGTCAGGCGATGCGCGGCATCGTTGCTGAACGCGCAAAAGCCGGTCCGTTCAAGGATATGCGCGATTTTGCCGCCCGGATCGGACCGAATTTGCTGAACCGGCGGGGGTTTGAGTTTCTGGTCAAGGCGGGTGCGTTTGATTCCATTCATCCGAACCGGGCGCAATTATTGGCCGGTGCGGACGCGGTCATCGCCTTGTCGGCGGCCTCGGAAAACGCCCGAACCAGCAATCAGAGTGACTTGTTTGGCGGGGTACAGGAAGCGGGCGGTCAGATGATTTTGCCTGACATCGATGATTTTGCGCCTTTGGAACGGCTGCGCGAGGAGTATGGCGCACTTGGTTTTTATATGTCGGCGCATCCGCTTGATGACTATGCCTCCCTGCTGGCGGCGTCGGGGGTGGTGCCGAGCAATGAGTTTCTGGCGCGGCTGGGAGGTGGCGAACGCGGTGCGCGACTTGCCGGCACAATCGTCAGCAAACGCGAGCGCCGGTCGCAGCGGGGCAATCCTTATGCCTTTGTCATGTTGGCCGATCAGGCAGGGGAGTTTGAAATTGCTGTTTTCAGCGATGTGCTTGCGCAGTGTCGCGACCTGCTCGAGCCGGGCAATCTTGTGACGGTAAGTGTCACCGGGCGGGTCGAGCAGGATCAGGTTCGGCTGGTCGCGCAATCGGTGAAGCCCGTAGATAAGCTGACGGCCCGCGCGAATGAGGGCTTGCGCATATTTATCGATGCGCCCCGGCCGCTCGACAGTATCCGGCAGCGTTTGGGGGAAGCGGGAACTGGTGGCGGATATGTCAATCTTGTCATGTTGATCGATGGCGGCAGCCGGGAAGTGGAAATGCGGTTACCCGGCCAGTATGATGTGGGACCGCGCGCGCGCGGCGCGGTCAAGGCCGTGGCCGGCGTTGTCGATGTGCAGGAATGCTGAACAGCAGCCCCATTTGACGAATTCCTCTATTTATTCTGTTGTATGTGCAGCCGGGCAGGGGAGTGCTTGCGTCCTTGTCCAATTGCGCCTATAAAGCGCGCCATCACACACGCGGGTCACGGCACCCTGCACCGGCGAGCGGATAGATATCCGCTTGTCGCAGCCCCCGATTAGGCAGGCAGGATCGTCGCTCCGGTGTCCCTTGAGGGACTAACCCCGCGGAGGTTTAACCGGTAAAGGATTATTGCAAATGGCATTGCCTGATTTCAGCATGCGCCAGCTATTGGAAGCTGGCGTGCATTTCGGTCACCAGGTCCATCGTTGGAACCCCAAGATGGAAACCTATCTGTTTGGTAACCGTAATAATATTCACATTATCGATCTGACCCAGACGGTCCCGATGTTGCACCGGGCGATGGAGGTTGTTCGCGATACTGTTGCCGGCGGCGGGCGCGTCCTGTTTGTGGGCACCAAGCGGCAGGCTGCGACGCCGATTGCGGAAGCCGCCAAGCGCAGCGCGCAATATTATATGAACCAGCGCTGGCTGGGCGGGACATTGACGAACTGGAAAACCATTTCGAATTCGATCAGACATCTGCGCGAGCTTGAAGAGCAGCTCGGGCAGCCGGAGTCTGGTTTTACCAAGAAGGAGCGGCTGCATCTGACCCGGCAGCAGGAAAAGCTCGAAGGCTCGCTTGGGGGTATCAAGGATATGGGCGGTCTGCCCGATCTGATGTTCATCATTGATATCAACAAGGAATCGCTGGCCGTCAAGGAAGCGGCCAAGCTGGGCATTCCGGTTGTGGCGATTCTGGACAGCAATTGCGATCCGGACGGCATTACCTATCCGATCCCGGGCAATGACGATGCGGTGCGGGCAATCGAACTGTATTGCGATCTGATCTCGCATGCGGCGCTGGAAGGGATCTCCCGCTCGCAGGCGCCGATGGCAGGCGAAATGGCAGAACCCCCGGCAGAGCTGCTGGAAGAAGCGGCGGAGGCCGTTGTTGCTGAAGAGGCAGCCCCAGCCGAAGAAGCGGCGCCGGCGGACGATACACCGGCCGCAGCCGAAACCGCGCAGGAGAGCGCCTGAGTATCATCGCTTGGGCAAGGCGGGCAGCATGTTATGCCATGCCACTCTGATTGTAAGAATACCCGGCTAGGCTGCAATGCATAGTCGGGTACAGGAAATGAGGAATAGCAATGGCTGAGATTACGACAGCGCAGATCAAGGAACTGCGCGAAAGTACCGGCGCAGGCATGATGGACTGCAAAAAGGCGCTGGTGGAGAATAACGGCGACATGGAAGCGGCCGTCGACTGGTTGCGTACCAAGGGGCTTGCCAAGGCGGCCAAGAAGGCCGGTCGCGTCGCAGCCGAAGGATTGGTCGGGGTTGCGAGCCGGGACAATATCGCGGCACTTGTGGAGTTGAATTCCGAAACCGATTTCGCCGCCCGGTCAGAGGCGTTTCAGGATATCGTGCGCAAGGTAACGACACTGGCGCTTGATGCGGAGGGCGATCTGGACAAGTTGCTGGCCACCCCGTTCCCCGGCAGTGATCGGAATGTCGGTGAATATGTGGCGCAGATGGTCGGCACCATTGGTGAAAATATGAATGTGCGGCGTACCACGGCGCTGCGCGTTTCACAGGGTGTTGTGGCGAATTATATTCACAATCAAACCGTGCCCGGGCTTGGCAAGATCGGCGTTATTGTCGCGCTCGAATCGTCGGCTGATGCGGACAAGCTGGCCGATTTCGGCAAGCAGGTTGCGATGCATATCGCCGCCGCCGCGCCGCTGGCGACCACGACAGACGAGCTTGATCCGCAAATTGTCGAGCGTGAACGCGCCGTTTTGATCGAGCAGGCGCGGGAATCGGGAAAGCCCGAAAATATCATTGAAAAGATGGTGGAAGGCCGTATTCGTAAATATTACGAAGAGGTCGTGCTGCTGTCGCAGCCTTGGGTGATGGACCCCGATCTGACCGTTGCGAAAGCGGTGGAAGCCGCGGGCAAGGAGCTTGGGGCCGCTATTGCGGTGACCGGATTTGCCCGGTTCGTTCTGGGTGAGGGGATCGAGAAGGAAGAGGGCGACTTCGCGGCGGAAGTAGCCGCTGCCGCGTCCTGAGTTTGCTTCTGCCGTCGCCTTATCGTGCGGCGGCACGGGGTGCGATGCGCGCTTTTATCTTCGGCCGAATTTATCGGATATTATACGAAACTGTGACGCGCCTACTGTAACTATGGCGCGTTCGGCGTATGATGCGCGCGATTGGCCGCGAGCATGCGGATTCGCATGCCTGACGGCCCGCATCCCTCGTTAGACGGAATTGTCATGCCGCAAGCTGGTTCATCTTCGCCCCAGACCGGAACACTCAAATGGCAGCGGATTCTTCTGAAGCTGTCGGGCGAGGCGCTGATGGGCGAACGCGAATTCGGGCATGACAAGGATGCGATCACGGCGGTCTGCGAAGAACTGGGCGCTGTTGCCGCACTTGGCGTGCAAATTGCCATTGTCGTTGGCGGCGGCAATATATTTCGGGGCATGTCGGATGCCGCGGCCGGAATGGACCGGGTAACAGCGGATCATATGGGCATGCTGGCAACGGTCATCAATGCGCTTGCATTACAGGACGGATTTACCCGGGCCGGCGTCGGCGCACGCGCGGTGTCGGCGGTGCCGGTGGGCGGCATGTGTGAGAGCTATACGCAATCAACCGCGCTTCGCTATCTGAGCCAGGGCACGGTCGTGATATTCGCTGCGGGGACCGGCAATCCCTATTTCACCACCGATACTGCCGCGGCCTTGCGCGCGGCGGAAATGGGCTGTGACGTTTTGTTGAAAGGAACGCAGGTAGATGGCGTATACTCCGCCGATCCGAAACGCGATCCTGCCGCGATACGCTATGACAGCTTGAGTTTCACGGAGGTGTTGAGCAAACAGCTGAAGGTGATGGATGCGACAGCAGTCAGCCTGTGTCGCGATAATGATATACCGATTTTGGTTTATGCCAATCACCCGGCGGGGATGCTGGCCGAGATTCTCTCAGGCGGTGGCAACTACACATTGATCGAACAGGAGCGTTAGACGCGGCGCCCTCCTGTTTTTTGGGAGCACAAGAATAAATGTCGGACGAAGAGCCAGATATTGACGATATTGAACGCCGGATGGCAGGCGCGGTATCGACTCTGAAGAGTGAATTTGCCGGATTGCGGACAGGCCGCGCTTCGGCCAGCCTGCTTGATCCTGTCGTCGTTGATGCCTATGGCAGCCAGATGCCATTGACCGAGGTCGGCACCGTAAGCGTGCCCGAGCCGCGCATGATCAGCGTTCAGGTCTGGGACAAGGGCAATGTCTCGGCGGTTGAGAAAGCGATCATCAAATCGGGGCTTGGTCTTAATCCGGCGGTTGATGGTACATTGATCCGCATACCAATCCCTGACCTCAATGAGGAGCGCCGGCAGGAACTTACCCGCGTTGCGAGCCGCTATGCAGAAGAGGCGCGTGTGGCGATCCGTAATGTCCGCAGGCACGGCATGGATGAGTTGAAGCGGCTGGAGAAGGATGGTCATCTAAGCAAGGATGATCAGAAAATCTGGTCCGATGAAATTCAATCCATGACGGATGACATGGTAAAGCAGGTCGATACGTTGCTGGCGGAAAAAGAAAAAGAGATCATGCAGGTTTGAAGAACGCGGCAACACATAAATCCGGGCATGAAGATGTTGCTCCCCGCTTGCCTGCGGGCAGCCATCTGCCGGTGCATATTGCGATCATTATGGATGGCAATGGACGCTGGGCGGAAAGGCGCTTCATGCCGCGCAGTTTCGGCCACAAGCAAGGGGCGGAAGCCGTTCGCCGGACCGTGGAGGCTGCCGTTGAAATCGGGGTGCCATATCTGACGCTATTTGCGTTTTCATCGGAAAACTGGAAGCGCCCCGCCGACGAAGTCAATGATCTGATGTGGCTGTTGCGCAGCTATCTGCGCAAGGAAATGGCCGCATTGCATGCGCAAGGGGTGCGCATACAGTTTATCGGTGCGCGACGCAGCCTGGCTCCTGATCTTGTCGCCTTGATCGACGAGGCGGAAGCGTTGACCGCGCAAAATCAGCGGCTCGTCTTTACAATTGCCGTCAGCTATGGCGGGCAGGACGACATCGTCGATGCGGCGCGCGCGCTTGCGCGCCGGGTTGCTGAAGGTGAGCTCAACCCTGATGAGATTGACCCTGATTTGTTTGCGGCGGAGCTGTCCACCGCAGCAATGCCGGATCCCGATCTGGTCATTCGGACAAGCGGCGAGCAAAGGCTGAGTAATTTTATGTTATGGCAATCCGCCTATGCGGAGCTTGTCTTTATCGATACCCTTTGGCCAGACTTCACCAGGCAGGATCTTGAACAGGCGATCGCGGTTTTCGCAGGGCGTGACCGTCGCTTCGGCGGCACGGACGCCGTTTGAGAAATTTGATGCCGACACAAGGTAGCCCTATCTCGTCCAATCTTGCAGAAAAATCGCGTAGTAGTCTGAGATCGCGTGTTATTTCAGCGGCAGTCCTGGCGCCAATCGTGCTGCTTGCCGTCTATTTCGGTGGTGTGGCGTTTTTCCTTATGATCGCCATTGCGGTGTTGCTGATGGCGTATGAATGGTGCCGGCTGACCTGCAGCGAGGCTTGGGGCTGGGACATGCTGCTGATGGCGATAACCGGGCTTTGCGCCATCAGTCTGGTGCAGTTTCCTGTGCTTGTCGCCGATCGACCTGTCGGGCCACTTGCGGCTGCCTTCGCGATCATTGGAATTGGAATGATTGCAGCGTTCATCCGGGGTGTGTGGATGCGTCAGGATCTGTTGTGGCGGCTTTCGGGCGTGCCCTATGTTACGGTAGGGGCGGTTGCGCTCGTCTGGTTGCGGCAATTTGAGCCTACTGGCCTGATGCTTGTTCTGTGGGTGCTCGTTATTGTCTGGAGCATGGATATCGGCGCATATTTTTTCGGTCGCGCAATCGGCGGTCCGCGGCTTGCTCCCCGGGTCAGTCCGAACAAGACATGGGCAGGTATGATCGGCGGTATGCTGTGTGCCGGGCTTTGTGGCGGGGCGCTTGGGTTTGCTGCAAATTTTGGTGCCGCAGGTCAGTTGATTTTAATGTCCGGGCTGATCGGCGGCTGGTCACAATTGGGTGACTTGGCGGAATCGGCGGTAAAAAGATATTTTGGCGTCAAGGATATGAGCAATCTGATTCCGGGCCATGGCGGCATTCTGGACCGGGTCGATGGTTTGTTATTCGGCGCACCGGCAATCTTGCTTTTGGCGGTAATTCTTTTTGAATGATGGAGCGGGTGTGACGCAGGCGGCGGCTATTGCCCTTCGGGAAGTGAAGCGCGTGACGATCTTGGGCGCGACCGGTTCGGTTGGCCGCAATACGCTTGATCTTATTGCCCGCAATCGCGAGAGCTTCTATGTCGAGGCATTGACGGCCCACCGCGATTGCGACGGTTTGATCGCCTTGGCAAGGCAAATCCAGCCGCAATTGGCGGTCATCGGCGATGCGTCCCTGTATGAGCGGTTATCGGAAGGGCTTGCGGGCACCGGAATTGCCTGCGCGGCGGGGGCGGATGCGATTGTTGCGGCGGCGGAACGGCCGGTTGACTGGATCATGGCGGCAATTGTTGGCGCTGCGGGGCTTGCGGCGACAATCGCAGGGGTGAAGCAGGGCGCACAAATCGCAATCGCCAACAAGGAATGCCTGGTCTGTGCGGGGGAATATCTGACCACACTTGCACGCGAACGCGGCGCAAAACTTCTGCCTGTCGATTCGGAACATAACGCGATCTTTCAGGTCTTTGACCAGCAACGCCCCGAAACAGTTGAAAAGATCATTCTGACAGCCTCGGGCGGCCCGTTCCGCACCTTCTCGCGTGCGCAGATGCGCGATGTCACACCCGAGCAGGCGGTTGCGCACCCCAATTGGGACATGGGCGCGAAAATCTCCGTCGATTCAGCGACCTGTATGAATAAGGGGCTGGAGCTGATCGAGGCGTATCATCTGTTTCCGGTGGCTGCCGAACAGATCGATATTCTTATTCATCCGCAATCGGTGGTGCATAGCCTGGTCTCTTATATCGATGGATCGGTGCTGGCCCAGATGGGGTCTCCGGATATGCGCACCCCCATCGCCTACACATTGAGTTGGCCCACGCGGATGGTTGCGCCGGTATCGCGTCTTGATTTGGCCGAAATCGCACAGCTTACATTCGAGGCGCCTGATTTCGGCCGCTTTCCGGCATTAAAGCTTGCGCGTGATAGTTTGCTTCAAGGCGGTGGCGCACCGGCGATCCTGAACGCCGCGAATGAAATGGCCGTCGCAGGCTTCCTGAACGGTCAGATCGGATTTCTGACAATCAGCGATATTGTCGCGGCGACGCTTGAGGACCGCGAGATGGTAGAATGGTTGAGGCCGCTGAACGACGTACAGGAGATCATCGCGGCCGATCAGCAGGCGCGCCGCGTCGCAAAGGCGCGTTTAGAGCGTGCGCAGTAATGTCAAAACGATTTGTATCTGACTGCGCAAATAAAAAACTGGGCGAGGAAGGCTTGAAAAAGGAAAGCGGTGCATGATTGGCGCAGGTCTGGTGTATGTCGGAGCCTTTTTATTCGTTCTGACCATCGTCGTTTTCTTTCACGAACTGGGGCATTTCTGGGTCGCCCGGAAATGCGGCGTGAAGGTCGAGGTATTCTCGGTCGGGTTCGGGAAGGAAATTTTCGGCTGGTACGATAAAAAGGGAACCCGTTGGAAATTGTCGCTGCTGCCGCTTGGTGGTTATGTCAAGTTTTTGGGGGATGACACGGCAGCCAGTACTCCTGACCATGACCGGTTCGCCACGATGACTGCAAGTGAACGCGTCCAGAGCTTTCATCATCAAAGTGTCTGGCGCCGGATGGCGATCGTTGCTGCGGGGCCGGTTGCTAATTTCTTGCTCGCGATTCTGATATTTGCGGCAATTTTCATGTTTTTCGGTCGGGTGGAGATGTCTGCGCGGGTTGATTCCATTCAGCCTGGCAGTGCTGCCGAACGTGCCGGCTTTCAGCCCGGCGATGTGGTGGTTTCCATCGATGGTGCGGCGGTGGAAAGTTTCGCTGATCTGCAACGCATGGTGATGCTGAGCGCCGGCGAGGAGCTGACAATCGACATCGACCGGGGTGGCGAAAGGCTGCAACTGGTTGCAATTCCTGAAAGCGATGAGTTCGAGGATGCGCTGGGCAACACACAGCGGCGCGGATTATTGGGGATTTCACGCGTTGCGGGCGCGGAAGACCGCAATCTGATCCGGGCCGGGCCGGTCGAGGCGCTGTGGCTCGGCACCAAGGAAACCTATTTTATCGTATCCCAGACATTCACCTATCTGGGGCGGATATTCACGGGCAAGGAAGATGCAAGCCAGATCGGCGGCCCGCTCCGTATCGCGCAGGTGTCGGGGCAGGTTGCGCAAATCAGCCTTGTCGCCCTGATACATTTGACAGGGGTTTTGTCAGTCAGTATCGGTTTGTTGAATTTTTTCCCGATCCCCATGCTGGACGGGGGGCACTTGCTGTTCTATGGAGTTGAGGCAGCAATGAGACGGCCATTAAGTGAACGGGTGCTGGATATCGGTTATCGGATCGGTTTTGCTTTGGTCATCTCGCTGATGATATTTGCGACATGGAACGATTTGTTGAATTTGCATATCTTGGATTTTGTCAGCGGGATTTTTTCCTAAAGTTATGAAATTACGCCGTAAAGAACTGGCGCCCGTTGTGGGGACAAAAGAGGCCGCCGGCGCAAAGCTGTTTTGTGCGCAGCGCTTGATAATTGCGCTGCTGTTCATGGTGAGCAGCTTTGCATTTATGGCGGTGCCTGCCCATGCGGTGAGCATTTCGCAGATCAACGTAACCGGTAATCAACGGATCGAAGCTGATACCGTCCGCTCCTATATGACAATCCGGCCCGGTGATGAATATGATCCGGTAGTTGTCGATAAGTCCTTGAAAAACCTGTTCGCGACAGGCTTGTTCGCGGATGTCACGATCCGCAGACAGGGCTCGACGCTTGTCGTGTCGGTGGTTGAAAACCCGATCATCAACCGCGTTGCCTTTGAAGGGAATTCGGCGATTGACGATCAGGCGCTGACCGATGAGGTGCAGCTTAAAGCGCGCATCGTCTACACCCGGGCGCGGGTGCAAAGCGATGTGCAGCGTATTGTCGAATTATATCGCCGCTCAGGACGCTTTGCCGCGACAGTGGAACCAAAAGTCATCCAGTTACCGCAGAACCGCGTTGATCTGGTCTTCGAGATTAACGAGGGGCCGGTCACCGGCATCCGCAAGATCTATTTCATCGGTAACAGACGGTTTTCCGATGACCGGCTGCGCGGTGAAATCGCCACGCAGGAAACACGCTGGTGGAATATTCTCGCCTCGCGCGACAATTATGATCCCGACCGGATGATTTTCGACCGCGAACAGCTGCGCCGGTTTTATCTCAGCCGCGGCTATGCGGATTTCCGGGTCGCTTCCGCTGTCGCTGAGCTGACCCGCGATCGCGAGGAATTCTTTATCACCTTCGTTGTCGATGAAGGCGAACTGTACGATTTTGGCGAGGTGACGATCGAAACCGAACTCGATCAGATCAATCCGCAGATTCTATATGACAAGCTGGAGACAAAACCCGGCGAAACCTACAATGCCAAGCTGATCGACGATACGATCGAGGAGCTGACGTTTGCGGCGGGGGAATTCGGCTATGCATTTGTCGATATCCGGCCGCAAATCAGCCGCCGCAAGGATGAGCGCAAGATCGATGTTGTCTATCGTATCGATGAGGGTCCGCGCGTCTATGTCGAGCAGATCAATATCGAAGGCAATGTCCGCACCCTGGACAAGGTCATCCGCCGTGAGTTCCGTATTGTCGAAGGCGATGCGTTCAATACCGCCAAGATCAACCGTTCGCGGTCGCGAATCCGCGCGCTGAACTTCTTCGAGGAAGTCGAGATCGAGCAAGCGCCCGGGAGTGCGCCGGATCGGACGATCGTCAATGTGGAGGTCGAGGAGAAATCCACCGGCCAGCTCAGTTTCGGCGTCGGTTTCTCGTCCACAGAAAGCCTGATCGGCGATATCAGCATTTCCGAGCGCAATCTGTTGGGGCGTGGACAGTTCCTGCGATTATCGACCCAGTTAAGCGGCCGAACGCAGGAAATCGATCTGAGCTTTGCCGAACCCTATTTCCTTGACCGTCAGATTTCGGCCGGCTTTGATATTTTCCGTATCCGATACGATTTCCAGGATGAGGCATCATTCATTACCGAGACGACAGGCTTCACGCTGAATGCCGGTGCGCCGCTGTCGGAATATGCGGCCTTAAGGCTCCGCTACAGCCTGCAGCAGGAGATATTGTCCGGTGCGCCGCAAAATGCCTCGCCACTTATTCTCGCGGCGCTTGGGGAGGATCTGAGCTCGATCATCGGTTACAGGCTGAGCTATACCGACCTTGACGATACACTGGATCCGACAACCGGTTTCTCGACCAGTATTTCGCAGGACTTCGCCGGGCTTGGCGGCGATGTCCGTTATTTGCGGACGGAATTTGAATATCAGTATTTCTATCCGTTCCGCGACGAGGTGATCGGCAACCTTGTGCTGCGCGAAGGCTATATTTACGGATTTGATCAGAACGTGCCGATCAATGACCGCTTCTTCAAGGGCGGGCGGACATTCCGCGGCTTTGCGACTGCCGGTGTCGGGCCGCGCGATGCTATTACTGATGATGCCTTGGGCGGACAGCTTTACTATATCGGCACGGCGCAGGTGACTTTCCCGATCGGCCTGCCGAATGAATTTGGCATTTTGGGTAACTTGTTTACCGATTTCGGTACCGTCACACGCGCGGTAGAAAGCGGACCGTTTGTCGACACCAGCAATTCATTGCGCGTGGCGGCGGGGGTCGGCTTGTTCTGGGAATCGCCTTTTGGGCCGATCCGCCTCGATTTCGCCAAGGCCATCAGGCGTGAAGACTTTGATAAAGTGGAATCATTCCGCTTTGACGTAGGAACAAGATTCTAAAAACGGATAGGTGTAGTCGATGCAAGCCTGGATGAATCGCGTAATCATTGTTAGTTGTGCCTGCCTTTTCTTAGGGCTCGCTGCTCTCCCTGCATTTGCGCAGTCGGGAGGCGGCGTACCGGCGGCCAGAATACTGATCGTTGATATGCAGCGGGTACAGAAGGAATCGGTCGCGGCCCAATCCGTGCAGTCCCAAGTTCAGTCGCTGGAAGAGAAAATGCAGGCTGATTTCAAGGCGCTCAACGAAACGCTGCAAAGCGAGCAGGAAGCACTCAAGCAGCAGCAGACATTGCTGTCACCCGATGCGTTCGATGAACGCCGCCGGGAATTCGAGGATCGTGTGCGGGAGGAGGAGCGCCAGCTTCAGGAGCGCCAGCGTGGCCTGCAAATCGCCGTCCGTAATGCGCAGCGGGATATCCTGAAATCCCTTGATCCTATTTTACGGACGCTGAAAGATGAAAAAGGCGGCAATATTCTGATGGACAGGCAGATGATTCTGACCGGTGATGCCGATCTGGATATTACCGATACGGTGATACAGCGTTTGAATGCTACATTGCCGTCTGTGTCGGTCAAGCTGCCGCCGGCCAATGCCCGCTGATTCACAACGGGTGATTTGCAACCGGACAGGCAGATACAAGGCGGATTAAACAATGGCGGATCCGCGATTTTTCGACAATCGGGGGCCTTTTTCACTGGGCCAGCTCGCTGAAATCGGATTGGCGGACTTGCATGAAGCCGCCGACCCGGCACTCATGATTAGCGATGTCGCGCCCTTATCGACTGCGGGGCAGGGGGAAGTCAGCTTCCTCGATAACCCGAAATATGTGGCGCAATTTCGCGAATCCCGGGCGCAGGCCTGTATCATCGCACCGAAATTTGCCGGCAAGGCACCTGAAGGTATGGCGCTGCTGCTGAGCGCAAACCCTTATAAATCCTATGCGTTGATTGCGCAGGCATTCTATCCGCGACCTGAATTCGCGGAAGGTGTGGCACAAGGCGCTTGCGTCGCCGCCTCGGCCAGTCTGGGGCAGGGGACGCATGTTGCCGCGGGCGCGTGGATCGGGGAAGGGGTTGAAATCGGCCCGCAATCCTATATCGGTCCCAATAGCGTCATTGGCGATCATGTGAAGATTGGCAGTCATGGCTGGATTGCGGCGCAGGTATCGATCAGCCATGCCCTGATCGGTGACCGGGTGAGCATTCATCCCGGTGCGCGTATCGGGCAGGATGGCTTCGGTTTCGCGCCCGATCCGGCGGGATTTGTCAAAGTACCCCAGCTTGGTCGCGTCATCATCCAGGATGATTGCGATATTGGCGCCAACACGACGATCGACCGCGGCACCGGCCCCGATACGGTGATCGGCGAAGGAAGCTGGATCGATAATCTGGTGCAGATTGGCCATAATGTGAAAATCGGCCGGCGCTGTATCATCGCCGCGCTGGCGGGCCTGTCAGGCAGCGTCGAGGTTGAGGATTTCGTTCAGATCGGCGGTCAAAGCGGGTTTGCGGGACATTTGCGTGTCGGGAGCGGGGCACAGATCGCGGCCCAGGCAGGTGTCATGCGCGATGTGGCCCCCGGTCAGCGTATGGTAGGTACGCCTGCTGTGCCCGCGAAACAATTTTTCAGGGAGGTTGCGATGATTTCACGGCTGGCAGACAGGAAGAGGCAGACGGATGAGTGAGAATGGATCGCAAGGATCCGAGGCGCCTGCGGGGGGACAACTCGATATCAATCAGGTGATGGCGTTGCTGCCGCATCGTTACCCGATGCTGATGATTGACGGGCTGCGCGAGATTGTGCCCGGCAAATCGGCGGTGGGTATCAAGAATGTAACCATCAACGAGCCGTTCTTTCAGGGGCATTTTCCCGGTCGGCCTGTCATGCCCGGTGTGCTGATCGTCGAGGCCATGGCCCAGACATCGGGCGCGCTTATCCTTTATGGGGAAGGGACGTCGGCGCTTGATAAGCTTGTGTACTTCATGACGATCGATAAATGCCGTTTCCGCAAGCCGGTCGGACCGGGCGACGTTTTGAACATTCATGTGGAGATGCTGCGTTCGCGCGGCGCTGTCTGGAAATTTCATGGTGAAGCGCGGGTCAACGGGCAATTGATGGCCGAGGCCGATTATAGCGCCATGATCGCGGATAAATAGGGTAACGTAAATGGCTGACATCCACCCGACCGCACTTGTGGCGGAGGGCGCAAAAATCGGGGCCGGCGTGAAGATCGGCCCTTACTGTTCCGTCGGCGCGGAAGTCGAACTCGGCGACAATGTCGAGCTCGTATCCCATGTCGTTGTCGAGGGGCGCACGACGATAGGCCGCGGAACCAGGATCTTTCCCTTTGCCTCCATCGGGCATCCGCCGCAGGATCAGAAATATTCCGGCGAAAAAAGCGTGTTGCAGATCGGTGAGGATAACGTCATCCGCGAGAATGTGACGATGAATCCGGGCACAAGCGGCGGCGGGATGATCACCCGGGTGGGCGATCGCGGCCTGTTCATGGCGGGTTCGCATGTCGCCCATGACTGCGTTGTCGGTAATAATGTCATCCTTGCCAATAACGCAACATTGGCAGGGCATGTCGAAGCCGGCGATTTTGCGATATTTGGCGGCCTGTCGGCTGTGCAGCAATTTGTCCGCATTGGCGCGCATGCCATGATCGGTGGCATGTCAGGCGTTGAAAGCGATGTCATTCCCTATGGTTCGGTGCTTGGCAATCGGGCGCATCTGGGCGGGCTTAATATCATCGGTCTGAAACGGCGTAATTTCTCCCGCGAGCAGATACACGCCCTGCGCAACGCCTATCGCATGCTGTTTGCCGAGGAAGGCACCTTGCAGGAACGCATGGAAGATGTGGCCGAGTTGTTCAAGGATCATGGCGAGGTGATGGAAATCGTTACCTTTATCCGTGGCGCGACACGCAGCATCTGTACGCCAAAGGCGTGACAGGCTGGTGGAGCGGGTAGTCCAGAGCCCCGGAAAACACCCGAAACTTGCGATTGTCGCGGGTGGCGGTGTCGTTCCGATTTTACTGGCGCAGGACTGCATCGCCCAAAACAGGCCTTTTTGCCTGTTCGGTGTCGCCGGGGCCGCGAGCCAGGATATTGCCCGATTTCCGCATCACTGGATCAATATCGGCACCATCGGCAAGACCATGCAGCTCTTGCGGCATGAGGGGTGCGACGAAATCGTCTTCATCGGCCCGGTTAACCGCCCGGATCTGCGCAAGTTAAGGCTGGATATGCGTGCGGTGCGGTTGTTGCCGCGCTATCTCAAGGCCGCCCGCGGCGGTGATGATCAATTGCTACGGTTCATGGTTGATCTGTTTGAAACGGAAGGGTTTCGGGTTATCGGCGCGCATGAGGTTGCCGATGGCCTGGCAGCCGATACCGGGGTGCTGGGCGAAATCTCGCCCGATGCCGCCGCCATGCAGGATATTGCGCGGGCGGCAGAGGTGATCGACATTCTGGGACGGCTGGATATCGGGCAGGGAGCGGTTGTGTGTAACGGCGTCGTCCTTGCTGTTGAAGCGGCGGAAGGAACCGACGCGATGTTGCATCGCTGTGCCACCCTGCCACCGCATCTGCGCGGGAGCGAGGAGCGGCGCGCGGGCGTTCTTGTCAAAAAGCCAAAGCCTGGCCAGGAACGGCGCGTCGATCTGCCGACAATCGGTCTGTCGACGGTTCGCAATGCCGCCGCTGCCGGCCTTGCCGGCCTTGCGGTGGATGCGGGCGGCGCGCTGATTGTCGACCGCGCGGCTGTCATTGCTGAAGCGGACCGGCTGAATATGTTTCTTTATGGCATCCCGCCTGCGGCCGACGGCACGGGTGATGGCGACAGCCAATGACCGCAGATGCGCCATTGCGGGTGATGATTATCGCGGGGGAGCCGTCAGGCGATCTTCTGGGCGCGGAGTTACTGGCTGCATTGCGCATGCGCTGCGCCCGGAAGGTCGAGGCATTTGGCATTGGCGGCGGGGCGCTTATTCAAGCCGGGCTCACCAGTCTGTTTCCAATGTCGGATCTTTCCGTCATGGGGGTATCGGAAGTCGTACCCAGGCTGCCGCTCATTCAGATGCGTATTGCGCAAACCGTGGGTGCGGCACTTGAGCGGCATCCGGATCTGGTGCTGACGATCGATAGTCCTGATTTCTGTTTTCGTGTCGCACGCAGGCTGCGTGCCGCCAATCCCGATATGCCGATTGTCCACTATGTCGCGCCGCATGTCTGGGCCTGGCGGCAGGGGCGGGCGCAAAAAATAGCGCGCTATGTTGATCTGTTACTAACGCTTCTGCCGTTCGAACCCGACATATTTATCAAGGCGGGTCTGCCGGCTCGTTTTGTCGGTCATCCGGTCGTCACGCGCGTTGCCGATCAATGCCACAGCAAGGATTTTCGTGCCCGTCATAATATTGCAGACGATGTCCCGCTCTTGGCGGTTTTGCCGGGCAGCAGGCAGAGCGAGGTCGACAGGCTGCTGCCGGTTTTCGGTCAGGCGATAGCATTGCTTCATGCACAATTTCCCCAATTACACCTGTTTTGCGCGACGGTAGATAGCGTCGCCGAGACTGTTACGGAAACTGCAGCCGATTGGGGCTGTCCCGTAATATTTGCGGCCGATGCGGATGAGAAATTTGCGGGTTTTGCCGCTTGCGATGCCGCGATCGCAGCATCAGGCACCGTATCGCTTGAGCTTGCCGTTGCGGGCACCCCGCATATTGTGGGCTACAGGCTGAACCCTGTTACCGCATTTCTGGCCAAACGGCTGTTGCGGGTGCCGTATGTCAATCTGGTCAATCTGATTTTAGGTGAGAGCGAAATTCCCGAGCTGTTGGCCGGTGAATGCACCCCACAAGCGATAGCGGCGGCGATTGCTCCGCTATTGTCAGATCACAGCCCTGCGCGCCGCAAACAGATGGAAGCAATGTCTGCCGCGCTTCATGCGCTGGGGCAAGGGCAGATGCCGCCAAGTCAGCGCGCAGCAGATGCAGTGTGCGCATTCCTGAACGAACGCGGCATCGCTACCTGAAAAACCTGTCTCAAAAATGAAAACCGGCCGGCGAATAACGCCAGCCGGTCAATTTTGTACCGCTGCACAACAGCGTGCTTATGGCTAACGTTTGTCGAGCGCCACAAACTCCCGGCCATTGCTGCCGGTATAGAGCTGCCGCGGCCGACCGATTTTCTTGGTCGGGTCGGTGATCATTTCATTCCACTGGGCAAGCCAGCCAACAGTCCGCGCAACCGCAAAGATGACGGTGAACATGGAGGAGGGGAAGCCCAGGGTCCGCTGAATGATACCGGAATAGAAATCCACGTTAGGATAAAGCTTCTTTTCGATGAAATATTCGTCGTTTAGAGCAATTTCCTCAAGTTTCATCGCAACCTGAAGCAGGGGCTCGTCCCGCACCCCAAGCTCGTCCAGCACCTCGTGGCAGGTCTGCCGCATCACCGTCGCGCGCGGATCATAATTCTTGTAAACCCGATGTCCAAAGCCCATCAACCGGAAGGGGTCATCCTTGTCCTTTGCACGGGCGACGAATTCATCAATCCTGTCGACCGAGCCGATTTCCTCAAGCATGTTGAGACAGGCTTCGTTGGCGCCACCATGGGCCGGGCCCCAAAGGCTTGCGATACCAGCGGCAATACAGGCGAACGGGTTGGCGTCCGACGAGCCCGACAGACGCACTGTCGATGTGGAGGCATTTTGTTCGTGATCGGCATGCAGGATGAAAATCCGGTCCATCGCGCGGGCCAGCACGGGATTAACCTTATATTCTTCCGCCGGCACAGCGAAGCACATCCGCAGGAAGTTTTCCGAATAATTCAGCTCGTTGCTGGGATAGACGAAGGGCTGACCGACCGAATATTTGAAGGCCATCGCCGCGATTGTCGGCATTTTCGCGACCATGCGGTAGGTGGCGACCATGCGTTGATGGGGATCATTAATGTCGGTGGAATCGTGATAGAAGGCCGACAGCGCGCCAACAACGCCACACAGGATGGCCATCGGGTGTGCATCACGCCGGAAACCATGGAAAAAGTTCAGCAATTGCTCATGCACCATCGTGTGATAGGTGATGTCGCTTGAGAATTTTTCTTTTTCCCGCTGATTGGGCAGATCGCCGTAAAACAGCAGATAGGCGACTTCCATGAAATCGCTGTTCATGGCGAGATCGTCGATTGGATAGCCACGATGCCGCAGAATGCCTTCCTCACCGTCAATATAGGTGATGCTGGAATCGCAACTGGCAGTGGAGGTGAAACCCGGATCGTAGGTGAACATGCCGGTTTCGCCATACAGCTTGCGCACATCGATCACGCTTGGCCCTTCGGCCCCGTGAATAACCGGAAGTTCCAGCGTTTTATCGCCGATTGTGAGTGTTACCTTATCGATCTTGTCGGAACGCGACATAAAGACCCCCTTCAGCTTTGTGTTACGGTTACTGGCCGCAGAGTGAGGAAGAGCTGCTGACACTATACCGTGTCACATCTACTTCTGTCACGAAATGCGCCAATAAACCCTTTATTTTAGTTATGCTGCCTGATCGCGAAGACGTGCGAGACTTTCTTCTTTTCCAAGCGATACCAATACGTCAAAAATACCAGGCGAAACGGTCGTCCCCGTTAGCGCGGCACGCAAAGGCTGTGCCACCTTGCCGAGCTTCAGTTCCTTTTGCGCGATAAAGGCGCGGATACAGTCTTCTGTGCTTTGCGCCGTCCATTCCGCAAGCGCCTCAAGCTGGTCGGCAAGTTCCTGCAAATGGGCGCATGCCTCCTGATTGAGCAGCTTTGCCGCTTTTTCATCCGGTTTCAGCGGGCGTTCGGCAAACAGGTAATGCGCGTTTTCCGCCAGCTCGACAAGATTGGTCGCGCGTTCCTTCAACCCTGGCAGCGCATGTTCGAGCCGCGATAGCGCCGCCGCATCCGGATGTTCGCCATAGATCTGCGCAATCGTTGCGACAACCTGCGGCATCAGGGATTCGGGCGCGGCATCACGCATGTAGATACCGTTCAGATTTTCAAGCTTTGCGAAGTCGAACCGGGCCGGCGATTTGCCGATATTCTCCAGTGTGAACCACGCAATGGCCTGAGCGGTCGAGATAATCTCGTCATCCCCATGCGACCAGCCCAGCCGCAGTAAATAATTACGCATGGCTTCAGGCAGATAGCCCATATCGCGATAGGCGCCGACGCCCAGCGCGCCATGCCGCTTTGACAGTTTCGCGCCATCGGGGCCTAAAATCATCGGCACATGGGCAAAAATCGGCAGATCCCAGCCAAGCGCTCCGTAGATATGCGCCTGACGTGCCGCATTGGTCAGATGATCGTCGCCACGAATGACATGGGTTATGCCCATATCATGGTCGTCCACCACAACCGAGAGCATGTAGGTCGGGGTGCCGTCGCTGCGCAGCAGGATCAGATCGTCAAGTTGATCATTGGCGAATGTGATATCCCCAAGCACCTGATCGCGGATCGTCGTCTCGCCTGTCTGCGGGGCCTTCAGCCGCACCACAGGAGGGATATCCTGGGGCGCTTCTGACGGGTCGCGGTCGCGCCACAAACCATTGTAACGCACAGGTTTGCCTGCTTCGCGCGCGGCCGACCGCATTTCATCGAGTTCTTCAGGCGTGCAATAGCAGTAATAAGCCTTCCCCTCGCGCAGCAGCTGATCGGCGATTTCCGCATGCCGCTGCTGACGGGTGGACTGATAGACCGCTTCCCCGTCATGGCTCAGCCCCAGCCAACTCATGCCATCAAGGATGGCGTCAATCGCTTCCTGGGTTGAGCGGGCGCGGTCGGTATCTTCGATTCGCAGCAGGAACTGACCATTGTGATGGCGGGCGAACAGCCAGTTGAACAGGGCGGTCCGCGCACCGCCAATATGCAGAAAGCCCGTGGGGGAGGGGGCGAACCGGGTAATTACCTGCGAAATTTCCGTCATATTTTCCATTAAGGACCACGGATGCCGCGAGCTGTTGCCGACGGCGCTGGTCCGCGCAGACATCAGCGTTTCAGATTGCCGATGCAGCGAGATAAGCATTGCACTGATCCGCACTCCCTAGCACACTCGGCAGGTGCTGCAAAAGAGGTTGTCGGATGCGGCAGCGCAATTAGTCCGCGCCCCGTTGAATATTTTTCAGTGTGAATTGGATTGTCAGGGGGCGGGAATTTGCTGCATCCGGAAGGGGATGGATGCCCGATTTTGGGGAAATGGCCGGCAATTCGGCCACCGGGCGATTGTCACGGGCTTGCGCTGCCGTCGCAGTAAGGCTGGCGGCGCAAATCACACGTCTGCTTGTCGCGGAAAGACCGCAATTTATCCTCTGGACCCCCGTCTTGCTCGGGATCGGTATCGCGCTCTATTTCGCGCTACCTGTTGAGCCTGCCCCCGCTGTGGGCCTTGCTGGTCTGGCTTGCTGCATCTGGCTTTGCTGGCGTGGGCGCGGCCCCGAACGCATTGCCGGTTTCGTGGCGCTTTTCATCATATTGGGCTTTTGCGCCGCGCAATGGCGCACTAGCTGGCAGGCCGCGCCAATAATTCACAAGACGACCGGGCCGGTGTCGATAACCGGGACTATCCTCAAGATAGAGGAGCGTAGCAGTGATTTACGGCTGCTGCTGGCACCATCGGCAATCGGCCGCAATGGGGCGCAGGCGGTGCGCGCGCTGCCCGTCCGTATCCGCGTGACGGTGAAACGCGCTGCAACCGACGACCCGGCGCGCGCGACGGGTGTCTTGCCCATTGCTGCGGGCGATCATATCCGCTTGCGCGCTGTGCTGATGCCGCCGCCCGCACCGGTGCGGCCGGGCGGTTTCGATTATGGCCGGATGCTGTGGTTCGACCGTATCGGCGGGATCGGTTATGCGGTATCGCACCCCGAGACAATAGCGCCGCCAGATAGCGAAAGTCGGGACTTTACGATGCAGCCGGGTATTTGGCTTGCGGATTTGCGGTTGCGTATTGCACGGCATGTGCGCGCCCGCATCGACGGCGAGGCCGGGGCGGTGGCCGCTGCCTTGATGACCGGCGACCGCGCGGCCATTCCGGAAGCTGTCACGGCTGCGTTGCGCGATTCCGGGCTTGCGCATCTGCTGGCGATATCGGGGCTGCATATGGGGTTGCTTGCGGGCACGATCTTTTTTGCGCTGCGCGGCGGGCTGTCCCTGATACCGCGCATCGCGCTTTATTTCCCGATCAAGAAGTGGGCGGCGGTCACAGCGCTTGCCGGCGCGTTTGGCTATCTGCTCATTTCGGGGGGCAGTGTGCCGACCCAGCGCGCCTTCCTGATGAGCGCGATTGTGCTCGTGGCGGTGCTATGTGACCGCACGGCGCTTTCCATGCGCACGGTGGCTTTCGCCGCCTTTCTGATTTTGCTGCTCACCCCCGAAGCGCTGCTACAGGTCGGTTTTCAGATGTCATTTGCAGCGGTCATTGCCCTGATTGCGGTATATGAAACGCTTGGCGCGCGTTTACGCCCGCATGCATCGCAGGGGCCGATAAGGCGGTTGGCCGGCTTTTTTCTGGCGATCGGGCTGACAAGTCTGGTGGCCGGGCTGGCCACAGCGCCCTTTGCGATTTTTCATTTTCACCGTTTTGCCGATTACGGGTTGATTGCCAATCTGCTGGCGATGCCGTTGGTCAGCTGCTGGATCATGCCGAGTGCGGTGCTGGCCTTTGTGTTGATGCCATTCGGGCTGGATGGCCCCATCCTCGATCTGATGGGATGGGGCATTTCGATCATGCTGCAATGCGCGCAGATGGTTGCTGCATGGCCAGGGGCCGTCACGACTGTCCCCGACTTGCCGCAGCTCGCACTGATTGCTGTCATAGCCGGCGGATTGTGGCTGTGCCTGTGGCGTGGGGGATGGCGTTGGGCGGGGTTGGCCGCGCTTCCTGTCGCACTGTTGATTGCACTGATTTCCGGCACCCGCGCCGATTTGATGATTGATGCAGACGGGCGTGAACTGGCTGTCAGACAGCCCGGCGGTGAACTTGTTTTGATCGCGGGCAGGCAGAACGCATATGGACCGACCCGGTGGGCCGCAGCGGAAGGCCAGACATATCTGATGCGCGCCGAAAAGGCTGCGCAATGCGACAGGCTTGCCTGCATCGCCCACATGCGTGGCGGGCATACCGTCGCCTATATCAAGGATAGCCGTGCGCTGGTTGATGACTGCCGGCTGGCCGATATCATCATCAGTCAGACGCCTGTGCGGCATTGCCCGTCAGCGGCGGTTATCGTGGATTATTTCGACCTCTGGCGATCGGGCGGGCATGCGCTTTATATCGGCAAGGATGGCGCAATCGCACAGCGCACGGTAGCGGCGGAACGCGGCGAAAGGCCCTGGTCGAACAGCCCGTCTTCCGGATACCGGAAATAAGCTTCAGCTTATCCTTGTAACCACCCGATTATATGAGGGTTTTGTGGCTTGGGAATTCCCTGTGTGAACGCCTAATGATACTGACGGTACAGGCCGACCATGCGACCCTGCACCGCGACCTGATCAGGGCCGTAAATCCGTGTTTCATAATCGGGGTTGGCGGGTTCGAGCGCGATTGAGGCCCCCTTGCGGCGCAATCGTTTCAGCGTCGCATCCTGCCCGTCGACCAGTGCGACGACAATCGTGCCGTTTTCCGCGGTATCGCAGCGCTTGATGATCGCAATATCCCCGTCGAGAATGCCGGCGGTAATCATGGAATCGCCTTCCACCTCAAGCGCGAAATGATCACCCCCGGCGAGCAAGGCTGCGGGCACGCCAATCATGTTGCTGCGGTCCTCCAGCGCTTCGATCGGGATACCAGCGGCGATTTTGCCAAGCAGGGGAATTTCAACGACATTGGAATCCGGCAGCGATTGTGGCTGCTTGCGGGGTACGGGCCGGGCACTGCCGTCACTGTCGATCACATTGGGCGCGAACCCTTTGCTGCGGCCAAATTGCGCCACACTGTCAGGCAGCCGCAAGACTTCGAGCGCCCGGGCGCGGTTCGGCAGGCGACGGATGAAGCCGCGTTCTTCAAGCGCGCTGATCAGGCGGTGAATACCCGATTTCGATTTGAGATTGAGCGCCTCCTTCATTTCGTCGAAAGAGGGGGAGATACCCGATTCGCGAATCCGCTCATTGATGAAAATCAGCAATTCATATTGCTTGTTTGTCAGCATGGCCGCCGCACCTTTGCAGAACAAAATGAAAACATGAACAACTGTTCTAGTTTAGTTCCCCAAATGTGTCAACTTATCCACAGAATGGTGGCGATTTTCGTAAATTTAAGCGGCATGGCGGTTAGAAGAATGGCTGGGGCAGGCTGGTTCAGAGCGCGTTCAGTTCAAGGATATCCACCCAATCGCCTGCTTTTGCTTGCGGCGCATGGGGAGGCCGGATCACAAGGCAGTCCGCGCGGGCAAGCGCGGATAGCATGGAGCTGTCCTGCCGCGCGAAGGGGGTGGCGAGCAATTCACCCGCCAGCGGATGATCGGGCGCTGCAGGCATAAGGCTTGCGCGCAGATAATCCTGCCGTTCGTCATTTTCGGGCAGATCGCACCCAAGCCGTGCGCGGCTTCGCGCATGCAGTTGCGCCTGATCATCCAGAAGCGCGGCAATCGCGGGCTGCACGAAGATAAGACCGCAGACAAGCGCGGAAACAGGATTACCCGGTAATCCGATTAACGGCGTATCGCCCACATGGCCAAAGATCAGCGGCTTGCCCGGCCGCATCGCGATGCGCCAGAAATCAACAACAAGCCCCTGTTCGCCCAGCACCGATTGCACCAGATCATGATCGCCGACAGACGCCCCGCCCAGCGTGATCAGCATATCCGCACCGCGCGCGCCGGCAGCCATGGCGGCAAGCGCCTCGCGATTATCGGGCGCGATGCCAAGATCGATCGGCTCCCCACCGGCGCGGGCGATAATGCCCGCAAGTCCGAGATTATTCGATGTGACGATCTGCTGCGGCCCGATCGGTTCGCCGGGTCGTACAAGTTCATCCCCGGTCGCAAGCAGCGCAATAGATCGGAAGAGCGTCGTGTAGG
>CALAQW010000165.1 GCA_937888955.1 uncultured Alphaproteobacteria bacterium | reverse complement strand
GCGGCCAGGATCGGCTCGAAGAATTCCTTGATTTCGGAACCGGGCTTGCGGGCGGCGGAGACATCGATCGGGTTGATGACGTTGATGCCGTTCTGGATGAAGGTGCTTTCGCCCCAGCTGATCACCTGATTGCCGAGCTTGACATCGAGCGGCAGGCCGCCAACCTCGAAATTGCCGAGCACGAAATAGTCGAACAGCTTGGCGGAACGTTCCACCTCGCTGCGCTGCGGGCTTTCAAGCTCGCGGAAATCGACATCGGCCACCAGCGGATCATAGAAGGCGGAACCGCGGACAAAGCCCGTGAAGTTGCGCCAGCCAAGCTGCACCTCGGAGGTGGCTTTCATGGTGCCGGAGAAGACATCCCACTGATCATAGTTCAGATTGCCGTCATCGCCGCTGACCGCCGCGGAAGATTTATCCAGGCCCGACGCATCATATTTCTGGCAGCCGCCATTCGCCTTGGAAATGTTCTCGCAATTGCGTTTGGAGGTCCGCATCGAGGCGCCCGCCGATACGATCGTATCGACATAACCCTGAACCTCGCCATAACCAAATTCAATCGCTGAAGCGGGAGCAGCGGCAATCACCCCTGCAATTGCTGTCATGGAACCGCCAATCGCAATACGGCTCCATAGCGCCCGACGAGCGGGCGCACCTTCTGATCTGGACACGCGTGCCTCCATCCTTGGTTTTTATAGATCCACGGTGGCGTTTATTTATTTGATGCCATCCTGTGAGATCTCATGCCTCAACTTGCAAGACCACATTTTGGTCACGCTTCTGTCAAGAACTTTAGGCAAAAACAGCACGGTTAATGAAAAACTATGGCATTTTTCCCACGGTTTTTCGGGACTATGGGAAACTGGCTAGGTGAAAATTGCAGTACGGCGGTAAAGCGGCAACTGGCAGGAGGTTGATTCGGCCTGCAATCAACACAGTTGAAAAAGTGATTCGTTCCGGGTGCCAGAGGTGGCGCGAGGCCTTAACGGCATGTCGGGAACAAGGGGAGGGAGAGGGGGCAGGCAGCTTGTCAGGGAGTGATCTGCGGGTGTCGATAACCCGCAGATCGTCATCTTTGCGTGAGTTGCGTGAGGCGTATCAATCGCGACGCGGGCGACGGGGCTTGCGCTCGCGCGGTTCGACCCCTTCGATTTCCTCGCCGGTTTCCTGATCGACATAGCGCATGGAAAGCCGTGTCTTACCCCGGTCATCCGAACCGAGATATTTCACTTTCACCATATCGCCTTCATTGACCACATCGGTCACTTTCTCGACCCGCTCTTCACACAGCTCGGAAATGTGAACCAGGCCGTCCTTCTTGCCGATGAAGTTCACAAAGGCCCCGAAATCGAGCACCTTGACAACCTTGCCCTCATAGATCGCGCCCTCTTCAGGTTCGGCCACGATATCATTGATCATCGCAAGGGCCTTCTCGACGCTGGCTTCATCGGGCGAGGCGATCTTGATCACCCCGTCATCGCCGATATCCACCTTGGCACCCGAATCGGCAACGATACCCTGGATAACCTTGCCGCCCGAACCGATGACTTCGCGAATTTTGTCGGTCGGGATGGTAACGGTGGTGATCCGCGGTGCATTTGCGTTCAGATTGCCACGCGATTCCGTCAGCGCTTTTGCCATTTCGCCCAGGATATGCATGCGTCCGCCTTTCGCCTGATCCAGGGCAACGCGCATAATTTCCTCGGTAATGCCGGTGATCTTGATATCCATCTGAAGCGATGTGATCCCCGCATCGGTTCCGGCGACCTTGAAGTCCATATCGCCCAGATGATCTTCATCACCCAGAATATCGGACAGGACCGCGAATTTTTCGCCTTCCTTGATCAGCCCCATGGCGATACCCGCAACCGGCCGCCTGATCGGAACACCCGCATCCATCAGTGAAAGCGACGTGCCACACACCGTTGCCATGGACGACGAACCGTTGGATTCGGTGATTTCCGATACGACCCGGATCGTATAGGGGAAGTCGTCATAGTCGGGAAGAATGGCCCGCACCGCACGCCAGGCCAGCTTGCCATGGCCGGTTTCGCGCCGGCTGGTAAAGCCGAACCGGCCCGTTTCACCGACAGAATATGGCGGGAAATTGTAATGCAGCAGAAAACGTTCCTTGTACGTCCCTTCCAGCGCGTCGATGAATTGCTCGTCTTCCCCGGTGCCCAGGGTGGTGACCACAAGCGCCTGCGTTTCACCGCGGGTGAACAGTGCGGCGCCGTGGGTCCGGGGCAGTACCCCGACATCACAGCGAATGGGCCGGACATCGGCAAGGCCGCGCCCGTCGATCCGCTTGCCCGTATCAAGAATATTGCCGCGCACGACATTTTTTTCGAGCGATTTGAAATGGTCGCCGACCTGATTGTTCTCAAGGTCGATGCCGATTTCTTCCAGTCCAGCGATGATCTTGTCTTTGACCTTTGCGACTTTCTCCTGCCGGCTCAGCTTGACGACTTCTTCATAGGCGCCGCGGAGCAGATCCTCGCCAATCTCGCGTACTTTGTGGCCAAGCCCGTCATCTTCCTTCGGTGTCAGTTCCCAAGGTTCCTTGGCGCATGCTTCCGCCAGGTCGATGATCGCGTCGATAACCGGCTGCATCTGCTGGTGCCCGAACATCACCGCACCAAGCATAATGTCCTCGGACAGCTCCTTGGCTTCTGATTCCACCATCAGCACCGCGCCTCTGGTACCGGCAACGACCAGATCGAGCTCGCTTTCCTTGACCGTATCGATATGCGGATTGAGGATATATTCCCCGTCCTTGTAGCCGACCCGGCACCCGCCGATCGGCCCCATGAAGGGGATGCCCGAGATCGTCAGTGCGGCCGAGGCCGCAATCATCGCGATGATATCGGGATCGTTCTCGAGATCGTGGCTTAAAACAGTGCAGATGACCTGCGTTTCATTGCGAAATCCGTCGACAAAAAGCGGCCGGATCGGGCGATCGATCAGACGGCAGGTCAGCGTTTCCTTTTCGCTTGGCCGTCCTTCGCGTTTGAAAAAACCGCCCGGGATCTTGCCCGCCGCATAGGTTCTTTCCACATAATCGACCGTTAACGGAAAGAAATCGATGCCGGCACGCGGCTGTTTCGCAGCAACAACCGTCGCCATGACGGTGGTTTCCTCATATTGTACGATAACCGCGCCATCGGCCTGCCGGGCAACCCGCCCGGTTTCAAAACTCAGCGGGCGGCCGCCCCACGTGATTTCTTTTCGATGAATATCAAACATAGCTTCTTCCTCAGCATGACGGCTGCATCAACTCCCTAGTCAATGCGCCACCGGCAACGGCCCCCTGGCCGCGCCAGCCGGTTCCCCGTGGAACCTATACGCGTGTCGCTTCCCCATTATCGCGGTAAAGACCTGCCAATAAGGATTGCGCCGGCATCCTATTCGGAACCAGCGCAATATGAAGCAGACATCGCCGTAAGACTAACGGCGTATTCCAAGCCGTTGAATGAGCGTCGTATAACGCGCCTCGTCTTTCCTTTTCACATAGTCGAGCAATTTACGACGCTGACTGACCAGTTTGATCAGGCCGCGGCGCGAATGATTGTCGTGCTTATGTTCTTTGAAATGCTCGGTCAGATTGCTGATCCGTTCCGTCAGGATCGCTACCTGAACTTCGGGCGAGCCGGTATCACCGTTCCCCGTACCATATTCCGTTATCAGTTCCTGTTTGCGCTCAGCTGTAATCGACATCGGATGTCATCACTCCCATGGGTAAATTAAAAATACGCATTGGCTTGAACTCGCCGCGCTCAACATGGCCAAGCGCAACAATCTGTCCGCGCCGGGTCGTGTAAATGAGCGATTCTTCGGCTAATTCATGCCCATTGCGGACTAAAATCGGCTGACCGCGTTTCAAACGGCCAGCATCATTTCCGGAAATGGCCAACGCCGGGATGTCGTCCAGCGGGGTCTGTACCGGAAGTAAAAAGTCCGACAATGCGGGTTTATGGACCAACTGCTCCAGTTTATCCAGTGAAATTGCGTTTTTTTCGCAAAAAGCGCCGACTTTGGTGCGCCGAATATTAGCAGCATAGCCATATGTGCCTAATTTTCGCGCCAGATCGCGTGCAATCGCCCGCACATAGGCGCCTTTGCCGCACACCATTTCCATTTCGCAGCTGTCAGGGCCGGACATATCAACAAGCCGAAGATCATCGATTTTCACGGGACGCGGTTCAAGCGTGACGGTTTCGCCCTCCCGGGCCAGATCATAGGCGCGTGCGCCATTGACCTTGATCGCGGAGAAGCTGGGCGGAACCTGCAGGATTTCACCGATAAAGTCAGGCAAGGCGGCCTCGATCTCGGCTTTGCTCGGGCGGTTGTCGCTGCATGCGATGACGGTGCCTTCCGGGTCGTCGGTGCTGCGCTGTTCGCCCCAGCAGATGCTGAAGCGGTAGATTTTTTCGCTGTCCATGGCATAGGGCACGGTTTTTGTGGCTTCGCCCAACGCGATTGCCAATATGCCGGTTGCCAGCGGGTCCAGCGTGCCCGCATGGCCGGCTTTCTGGGCATCGAAGGCATATCGGACTTTACCGACGATCTGGGTCGAGGTGACGCCGGCCGGCTTGTCGACACATACCCAGCCGCTGACCGGTTTGCCTTTTTTGCGCCGTCGGCCCATTACGAGTCGAGATCCCGCGACACGGGGGCCGAACGCAACAGCTTGTCGATAGATTGCGCATTCTCAAAGGAATCATCGGCCACGAATTTGAGTTGTGGTGTAAATTTCGTCTGGATCTGCTGGCCAAGCTGACCCCGAAAATGCGCTGCGCGGCGATTGAGTGCCCGCCCGATATCGGCCAGTTCCGGCATATTGCACGATAATGCGGAGAAAAAGATCGTCGCGTGACGCAAATCAGGCGAAACCTGCGCTTCCGAGATCGTGATGACCTTGTTGTGCAACACCGGGTCGTGGAGTTCGTCGCGCTGCAAGATATCGGACAGGGCGTGCCGGATCAGTTCGCCCACACGCAATTGCCGCTGCGAGCGGGATTTACCGGCCCGCTTTCTGTTTTGCCGCTCAGATGTCATGTCAATGCTCCGTTTCCTGCCGGAAACCGGGCCTGCAATTCATGCAGGCACCGCTCTTGAAAATTCTACGACAGAAATCTCACCAGGTGCCGGCGCGCCGGTTATCCAATGCGCCGGCTATCCAATGCGCCGGTTATCCAAAGCGCCGGTTATAATGTCCGGATTACCTCTTCGACCTCATAGCATTCGACCACATCGTTGACCTTGATGTCCTGGAAATTCTCGAACGCCATGCCGCATTCGGTCCCCGCATTGACTTCGCGCACTTCGTCCTTGAAGCGGCGCAGGCTGGACAGCGAGCCCTCATGCACGACCACATCATCACGGATCACACGCACGCCCGCGCCGCGGCGGACGATACCATCCGTGACGAGACAGCCTGCCGCCTTGCCCATCTTGGATGCCTTGAACACGTCGAGCACTTTTGCATTGCCGAGCATTGTTTCGCGCCGTTCGGGGGCAAGCATGCCCGACAACATGCTTTTGACGTCATCAATCAGGTCGTAAATCACGTTGTAATAACGAATATCGACATTCGCAGCGTCAGCCAGATCCTTGGCCTGCTTGTTGGCCCTGACATTAAAGCCGAAAACCGGGGCCTGCGAGGCCTCGGCGAGGGTGATGTCCGACTCGGTGATGCCGCCCGCCCCTGCATGCAGGATTTTTGCGCGCACTTCATCGGTGCCGAGTTTGTCGAGGGACGCGCGAATGGCTTCCACCGAGCCCTGCACATCGGCCTTGATGACAATCGGAAGCTCGCTGATTTCGGCATCCTTGAGTTTGGCAAACATATCCTCGACCGAGGAGACACCGCCTGATGCGACTTCCTGCGCCCGCCGCCGGCGGAACTCGCAGACTTCCCGCGCGCGGCTTTCGCTATCCACCACGACCACATCGTCACCTGCCTTGGGCACGCCCTGCAGCCCCAATATTTCAACCGGCATGGATGGCCCGGCCTGTTTGCAGTTCTTGCCATGCTCGTCGGTCAATGCGCGGACACGGCCCCATTCCGCGCCGGCAACGATAATGTCGCCCCGCTTCAACGTGCCGCCCTGCACCAGCACGGTGGCGACAGGTCCGCGTGTTTTGTCGAGTTGCGCCTCGATGATCACGCCATTGGCATCGCGATTCGGGTTGGCGGTCAGCTCCAGAAGTTCCGCCTGCAGTAAAATGGCATCGACCAGTTTATCGAGATTTGTGCCCTTCAGCGCGGAGACTTCCACTGACAACACATCGCCACCCAGATCCTCGGTAAATACTTCATATTGCAGAAGTTCCTGCCGGGCCTTGTTGGGGTTGGCTTCTGGCCGGTCAATTTTATTAACCGCGACGATAAGCGGTACCTGGGCGGCTTTCGCGTGATTGATTGCTTCGATCGTTTGCGGCATCACCCCGTCATCCGCCGCCACGACAAGCACGACGATATCGGTGACGCTTGCGCCGCGTGCGCGCATCGCGCTGAAGGCGGCGTGGCCTGGCGTGTCGATAAACGTCACTTTCTGGCCGCGATCGGTTGTGACCTGATAGGCGCCGATATGTTGCGTGATGCCGCCTTTTTCGCCCGCGACCACATCGGTCTTGCGCAAAGCGTCGAGCAGTGATGTCTTGCCGTGATCGACATGTCCCATGACGGTGACCACTGGCGGGCGGGATTCGAGTTCACCCGCCGCATCATTTGGTGCCTCCAGCCCGTGTTCGACATCGGATTCGGCAACCAGTTTCGCCCGATGGCCCAATTCCTCAACCACAATCTGGGCGGTTACCGGTTCCAGCACCATATCGGCACTCACGGCACCTTCATCCATCGCACGCAGCACCTGCAGCACTTGCTTAACGCGGATCGCCATCCGGTTGGCCAGTTCCTGCGCGGTAATGGCTTCGGGAATGACAACCTCGCGCACGATCTTATGGGTTCGGCTGCTGTGCTTGGCGGCCTGCTTTTCCCTCTCACGTGAGCGGCGGATCGATGCGAGCGAGCGCTGCCGTTCGCCGAGATCCTCATCAAGCGCGGTCTGAATCGTCAGCCGGCCGGTCCGCCGGCGCGGTTCACCCTTGGTGCGCGGCGTCGGCTTGGAATCGTCACCCGATTTACGTTTGATGCGCGCGCCCTTCAGCGCTGCGGGCAATCCGTCATCGTCCTCGTCAGCCTTGATTTTCTGTGCATCCTTGCGCCGGACAGCACGTTTTTCCGCGTCGGCGTCAGGTTCAACGGGCAGATTTTGCGCCAGATCCGCAGCATCGTCCGCCTCCTTTGCGATTGCTTCGGCCGGTTCCCCGGATGCGGTCTTGCGGTTGGCTTCGGCTTGAGCCGCTGCTTCGGCTTCGGCTTCGGCCTGTCGTCTGGCTTCCGCTTCTACCTCGCGCTGGCGGCGTTCGGCTTCTTCCTGTGCGGCCTTGCGGTTGCGTTCTTCTTCAGCGCTTTTTGCAAGCGCCAGCGCGCGTTCGCGTGCCGCCTGTTCGCCTTCGGTCAATCCGCGGGCGCTTTTCCGGTCACCGCGCGGGGCGGGTTTGCGGGTGGATTTTGCCCCTCTATCCGCTCTCGGTTTTTGCGGCGCAGCCTTTGGCGCGGCGGTCGGAGCGGCCTTTGCTTCGGGCTGGGGCGCATCGGTTGCAGCCGCGGCGTCCGACTTGGGGGTGATCACGCGTCGGCGTTTTTTCTCGACAACAACCGACTTCGAGCGGCCATGAGAGAAGCTCTGGCGCACCTGTCCCGAGCCTACAGTCTTTTTCAGACTTAGCGTGCGCTGGGGTGTGCTACCCGTGGTTTCGTTATCGGAATCTTTCGACTCGCTCATTCCTAACCTTCTACCTCTCTAACGCTGCCAATGCTGCGTGGTCACTTAACGGAGTTCCTCCGGCCCACAGCAGCATGCCAGATCTTTCTGGCGCAACACATCTCACAATTGGTCGCGGGAAAACCGAAACCGGGCCTGAGCCAGCCTTCCGAAAAACCGCACAGATCCTTGTAACCCGGGGATCTTAGGGGTGAATCTCACCCCGAAAGGCCGACAGGCGCATGGCCGCATTCAGGATCTGATCGGCCAAGCGTCCCTGCGTGACCGAAGCATGTATCACATTTTCCGCTCCGAATGCCAAACCCAATTCTGACGAATGCAGCCAATCGATGGATTGAACCGCCGGGTTTAACGCTCGGGCGAGGCGATGCAGTGTCTGTTTACCATCTTTCCCGGCTTCAGTCGCGCAGATCAGCAACAGGGTTCTTCCCTGTTTTATCTGTGTTTCGACTTTGGCGCGCCCAAAGGCGACCGCGCCGCTTTTCCGGGCAAGTCCCAGCAGGTCAATACAGCGTTGCGCGAGTTGCCGGGCGACATCTTCCAGCAATTGCTCGGGCAATTCGATCTTCTGTCTTGCGGCGCGGGCAAAGCTGTTCTTTGCGATCGCCTGCCGCAGGCTGGCCGCATCCGCGCGCACCCACAGGCCGCGGCCGGGCAGTTTCTCCGCCACGTCGAAAACCAGTTGCCCTTCTGGCGATACCACGAATCGGATCAGTGCATCACGGGGCAGAATCTCTCCGCTGACAATGCAGCGCCGCTCCGGAGTGCGGGCCTCGCTTTGCTTGTTTGCGGGCAATATCGACGTCCTTGCGTGACGGTGAAATATACCGGCTCCGTTTTTGCGGTGCACCTGTCATCCACACTGGATTGATCCTGACTGTGCTGTCGGCGGTCGTCCATCAGCGACATCCCTGGCACCGATATCGCCCGACGCCAATGCCTGCGAGTGAAGTCAGCTATCGACTTCTTCTTCCACCTCAGCGGTTGTATCGTCAGGCTCGTCCTCGAACCAGTGGGCGCGAGCGGCCATGATAATTTCGTTGGCCTCCTCCTCACCGAGCTCGAATTCTTCAAGAAGGCCGGCTCGTCTTTGCTTTGTACCGTTGACGGTTTCAATCCAGCCGGTCAATTCATCCGATGACAGATCCGCCAGATCGTCGAGGCTTTTTACGCCTGCCTTGCCTAATGCGACGAGCATGGCGGAAGTCAGCAGCGGCAGTTCCGCGATCTCATCGCTGACGCCGAGCTCGCGCCGCTCGGTATCGGCGCGGGTTTGCTCTTCTTCCAGAAATTCGCGCGCCCGGTTTTGCAGTTCTTCAGCGGTATCCAGGTCAAAGCCTTCGATTTCGACAATTTCATCGAGTTCGACATAAGCGACTTCCTCGATGGTCGAAAAACCTTCCGAGGCCAGCAATTGCGCAACCACCTCGTCGACATTCAGCCCCTTCATGAACAGGGCGCTGCGTTCCAGGAATTCTTTCTGACGGCGGTCCGACTCTTCGGATTCGGTCAGGATGTCGATTTCCCATCCCGTCAATTGCGAGGCAAGCCGGACATTCTGGCCACGGCGGCCGATCGCCAGGCTCAGTTGATCATCGGGCACCACGACCTCGATCCGCTGAATATCCTCGTCCATGACGACTTTCATGACCTCGGCAGGCGCCAGGGCGTTGACGATGAAGGTTGCGGCATCCGGGTTCCACTGAATGATGTCGATTTTCTCGCCCTGCAACTCGTTCACCACGGCCTGCACCCGGCTGCCGCGCATCCCGACGCAGGCACCAACCGGGTCAATCGACGGGTCGCTGGAAATTACAGCGATTTTCGCCCGGCTGCCCGGATCGCGCGCAACGGCCTTGATTTCGATGATGCCGTCGTAAATTTCGGGTACTTCCTGACCGAAGAGCAGTGCCATGAATTGTGGATGACTGCGGGACAGGAAGATCTGCGGGCCTTTGGGTTCACGCCGCACATCGTAAATATAGGCGCGAATTCTGTCTCCGTTACGGAAATTTTCCCGCGGCAGCAATTCATCGCGCCGGCAAATCGCTTCGCCGCGGCCCAGATCGACCACCACATTGCCATATTCCACCCGCTTGACGACGCCATTGATGATCTCGCCCACGCGGTCCTTATATTCTTCATACTGCCTGTCGCGTTCGGCATCGCGCACCTTTTGCACGATGACCTGTTTTGCCGACTGCGCGGCGATCCGGCCAAACTCGAGCGGGGGCAGTTCCTCACCGATGAAATTGCCGATTTCGGCGGCTGGATTACGCTGCTTGGCATCTTCGAGGGTAATTTCGCGCGCCGGCGTCTCGACGGTTTCCACAACTTCCAGCAGGCGACTTATCTTGATTTCGCCATTCTTGCGATCGATCTCGACCCGGATTTCGTTTTCCGCCCCATAGCGCGATTTGGCCGCTTTCTGGATGGCTTCTTCCATGGCGCCAAGCACGATATCCTGATCGATGGCCTTTTCGCGCGCGACCGCGTCTGCGATCTGCAGAAGTTCCAGTCGGTTTGCGCTTACTGCTGAAGTTGACATGCTTCGCTCCTTACCCTGACCGCCATTTCAGGCGCTCTCTATCCCTGTGCACCGCTCAGTGCAGTTTTGTCTCGTCCGGTGTGTCCGGCGGATTGTTCTTCAGCGAATCGCGGATCAGCGCGTCGGTAATGACAAGCTGTGCTTCCGCAATGTCGCCAAAGGCAATTGCCATTTGACCGACCTCGTCACTTTCAACCGTGACCGTATCGGCCGACACTTGCGTAATGATGCCGGACAGTTTCCGCCGCCCGTCAATCGGGCGCGCCAATTTGAACTTGGCCAGATGACCCGCAAACCGCTCAAAGTCCTTGTGGCGCGTCAGCGGCCGGTCGATACCGGGCGAGGACACCTCAAGCATATATTCACCGTCGATCGGGTCTTCCACATCAAGCAGAACCGAAATTGTGCGGCTGATTTCCGCACAATCATCAACACTCATCCGCCCGTCCGGCCGTTCGGCCATGATTTGCAGCGTTGCCCTGTCGCCACCGGTGAAACGCAGCCTGACAAGCTCAAACCCCATCGCCTCGATAGCAGGGGAGATGATGTCTTCCACTTTCGACAATAAGTCCTGTGCAGATGCCACGGCAGAAATAAGACTCCAAATAGTGCCGATATCCCGGGCCCTTGCGGACAATCCAATAAGGCAGCCGCGCTATCAAATTGTCGCGCGGTCATCACCAACAAAAAAGTGGGCCGCTGGCCCACTTCGATTTCCCGCCCAAAGAAGCTCTTCAGGATATATCTACTTCTTTCATCATAACAAGATCCGCCGCTCATTCAAGCGGTTTCGCGCGCGGATCGACCGGGATGCAGAGCCATCAGACACGCTGGAAGCGCAGAAACTTTCCCGTCCGTCCGGCGGCATTGGCTTTTCTTTCATATTTTGTAGCAGGCCAGTCGTCGGGGCGGTATTGCCAGTCGCGCGGGCTTTCAGCAGTCCAGATAAAATCTTTCCTGTCGCGAAAGATTGCTAGTGTCCACAGGATATAATCATCGATATCGCTGGCGAAACGCAGTTCAGCGCCGCGATGCATGAGACGCGCCAGCGCATCGATATTCTCAGGTGAGATAAAGCGTCGCTTATTGTGTTTCTTCTTGGGCCATGGGTCGGGAAACAGAATGAAGACGCGGCTGACGCAGCCTTCGGGCAGACGGGAGAAAACCTGCCTTGCATCGTCAGGGTGTACGACAACATTTTCGATATTGTCCGCCGCGATCAGTGACAGCAGGCCTGCCACCCCCGGTTCATAAGGTTCGCATCCGATAAAGCCGATATCGGGATTGTTTTTGGCCTGCCAGGCCAGGTGCCCGCCATCGCCAAAGCCAACCTCAAGCCACAGCGCGTCATAGCGCCGGTGAAATAGATCTTGCGGGTTATGGATAGGGGAGGTGGTTTGCGGAAATACAATGCGTGGTAACAGCGTATCGAGCAATTCCTGTCGCTGCTTGCGCAGCCGGTGCCCTTTTTTGCGGCCATGCAGTTTGGGGTGGGGGTGCGCGGGACGATCCTGCGATGGCATGTCAGTAGCCGATAATAGAATCGGGCAGCCTTGAAATGGGCTGCCCGAATGACGATTGAGTGGTTAAGTCAGTGCGTCGCGCAAAGCCCCGGTGAGATCCGTCTTCTCCCAGGAAAAGCCGCCATCGGCTTCCGGCTCCCGGCCAAAATGCCCATAGGCAGCGGTGCGGCCATAGATCGGACGCGCAAGACTGAGCCCCTCGATAATGCCGCGCGGGCTGAGATCGATGACCTCGGCAATCGCTTTTTCAAGCTTTGCCTCATCGACATTGCCCGTACCGTGCAGATCAACATAAATCGCAAGCGGTTTGGATACCCCGATCGCATAGGCCAGTTGGATCGTGCACCGATCGGCAAGATCGGCGGCGACCACATTTTTCGCAACATAGCGCGCGGCATAGGCGGCGGACCGGTCGACTTTGGTCGGGTCCTTGCCGGAGAACGCGCCACCGCCATGGGGGGCGGCGCCGCCATAGGTGTCGACAATGATTTTACGCCCCGTGAGGCCCGCATCCCCATCAGGGCCGCCAATCACAAAGGTGCCGGTGGGATTGACGTAGAATTCTTCCTCCGGGCACATCCAGCCATCAGGCAGAACGCTCTCAACATAGGGGCGAACGATTTTCCGAACCTCTTCCTGGCTCAGCCCGTCCTGATGCTGGGTCGACACAACAACCGAGGTTGCCCGCACCGGCTTGCCATCGACATATTGCAGCGTCACCTGGCTTTTTGAATCCGGGGCAAGGCCGGGTTCCTTGCCCGAGTGGCGCGCTTCCGCCAGCGCGCGCAGGATCTGGTGGGAATATAATATAGGCGCCGGCATCAGCATATCTGTCTCACGACAGGCATAGCCGAACATAATGCCCTGGTCGCCGGCACCGATATCCTTGTTGCCAGCAGCATCCACCCCTTGCGCGATATCGGCGGACTGGGCGTGCAGCCGCACCATCACTTCCGCATTGGCATGGTGGAAACCGTCCTGCTCATAGCCGATTTTCCTGACTGTTTCGCGGGCGATTTCTTCGATCCGGTCGTGCGAAACGTCCGCACCCCGTACTTCCCCGGCCAATACGATGAGATTTGTCGTCGTCAGTGTTTCGCAGGCGACGCGGGAATTGGGGTCAAGCGACAGGAATTCATCAACGATCGCATCGGAAATCATGTCGCAGATTTTGTCAGGATGGCCTTCAGAGACCGATTCACTTGTAAAGAGATAGTCACCCCTGGGCACTTACATCGCTCCCAATAAAGTTGATGTCGCTTTCGTTGCGACGCATAGCGCATAGCGCGTTTCGCGACACATAGCATTGATTTTGCGTTGGTTGCCACGCTTAATCACAAAGATCGAAATCGTCCGCCTTTGCCCCGAATGCACAGGTCAGTCGGTCGCTTCGGATTCGTTGTTGTCGGCAAGCGATTTCACCAGATCGACAACACGGCGTCGAACATCGGCGCTGTCAATCCGTGAAAAGGCGCGGTTGAGCTGCACCCCTTCCGGGGTGCTGACGAAATCCATGATCATCGGCGTCGAATCATTCTCCGAAAATCCAGCGGATTCTCCCGCAGCTTCCACCGGCATATCGTCGAAGAAGAACTGGACCGAAACGCCCAAAAGCTGCGAAATTTTGTACAATCGGCTGGATCCGATCCGATTTGCCCCTTTTTCATATTTCTGAATTTGCTGGAACGTAAGGTTCAGCGCTTCCCCAAGCTTTTCCTGACTCATCCCGATTAACATGCGGCGCAACCGCACGCGGCTGCCCACATGGACATCAATTGGGTCCGGTATTTTCTTGATCACGTTTTATTACCTGCAAATTCTTAATAAACACGCATACAGCATATCTATGTATGATTCTGCTTACCGAGGGGTCAAGTAAGAATTGTTAATTTCGCGTTATGCGTGCATATTTGGGAATCGTTTCTCTCGTATACGTAAAATTGTAAAGAATATGAGTACCAAAAACGACAGGAGGAGAAGCGGCATGTCCTGATACTGCGCGTAAAGGGGGCGCGTGACCGGTTTTGGCAGCATCGTCTCGATAATGCCTGTCTGGTTGAGCGGTAACGCGTGAAGAACTGTGCCGGATGGAGAGATAACCGCGGAAATACCGTTATTGGCGGACCGTATGACCGGTATGCCTTCCTCGATCGCGCGCATCCGCGCCTGCGCCAGATGCTGCGGCGGGCCGGAGGTATCGCCGAACCAGGCATCATTTGTCAGATTGACAATCCAGCCGGGGCGTTGGGTCTGGTCGGTGACGGCGGCGGGAAAAATGATTTCATAGCAGATCAGCGGGCTGACGGCAGGCAGATTGTTCAGCCGCACCGTTTGCGGGCCGGGACCGGGTGCAAATGCGCCGATATCCTTTGTCAGCTTGCGCAGGCCAATTGCCGATAAAAGCGACCGAAACGGCAGATATTCGCCAAACGGAACGAGGTGAAATTTGTCATAGCTTGCCTGTATCTGGCCGCTGCTATCGATAAACAGAATACTGTTATGAACCGGTGCGCCAGACATATCACCTGGCGTCGTTTCCGCGGATCTGACGGACAGCCGCGGGCTGCCTGTAATCAGCAGCCCGTCTTGCGGCAGCAGTTGCCCGATCAGCCGCAGCGCTTCGGGCTGTTCAGCCAGAAAGAAGGGGGTTGCCGCTTCCGGCCAGATGATGATTTGTGGCCTTGTCGCGGCTGGCCGTTGTGACAATTGCAGCAGCTTTTCAAAATGCGCAACCCGGTTGCCCGGGATCCATTTTTCCTGCTGTGCAATATTGGGTTGCACGATGCGTAGCGGAATTTCAGGGCTGTTGCTCGCCAGACTGTCACTCGCCAGACTGTCATCGGCAATCTGCTGCGCGCGCCACGCGCCCCAGCCAATCAGCAAAAGCGCGGATAATGGGATCACCGTGATCAATGCCCCGCCTGTCGGACGTCGCCATTGGCCGCCGCTCAACAGCGCAGGCAGGCCGGCAAGTAGAAGTGTAAGGAAGCCAAGCCCATAGACGCCGAAAAGCGCCGCGCCCTGTGCCACCGCGCCATGCAACAGGCTGTCGCCGGTCCAGATATAGCCGATTGAATGCCAGGGAAAGCCGGTGAGAATATGCCCACGTAGCCATTCGAGCAAAAACCAAGAGGTGGCAAGCAGCAGCAGTCGTGCAGGCTGGTTCGGTCGCCAGAACATGCTCGCAAGCGCAAAGGCAAGCCCCGTGAACAACGCAAGGCCCGCGGGCAGCGCGATCACAGCAAGCGGGATGAAATGCGCAAATTTGTCAGCTTCCACCAGCAGGGCAAAGCCAATCCAGTACAGCCCGGATACGAAATAGCCAAACCCGAACCACCAGCCGATCAGCCCTGCGCGCAGCACGCGGCGTCCGGCCGCCTTGTCATATCCGCCGTCAAGCGCCCAGATCACCGGCGGCAGGGTGACAAAGATCACCGCAGTGAGGAAAAAGGGGGGCTGCGCGAGGCTTGTTATGGCGCCGCACAGTCCGATCAGCAGATAGCGCAGTAACCATGCCCGGCGCCCGCTCGTCGGATGGCGGAGATCGAGCCAGTTGCTTGTCGCGCCATGGCACGGCGCATGGGTGGTTTGCATTCTGCCGGGAGGCACGGATCAACCCGGCTCGTCGACCGGTGGCTCGTCTGGCTGAATATAGACCCGCAGGCGTTTGACTGTTCGCGGATCGGCGTCGAGCACTTCAAATTCCACGCCATTTGGATGCACAGCCAATTCGCCGCGCTGCGGCAAATGGCCAAGCAGCGCTGAAACAAGCCCGCCAAGCGTGTCGGCGTAATCTTCCATGCTTTCAGCGGTCAGGCTGCGTCCGGTCGCGGCCTCCAGCTCAGGCACCTCGACCCGGGCATCTGCCTCATAGACCGTCTCGTTGACTTGCGTCAGCATCGGCCCTTCCTCATCATGCTCGTCGCGGATTTCACCGACGATTTCCTCAACAAGGTCCTCGATCGTCAAAAGCCCGTCAGTGCCGCCATATTCATCGATCACCAGCGCCATATGGGCGCGTGTATCGCGCATCTTCAAAAGCAGATCGACGACAGGCATGGAAGGGGGAACAAACAGGATATCGCGCTGGATCGCCGCCAGGGAAAATTTCCGCTGTGCGTCCTCTTCCACATTGAACCAGCGGCGCACAAGATCCTTGATATGTACCATGCCCACCGGTTCATCCAGCGTATCGCGATAAATCGGCAGCCGCGAATGCGCCGCCTGATTGAAGGTTGCAACAAGTTCTTCAAGGCTTGTGCCGATTTCCACGGCGATGATATCGGCGCGGGGGACCATGACATCCTCCACCCGGCGATCGCCCACTGCGATGACATTGAGCAGCATCTGCCGCTCGGCGGGCGTAAAATCCGTCGAATCCTCAAGATGTTCTTCAATGACGACTTCGATTGACTGGCGCAGGCTTTCATTACGCGGTCGAAATAGTGTGCGAAGCTTTTCAAGCAGGTTGCGCTGCCCGTTGGCGGCGCCGTTCTGCTGTTCTTTTTGTATTAGTGTATCCGCCATGATGTGCGGTCTGATCCTTTAGCCCGATAATGCCGCAACAGTGGAATCCGCATAAGGGTCCGCGATCCCCAATCGCGCCAATATGCGGCTCTCGCAGGCTTCCATTTGCGCGGCTTCCGCATCATCTTGATGGTCGAAGCCGAACAGATGCAAGACCCCGTGAACGATCAGATGCGATAAATGATCCGATACGCTCTTCTGTGCTGCCGCGGCTTCGCGCCTTACCGTTTCGCAGGCAACGATAATATCGCCAAGCATGATGCCGCCCGCGCACGGTTCGTCTTCTGCTGGAAAGGCCAAGACGTTGGTCGGTTTGTCGATGCCGCGAAACTGCTTGTTCAATTCCTGAACCTTCATGTCATCAGCCAGCGCAATGCTGAGTTCAACGTCGCACAGCGCTCTGTCGGGGCGTGCAGCGATACAGGCATTTGCCGCCTGTTCCGCAGTATGCTGAACAAGTGATGGGACATCGTCAACCGCATCTGCCCAGTCTGGACAGATAAGCGCAACATCAATCTGCATCATCATGCCTGTATTCCGGGGCATCGCGCCGCTTGCGGTTGCGGGCGGTTGGCGCGTTTGCCTTACCGGGCTGCGGCTGGTTGTCATAGGCCTGAACGATGCGGCTCACCAGCGGATGCCGCACCACGTCGGAATGCGTAAAGCGAACGAATTCCAGCCCGTCAATGCCGTCGAGTATGTGCATGGCATCGCTCAGACCCGAATAGGTGCCGGCTGGCAGATCCGTCTGGCTGGGGTCGCCGGTTACCGCCATCTGCGAGTTTTCGCCAAGCCGCGTGAGAAACATCTTCAACTGCATCGGCGTGCAGTTCTGCGCTTCGTCCAGAATGATGAAGGAATTGGTCAGCGTCCGGCCGCGCATGAAGGCCAGGGGCGCAACCTCGATTTCCCCGCTGGTCAGCTTCTTTTCGATCTGGTCGCCCGAATACATATCGTGCAACGCGTCATAGAGGGGGCGCAGATAGGGATCGATCTTCTCCTTCATGTCGCCGGGCAGAAAGCCCAGCCTTTCGCCTGCCTCAACTGCGGGGCGTGACAGGATCAGCCGGTCAACCTTGCCCTCGGCAAGTTTGGAAACGCCGAACGCGACCGCAAGATAGGTCTTGCCGGTGCCCGCAGGCCCCAGCCCGAACACAAGATCCTTTGATTTCAGCGCTTCGATATAACGCGCCTGGGTTGGCGAGCGGGGGGTAATCTGCCGCCGCCGCAGCTTGATCTGCAAATTCTGTGTGGCATTTGCATAGCTTGTGCTGCTGTCGTCTGCCATCCGGATCGCGCCATTGATATCGGCGGGGGAAAGATTCATGCCGCCCAATGCGCTGCGGTACAGATCGCGCAGAATGTCCGCCGCGGTCACTCTTGCGTCATGCGGTCCGGTGATAAGCAGGCGATTGCCACGCGGCACGCAAGCAACACCCAAACGATCTTCAATAATCGCAAGATGCCGGTCATGTTCGCCGTAAAGTTCGGGCAGGATCCGGTTTTCGTCGAATTCAAGGATCATCTCATTGGGATTGTCCGCCAGCCGGACAGTCTGATCTTTGGCGATTTTTGGTGAAATGCTCAAAGCATATCCCCTATTTCGCCGTCATACCCGGTCATGCTGGCGTTCCGGCCCGTATTGCAACGTCATGGGCAGGCGCGGCGCGGTCTGCTGGTCTGCCAGACAGGCTGTTCGCACCATGGGCTGTGATCCGGACTTTGGTAATATCGCCGATCAGTTCCGCTGTTCCTTCAATATGCACCGGTTGCAGATAGGGGCTACGCCCCACGATCTGGTTGGCGGCCCGGCCGGGTTTCTCGAATAGTATATCGAAATCCTTGCCAACGCACGCGGCATTGAAGGCCCGCTGCTGTGCAGTGAGCAGTTGCTGCAAGACCGCCAGCCGGTCGGATTTCTCGGCTTCCTCGATCTGGTAGGGCATTGCCGCCGCCGGCGTACCGGGACGCGCGCTGTATTTGAAGGAATAGGCCTGCGCGAAACCGACCTGTTCGACAAGCTGCAATGTCGCCTCGAAATCGCGGCGGTTTTCTCCGGGAAAGCCGACAATGAAATCAGAAGATAATGCAATGTCGGGCCTTGCTGTGCGAATTTTGTCGACAAGCGCCAGATATTCCGCCGCGCTGTGGCGGCGGTTCATGGCTTCCAACACCCGGTCCGAGCCCGATTGCACCGGCAAATGCAGGTAAGGCATCAATTGCGGCACCTCGGCATGGGCGCTGATCAGGTCGTGATCCATTTCGCTTGGATAGCTGGTGGTGTAGCGGATGCGCGCGATACCCGAAATCTCGGCAATCTCGCGGATCAGCCGCCCCAGCGTCCAGTTTCCGCCATCGCCTGCTTCGCCATGATAGGCGTTGACGTTCTGACCAAGCAGGGTGATCTCGCGCACCCCCGCCGCCGCCAGCCGGCGCGCTTCCGCCAGCACATCTGCGACAGGGCGCGAAAACTCCGCGCCGCGGGTATAGGGCACCACGCAATAGGTGCAGAATTTGTCGCATCCTTCCTGGACCGTCAGAAATGCCGTGACCCCCGCATGGCTGCCCGCGGCGCTCAGCGTGTCGAATTTTTCCTCGACCGGAAAGTCCGTTTCGACGATTTTCCGGCGCGCGCCGTCGCGGTCCAGCCGGGCCAGCATTTCGGGTAAACGGTGATAGGTTTGCGGTCCGAAAACCATGTCGACGACCGGTGCGCGGCGGATGATCTCATCGCCCTCGGCTTGTGCGACACAGCCTGCCACAGCGATCGTCATATCGGCGCCGTGATCGCGCCGGGTCTGTTGCGCGCGGCGCATCCGGCCCAGTTCGGAATAGACTTTCTCGGCCGCTTTTTCGCGAATATGGCAGGTGTTCAGAATGACCAGATCGGCATCATCCGCCCGATCCGACAGGCTATAGCCATGCGGGGTCAGAATGTCCGCCATCCTTTCGGAATCATAGACATTCATCTGACAGCCATAGGTTTTGATGAACAGCTTTTTTGGCAATTTGACGCGGTATTACAGCACCGAAACGGTGGTTAACAATCAACGCTGCCTTAAAACGGTATATCCCGCTGGCAGAGCGATCCAATTCCATTGAACAGTAGCATCGACATGGTCTGTGTCAAGCAAATCGGCGTTGCCGCATCGGTTGCGGCCGCCGGTGATGTATTACTTAGCTTTTTTCTTGCCCTCGATCGGTACGCAATAAAGTTCCAGCCGATGTCCCACCAGCTTGTAGCCCAGCCTTTCGGCGATTTCGTGCTGCAGTTCCTCGATCTTCCTGTCGGTAAATTCGGTGACCTCACCACTTTGAATATCGATCAGATGGTCGTGATGTTTTTCCGGCGCCTGCTCGTAACGGGCGCGGCCATCTCCGAATTCGTGCCGCTCCAGAATGCCGGCCTCCTCGAACAGTCGAACAGTGCGATAGACCGTGGCGATGCTGATCCGGGGGTCTTTGTCAGATGCGCGTTGATAGACTTCTTCAACATCGGGGTGGTCATCTGCTTCGGACAGCACCTGGGCGATCACGCGCCGCTGCGCGGTCATCCGCATGCCGCGCTCTTCGCACATCTGCTCGATTTCCCGTGCCATCGTCTAATCTCCTGTCGCGTTCCCATTTTCCGATGCGGGATCTGCGTCCGGCAGCCGCCGCCGCATTAAAATCGCATCGGTCTTTATACCGCTTTTCCCCGGCGCAGCATAATATTCCGGGCGCAGGCCCACCTTGCGAAACCCCTGTGCTGCATAAAGCGCAATGGCCGGGTGATTGTCTACAGCCACCTCCAAAAAAATTTCCGTGACAGGTCGCATGGACGGGTGTTGTGCATATGTGGTGAGCAGCGCCGCGCCAACACCAGTTGCGCGTGCCGCCGGTATGACCCCCACCGAGATGATTTCGGCTTCGCATGCGACCTGCCGCCCGATCAGAAAGCCGACCGGGCTGTCCTGTAATGCGATCAATGCCAGACTGCCAGGCATCGCAAGCAGCCGCGCCATGTCCATTTCCGACCAGCCGGGTGTAAAGCAGTGGCCATGCAAGGCCGCAAGTAATCCCATACTTCCCGCATGTGCGGTTTGTATGTCAGGCGATGCTGCGCGGTGTCCGGGCATGGGGCAGTTTCGCGTCGGGGGGTCTGAGATAAAGCGGGCGGATCGTATTCGGTGCCTGCGCTTCTCGCCCGGTCGCAAGCTGTGCGATAATGCGCGCATCGGGTGTCAGGACGGGGATGATTGGCGACCGGCAGGAAGACTGTGCGGCAATCGCTGCGGCAAGAGCATCCGCGCCAGGGCCTGTCAGGCTTGCAGCTGCATCGCTCACAAGCGTGATCAGCGCCTCGGTTTGTAATAGTTGCGGCTTGTCGGCGGGCCGGTTTTCGCCGTCAAAAAGCTGTGCGT
Organism: uncultured Alphaproteobacteria bacterium; assembly: GCA_937888955.1. GTDB lineage: Bacteria > Pseudomonadota > Alphaproteobacteria > UBA11222 > UBA11222 > CALAQW01. The sequence goes on along the minus strand of CALAQW010000165.1, from coordinate 6,189 downwards.
AATACTGGTTGTTTCTGGCATCGATCACTGCTGCGATTGGCCCGGTGTCAGGTTTCGCCGTGGCGGCCAGTGCTTCCAGAGTGGTCACGCCTGTTACCGGAATGTCGAGTGCAAGACCGAAGGCGCGCGCTGCTGCGACACCCACGCGAATGCCGACAAATGTACCCGGTCCGACAGTGACGGCGATGCGGTCGATGTCGGCGAGCGTCTTTTCCGCTTGGGCGCAGACCTGCATCACCATTGGCAGTAATGCTTCCGCATGGCCGCGCGCGATGCGGGCGGTTTCAAATCCGACGATCTCGCTGTCCGCCAGCAGTGCGACCGAGCAGGCAGACAGCGTCGTATCGAGCGCGAGTATGCGCAAATGCGGGTCCTTTATCCGTTAGCTGACGGTTTAAAGTATTTCACATACTTCATTGAAGTCGAAGCGCGGCGCGCGTGCCGGGGTCGGTTCGGCGCGAATGCCAAGCCCGCACAGCATGTTCGACTTCACTTTTCCGTCGGGGAAGAATTCCGCGTCGACGGCGGCATTGTCGAAGCCTGACATGGGGGCGGCATCAAGCCCGAGGGCACGCGCAGCAATAATGAAATAGCCGCTTTGCAATGTGCCGTTCCGGAAGGCCGTCGTCGTCGCATGGTCGACGCTCCAGTTGAACCAGGTTTTAGCGGACTGATCGTCGGGGAACAGTCGCGGCAGATGTTCATAGAATTCGATATCGTAGGAAAGCAGTGCGCAGACAGGCGCGGAAATCGTTTTTTCGATATTGCTTTCCGCGACAAAGGGGCGAAGCTTTTCTTTTGCCGCCGCGCTTTTGAAGAATTTGATGCGTGCGGGCAGGCAATTGGCGCTTGTCGGACCCCACTTCACCAGATCCCATAATTTCTGCAGGATGTCGTCACCAACCGGCTCGTCGCTCCAATGCATCGGCGTGCGCGCGTCCCGGAAAATGATGTCGAGTGCCTTATCGTCCAAACTGGCGTGCATTATGTCCCCTCTCGGATGCTATGCTGCTGCTGTCGGGCAGCATGTTTACGGTTTGTATGTCAATATGCTGCAAAGCATACAAGTTTCAGCCAATGGCGTAAATTCACTGCGGGATGCAACTGTTGGCGAAATACAAGGATATGGGGAGCAAAGCGGGTGAGGTTCAGAGATAAGCTGCTATGCGAGGGTGCGCGCAAAATCGTTTTTTTGACAGCCTTGCTATGTGGTGTGGTCAATTACGCTGTCGCGCGGGCCGCTGAAACCGGGCAGATCGCGGCAGGTTCGGCGACCATCTTCATCTACCACCGATTCGGCGAAGATGATATTCCGCGTACCAATACAACCATCGCGCAGTTTGAGGCGCATCTGGCGGAAATCAGCGCGGGCGATTACACGCCGATGGCGTTGCCCGATATCATCGCGGCGCTGGAGAACGGGACACCGTTGCCCGACCGTGCGGTCGCCATCACGATCGATGATGGATATCTGTCAGTTTACGCGCAGGCGTGGCCGCGGCTGCGTGATGCGGGCATTCCCTTCACCCTGTTCCTTTCCACCGATTCAATCGATGCGGAATATAAGAGCTTCATGCGCTGGGATCATGTGCGCGAAATGGTTGCCGGGGGCAATGTCACGATCGGTCATCACGGTGCGGCGCACCAGCATATGCCTCACTATGATGACGCAAGGAATCTGGTTGACATCCGGCGCGCCTCGCTACGCTTTAAGGAGGAGCTCGGCTTTGTGCCCGATATCTTTGCTTATCCCTATGGTGAATATAGTCTGGCCAACAGAGACCAGATTGCGGAGCTGGGGTTTCGCGCCGCCTTCGGGCAGCATTCAGGGGCGATTTATCCCGGAATGGCGCGGTTTGAATTGCCACGTTTTCCGATGAATCAGCAGTTTGGCGATATCGACCGCTTTCGGCTGGCGGCCAATGCACTGCCATTTCCTGTGACCGACGTGACCCCGCTTGACACTTATATCGTGACAGACCCGAACCCGCCGCGTTTCGGTTTTACGGTGGCCGGCGAATTGCGCGGGCTGGATCGGCTGAACTGCTTTGCCAGCGGGCATGACGGGCCGCTCAAGGTCGCGTTTCTCGGTGAGAAGCGGGTCGAGGTGCGGATGCGCAGGCCCTTTGCGCCCGGCCGCGGGCGGATCAATTGTACCTTGCTGGATCGGTCGGGGCGCTGGCACTGGCTGGGCCGGCAATTTGTCATTGCTCCCCCGCGGGAAGGATGAGGGAGATCCCGCCTAAAGCATGGCCCCTAAAGCATGGCCCCTAAAGCATGGCCCCTAAAGCATGGAAAGAGTTGTGGGATAATCTGACTGGCCCGCGGCGCGCAATATCGCCTTGTCGAGCTTGTCCAGCCGGTTGATGCGAATGATCTTGCGCAACTCGGCAATATAGTCGACGCCGCGTTGCGAATAGGATTCGAGATGTCCGGCCAGCGCCCAGCCGCGCGGCTCGGTTCCTTCGGCGCGCATCTGCACACGGTTTTGCCGCAAGGCTGCGTAGGCGCGATGGGTATTCAGGTTGCGCAGATAGGAACGCACCGAAATTGACAGCCGCTGAAACGCGCGAATTTCATATTGCGCGCCTTCGGGGCGGCCTTCGGGGACCATGCCGCTGCCCGGTTTCCAGCTCCACTGCCCGAAAATCGCATTCCCCTGCTGCGCGAAGCGGGAAGTGCCCCAGCCTGATTCGATCGCGCCCTGTGCCAGCGCCAGCGATGCGGGAATGACATCGACACGCCGCAGCAGACGGCGCCAATCTTCTTCCCGCCCGGCAGAAAAGTCAGCCAGACGGTAATAATCCGCCAGTTCGCGCAGCCAGGTCTGCTGGTCGGGCTGAAGCTGCCCTTTGGCTGCATATCGCGCATGCAGCGCAACAAGTCGGCGGCGATCGTTCAGGATCTTCTCATTCTCCGCAAGAATGAGCGGCAGCATGATTTGAATGAAAGCTGTCTTGCGTTGCCGATAATCGGCCAGTTCGGGCAAATCCTGCGGGATGGTGTGCAGGAACAGCCGCGGCACTTCCTCGCCCTGGCGCACAGCCGTCAGCGTATAGCCAAGCGTGTCGAAATGACTTTCCAGTTGCCGGTGATTGCTGGCATGGGTGGCAGGCAGCGCGCCGATCAGGCGATTATGCAGGCTGGATGCGCCGGCGATCTGTTCCACCGGGCGCGGCATTTGCGGTTCGCTCGCCCCGCCAAACAGGCTGATGCCAATAGCTGCGGGAACCGCAAGCCCAAGCAGGCACAGCCCTGCACCGGCCATACCCTGTTTCCAGCGCCCCAACATATCGAACAAATTACGAATAGATCCGCCTAATGCAAGATGTCGCCCGACACCTTTCCCAGTTTCAATTCATCTGCGCGCGGCAGGCGGCACGGCTTTTACGCAAAGTCGCTGGAAAAGGCAACAATGTTTACAATTCGTTACTATTGTTAGGGCTAAGCGCAGGCCGTTTTATTGGTTAACGGCGCGGACTTCTTCCACCTCGGGCACGAAATGGCGCAACATATTCTCAATCCCCTGTTTCAGGGTCATTGTCGCGCTGGGGCAGCCCGCGCAGGCGCCCTGCATATGCAGATAGACGATACCGTCCTCATAGCCATGGAACACGATATCGCCGCCATCCTGCGCAACCGCCGGGCGGACCCGGGTATCGAGCAGCTCGACGATCTGCGTCACGATTTCCGAATCGCTGCCGTCGCCGGCAAGGTTATGTGCATCGCCGGCCGACGCGTCATCAAGCAGGGTGGGGTGCCCGGCGGTGAAATGTTCCATGATCGCGCCAAGTAGCGCAGGTTTCAGATGGTGCCATTCGCCCGCATTCTTGGTGATGGTGATGAAATCGCTGCCCAGATAGACAGCTTCGACTTCCGCGATGTCGAACAGCCGTGCCGCGAGCGGCGAACGCGCGGCCGATTCGCGGCTTGGAAAATCCGCTGCCCGATCGCCGAGAACCGTGCAGCCGGGCAGGAATTTCAACGTCGCCGGATTAGGTGTCGATTCGGTCTGAATGAACATGAAATGCTCCATCTTCTACAGGCAGCATCGCTGCACTGCGCGCACAGCTGCAATTACCGCTCATAGATGGCCGATCGCGTTAGCGATATCAACCCTGCATAAAATAAGGCTATTTGGCGTGGCGCTCGCTCAGGCCAGCGCGTCAAGCTGCGCAAGGGTCAAATCGCCCGGTACGATGGTTACCGGGATCGGCAGGGATCCCGACATCTGCCCGGCGAAACTGCTGACCAGTGGCCCCGGCCCATCCTTTCCGGCCGCCGCACCGAGCACCAGAATCCGGATATCGGGATCGTCGCGGATCAGCTTGAGCAGCACATCGGCGCGTTTGCCCTCGTGGATCTGGAATTCGGGCATGAGATGGGAGATCCGGTTCACTTCGCCCGCCAGATCGTACAGCACGGCTTCCGCCTCGGCGCGGGCCTCGGACTGCATTACCTTGCCGACCGACAGCCAGTGCTGAAAACCGGCCGGCTCGATCACATAAAGCAATGTGACCTGGCCGCCCGTATGCAGGGCGCGGCGGCTCGCATAATAAAGCGCGAGCTTGCATTCAGGAGAGCCGTCAACCACGACCAGGAATTTCTTACGCACCTTGCTTTGCGCCACGCTGTTGAATGGAAAGATGAGTCTGCCACCGGACAGGGCGGGCCGCAATGCTCTTGGGGCTTGGCCGCGCACCGCCCGCAGCATCCGGAATTGCGGGGCGATGCCGGCAGATATCGGCTATTTCAGCAGAATATTGGTGATTTCTTTCAACTGGGTGCGCGCGCGCAGCAGATAAAATCCCTGCACCGCGAGATGGCTGTTGGGCATCATGCCGTCGGGTTCGCCATTGGAGACGATGATCGGGTTCAGCATGACAATGCGATGCATGCTGTCGAGCATCTGCGCGTAGACTGTTTCCAGATCCCGTTCATTGATGACGGTGGCGAAATCCTCACGCAGGGCGCGCAGCACCAGATAATAGCCATAGGCCTGCCCCTTGACATTGTAGAAGATGTCATCGGCTTGCGTGTCGATGAAATCATCGGCATGTTCGGCGATCTGCCGGTCGATGACCGCCGAAGATGAGCCGATATCAAGGGCAATCCGGTCAAGTGTGGCCAGCAGATTGTCGGCGCGCCGTTCGAATATCGCATCGCCTGATGCAAGCCGCCGATTATAGTTCTCCAATGCCTTGCGGGCCTTGTTATATTGCGCTTCCGAGGTGGCGGTCGGGGTCAGGCTGACCGAGGGGTCCCATACCCAGACCTCGCCGGAATATTGCAGCAGACCGGATGCATCCTTCAGGTCGGGGTCAAGCTGGCTCGATCCGCGTGAGCGGCCGATCTGATCCGCAAGCTCGAACGCAAAACGCGCCAGGGCGCCGACAATGCCCTGCTGATAGGCCGGCATGTTGTCAAGCAGGGAAGAGGGCATGAAAAACGGGTCATTGGCGACCCAGCCAACTTCATTCACCTCACGCTCAAGCAGCGCTGCGGCAATTGCAACCGCCGCGCTCTGGCCCGGCTGCAACTGATCGGCAGGCACCGCGAAATCCGGATCGTCGGCGATTTCATAGCTGAGCAACATGCCGACCGGATAGTAAAGCAGCAGCAAGACGAGGATGATCACGCCAAGCCCGATGACCGGGCGTCTGGTGCTGCCATCCTCACCGCGAAATGGCAGCCGCTGGCGAATGGTTTCGGTGATCCGCATCATGTCCCCTTCAATTGCCGTCCCGGTCTGTGCATCTTCTTGCAGATGGGCGGTCGCCGCAGCCGGTTCAAGCGATGCCGCGGCAGAGCTGTCTAGCCACGTACCATGCCCAGGGTCTTGTACACCTCGGTCATGACAGGCGCAGCGATGGCACGGGCGCGTTCTGCGCCGTGTGACAAAATGCCTGCCACATAACCCGGATCCGCGGTGAGGCGTTTCATTTCGGCCCCCATGGGACCGAGCTTCTCGACGCAAAGCTCGGTCAGCGCCGATTTGAAGTCGGCAAAGTTTCTGCCGCCGAATTCGCTCAGCACAGTATCGACATTGCTGTCGCTGAGTGCCGCATAAATCCCGACGAGGTTGCGGGCTTCGGGTCGTTCGGCAAGTCCCGCCGCCTCGCCGGGCAGGGGTTCAGGGTCGATGCGGGCCTTGCGGATTTTCCTGGCGAAATCCCGACGAGGGTGCGG
>CALAQW010000164.1 GCA_937888955.1 uncultured Alphaproteobacteria bacterium | reverse complement strand
GGGGCGGCACGCCGACGCCGCAAATTGCTGCACCTGATTTTCCGCGGCATCGAGGGCCAGCGCACCCCGGTCATCGCCGATCGACAGCGCCAGCGCGCCAACCGCGGAAATCTCGAGTTTGGCAAGCGCAAGCCGGTTATTGTCGGTAACGATATCGGAATGCACCGCGAGGCCGGTTGCCTGATTCTGCCGCGCGCCCGGCCCAAGGCCGAAAAGCTGCGACAGACCGACGCCGGTTCCGCCGCGATCCGTCTGATCATTGGGAACGAACAGCGTGTAATCCTCGTAACCCGGCTTCGGCGTGACGGAGATCTGCCCGCTGGCATCCATTGCGAATGTCGCGAACTTGCCGACACCGGTGGTCGGGTTGTTCAACTGCGTGATAATGTCATTGAAGCTTGTGCCGGCAATCGTCAGCGTATAGTCGATCGCCTCCTGGCCAAGGCTGTTGATCAGCTTCAGCTGCATGGTCTGACCACCGGTAAAGCCATGCGCCTGACCGGCCGAAAAGCCGGTCTGGTAGTGATTGGGCACCGCCGCCTGCACGAGATCGTTCAGCCCGAAGAAATGCGCAAACCCACGCCCGGCGCGATCGCTCGGCGCCGCGGCATCCTGCAAGAACGCCACCCCATGGGCCGCATTCGTTGCGTCGATAGTCAACACGCCGCCACTCAGGCTGGCGCTGCCATTTGCGCCGAGCCCGGTATTTATGGCGTTGACCACATCATTCAATGTACCGCCGAAACCGACCGGTGCGCCGCCATTCACACGATATTGATTGGCGCTGAAATCAACCGCGACACTGACGACCGTTGCACCTGATGCATCCACGATGCTGAGATTGGTGGTGCCGCTGAAGCCGTGCGCATCGCTGCCCAGCAACCCGCTGTTGCGGCCGACAAGCTGATTCGGCGCGGGCACGGCGGAATTGTCATTGTGGATTGCGTTGAGCGTATCGATAATTTTTGCGGAAAACTCGCCCAGCTCCTCGGCAAATTGCGGCAGTTGGACATCACGCATATTCAGCAGGCCGCGCAACTCCCCCGAAGACAGATGCGGCTCGAACGCAATACCGGTGGGATTGACGACACCCGATGCCGCATCGATCCGGTGCAGCGTGATACGCGGGAAAATCGCATCCGGATCGGACGCGGCCACCCCTGAATAACGCAATTCGGTAAGTGTGCTGCTGACCAGAAAGGTACCATCGGGCGTGGCCACATCGACGCGGCCATTGCCCTGTTCGGAAACGCGGATTTCAACCAGCTCCGACAACTCGCTCAACGCCTGCTGACGGCGGTCGATCAACCCATTGACGTCGACATTCTGCGCTTTGCCGACAACGATATCCTGATTGAGTTCATGAATATTGAAAAGCAATTCATTGATGGCGGGGACGCGGCTTGCAACCTGACGGTCCGCATCAAGACGGAATTCCTGCAGCGAGGTTGCAACGCGCGTAATTTCCTCCAGCATTGCTTCAATCCCCTGGATCGCCGTCGAGCGGCGAATGGGGGACGCGGGATCGAGCTGCAGCGCCGACAGATCGGCAAACATCGCATCAAGCTTGCCGGGCAATGAATTATTCGCGCTCGGATCGCCATAAACCGATTGCAGGCGATCATGCAAAGTCGAAATCGCAGCCGCCGCGCCATAGGCCGAATTTGCGGCCAGCCCTTCGCGTGTCAGGAAATCATTGGTGATGCGCCGGATTTCAGTAACATCGACGCCGCCGAGCGAACGCGCCTGAAATACGGCTTCACGGCGCGCATAATCGGGATTGTTGACGTTGGCAACATTCGTCGATGTGTTGCGCAAGGCAATCTGATTGGCGGTGAGGCCACTGATCGCGTTGCCAAGTATGCCGGTGACGGCGCTCATATTCTTTCCTTCCACTGACAGTTTGCAGAACTGTTTTGACAGAAATGCAAGCCGGGAAGTTCTTGCTGATAAACTTCCGCACCGACAGATATGCAAGCGCGATGCCAATTCACATACAACGCACATCCATCGCAAATTTTGGGGGAATCGGCGCGCCAGGCGAAATCAGGCTGCGCCAGCCGCAGCAGCAACCGGGTAGTTCTTGCCGCAGGCGGGCATTTCCTTCCCGGCAATCTGGCGCATGCCGCCGCTATAGCGGACTGGCAATCGCACATAACTCCGTGAAATGCGCAGAAATTGCGACCTGAAAAAGTTGGCCCGCCATTTGCTTTCCATCCAGCATGTCAGCAAGTCGCCCATCTGCAAACGGGTCGATACGCCCTACCAGGTCGATATGTTTATGAATGCGATTGATACATTCCTGCCCGCGACACCCAAGGCCGGTCGCAACCCGTCGGATCCAAATCCGGCCCGACAGCCGGAGTCCGGGGATGCAGCCGTTCTGTCAGACAGCGACAGTTTTGGCGCACAATTATCGCAAACCAGCCAGACCCGACAAAAACCGGCGCGCAACATAACAACAACGGAAACGACTGCGGCAAAAGTTGAGCCGGGTGCGGATGCGGCGTCGAACGAGGCTGGCACCGTGACACAAGCTGCACCGCAGGCGCGGCCTGCCGTCCAGCTGCAAGCACAAACGCCTCCCGCAACTCAGACCAGCGCGATCGCCCTGACGCACGCGGCTGACCTATCTGCGTTAGGCCTGCCGACACAGGATGCCATAGCGGCAGGCGCTACCGGTGAGGGGTCGCCAAAGCCGCAACTTAACCCGGCAAACGGTCTTGAACAGGCGGACGCCGCTTTGGCGGCGGCACAGCAAACCGTTCCAACCGCTGTTATTTCAGCCGCCGCATCGCAACCGCAAATGCAACAGGCCGGCACTGACAGCGGTGCCGGGCAAGACGGAGTTGCTGCCACATCGCAAACAAAAAGCGTAACTGAAGCGGGTGGTACCGGCATAGCGCAGATCGCTGTGAATAATGCCGCGACGCCGACCGATACCGCCACAATGGAAGCGGACACAGCCATCGCTACCACGCACGCCGCCACGCAAAACTCAGGTGACAGCACGCCACTCGCCGCACAGACAGCGGCACCTCCCCAACCGGCATCCGGCACAATTGCTGACGCGACCGCAAGCAAACCGGGCCGAGCTGTCATGGACGCTTCAGATGAGGCCGTAGCTGACACGGTTACGGGGAACAAAGTGGCGCAGGCAGATTTACCCCCGGCGTCAGATATAAATGCGACGCTGGATAAGACCGTTGCCATGGATGCGGATGTCACGACGGGTACGCGCGGTAGTGCCGTGACCCCGGCAAAATCTGATGTTGCGCAAATGACGGGAGCCGCCCTCGCAGCAAGTACCGGTCAGAACGCGCAGCCCGGCACCGCACCGGGATTTGCCGAGGCGCAGGTGATGCAATCGGAAGGCCGGCTCAAGGCAGATGCTGTCAACACTCAGACAGCCGCACCCCTTACCGCCGCTGGCGGCACCGCGGGGTCGACGTCTGCGGGCGCAGCAGGTGCGGCACAGACTGTGACCGCAAGCGACACGGCAATCCCGACATCGGGCACGGGTACGAATAACACGCAGGCCCTTTCGGCAAGCACTGCCGCGACGGACACCACCGCCCGTCTTGCCGCAATAGCAGGCGAAAATCCTGCACAGGTTTCGGAGACAAAAAGCGACACGTCCACACCAAAGGCAAACAGCCTGCCATCCGGCGAGGCGGGGTCGGCCCTGACGCAGACAACCGATGCGAGCCGTACCGTCACGGAAACACCGCAACGTGCCGCACCGCCACCGCCGCCCAGCCCGCCGATCCGCGATCTCAGCATGCAGATCGCCCGGCATGTCGAGGCTGGAACAAATCATTTCCAGATGCGGCTTGATCCGCCCGAGCTTGGTCGGGTCGATATTCGCATGCAAATCGCCCAGGACGGCAAACTCTCGCTCGTCGTCGCAGCGGAACGCCCCGAGACGATTGATCTGCTGCAACGCGATGCCCGTGTGCTGGAGCGCAGTTTGCAGGAGGCTGGTCTGAAGACCGATTCACAGTCGCTGAACTTCTCGCTCAAAGACAGCGGCAGGAGCTTTGCCGGCTGGCGCGACGACGACAATGATAACGCGGCAGGCGGTGTTGAAGACGGCTGGGAGATCCCGGCGGAAGACTTTACCGCACGACGCCGGTTCACCGACCGTGCCGTCAATATCCGGATTTGAACGCATGAAGAAGCAATTGCCCACCACGGCACCGGCCCGCTTTTCAGGAGAGACTTGAATGGAAATCACACCCAGCACCCCCTCCCTTGCCAATAGTGCGGCAACCGGCGCGGCCAAGACCCTTGCCCAGGATTTCGATACTTTTCTGACCTTGCTGACGTCGCAGCTACAGAATCAGGACCCTCTGGAACCCATGGATTCCAGCGAGTTCACCAATCAGCTTGTGCAATTCTCGTCGGTCGAACAGGCCATTCAGACCAACAAGAATTTTGAAACCCTGATCGCGCTGACCTCGGCCAATACCACAAGCGCGGCGCTCGATTATCTGGGCAGGCAGGTCACCTATGCGGGGGCTGAAAGTAACCTGCAAGGCGCGGGCATTGACTGGTCCTACGATTTGGACCCCGACGCGGTGGCAAGCTCGATTGCGGTGAAGGATGCGACGGGCAAGGTTGTCTTCGCCGCGGACGGCCCCGAGGATGGCGGCACGCACCAATTTGCCTGGAACGGTAAGGACAATGCCGGCACGGACCTGCCAGACGGGGTGTACAGCCTGAGCGTCTCCGCGATCGACAAGGCCCAGAACCCGGTCAGTGCAGATATTTTCTCGACCGGTACAGTTACCGGCGTGGACGTGACGGCCACCAATCCGGTCCTGTCTATCGGCGGCATCACCCAACCGTTAGTCAGCATACGTGAAATCAATCAGGACAGCTGAGAATTCTAGAATGTTATTGCACGCACAGAACATGCGTCATTTTTCACGCCACGGTTTCGAAAAAGCCAAGGCGACAGGAGAACAAAGATGAGTATCTATGGCGCTTTATTCAGTGGTGTTTCCGGCCTGACTGCCAACGCGTCGGCCCTGGGCATCATTTCGGACAATATCGCGAATGTGAACACGGTCGGCTACAAGCAGACAGAAGCCAATTTCGCGACCCTGGTCACCTCGCCTGCTTCGGACCGGTCCTACAGCCCCGGTGGCGTGCAGATCGTTCCGGTTCAGAATATCGATCAGCAGGGCCTGCTTCAGGCATCGGATTCCGCGACGGATCTGGCGATTACCGGCCGGGGATTTTTCGTGACCAATTCGACCACCGATCCGACAACCGGCGAATCCCGCTTTACCCGCGCAGGCGCATTCCGCACAGATGAAAACGGTTTTCTGAAAAATGCGGCAGGTGATTTTCTACTCGGCTGGCCGATCGACAATCTTGGTAATCTGCCGAAAAATCTCAGCGATCTTTCCGCACTGCAACCGATCGATATCAGCAGCCTGACCGGCACAGCCGACCCGACAACAGCTATGTCACTGCAGGCAAATCTGCGCGATGGTACCCCGGTGCATCCCAATGCGGGCACCTATGCGCCCGGACAGATTGCAGATGGCACGATCGCCAATCCCGACTTTGCAACCAGCATTCAGATTTTCGACAGCAAGGGCGGCAACCGCACCCTGACCTTCGGCTTCATCAAGACCGCCGCCAATACATGGGCCGCGGAAGTTTATGTGGAACCGGCGACCGATGTCGATGCGGGCACGCACCCAAATGGTCTGATCGATTCGGGCAATGTCCTGTTCCAGCCCGACGGCACACTGGATGCAGCGACAACTTTTCCAAATGGTACGGGCACATTGAACATCACATGGGATGCAGCAAGCACCGGCCTGTCGACATCGGCAATTGCGCTCGATCTGGGCACCGTCGGGCGTCCGGACGGGCTGACCCAGTTCGCGACCAATTCGACATTGTCATCGGCCTCGGTCAATGGCGCTGTGTTCGGCAGCCTGCAAGGGCTTGAGGTCGATGTATCGGGCAATGTGACTGCGACCTTCGAAAATGGCATCCGGACACAGATCTACAAGATTCCGCTGGCTGTCTTCCCCAACCCGAACGGACTGTCGGCGCGATCGGGCAATACTTACGGCCAGTCGGATTCATCGGGTGCCTTCACCTTGTTGCAGGCCACAACAGCCGGCGCGGGTCGCATCGATTCCAATGTGCTTGAGGCCTCGACCGTGGAACTTGCCGGTGAATTCACCAGCTTGATTACCGCCCAGCGGGCCTATTCCGCGAACTCGAAAATTATTCAGACAGCCGACGAGATGCTTGATGAGCTGATCCGGATCAAACGGTAAGTAAACGCTGAACCGGGCCACTGAAATGGCCCGGTTCCAGCGGTTGGGAACAAATGGCAATGGTTAGCGAGATATGAACTTAAGCCATTGTTAATGCTAATCTTTATCGCGACGTTAGCGATGATTTTTAGCGCTTCCTTAAAATCGCGCGCCTATCCTGATTTGCGTTGGCGGCAGCCTGGTTACAGCCGCAGCCAAAGCGTAACAAATCAAGGGGGTCATCGAGGCGTGTCAGTCTCGGAACTGGAGCAATGTCAAATAGAACACAGCAAATAAACGCGACTGTCATGGGCCCGCACGGATTGCCGATTTCGCTCGACGATCTGCCGCCGCCCAATACGAAGCGCTGGGTCATTCGCCGGAAAGCGGAAGTTGTTGCGGCAGTCCGCGGGGGGCTTCTGACGCTGCATGACGCCTGCGAACGCTATACGCTGACCGTCGAGGAATTCCTGTCCTGGCAAAGCGCGCTTGACCGCCACGGGCTGGCCGGTCTGCGCACAACAAGGCTGCAGGATTATCGCGATGGGAGCGGATAACCGCCAACGGGAATTACTCATAGATTCGAAAGAATTTGGCCGGCTGCCTTGCGCGACCGGCCTTTTTTGTTTTTTCCGCATGGAGGCAGGCGCGCAATCGAATGCGGTGATCCCGGCGCCACCGATGCGGTTAACCAGATATTCACGCTCGACTGGGAAAATATTGCCCATCGCAGAAAGCGGGACGCGGATTGCGGAAAACAGCACTGCGATAACATTCGTCTGGCAACTCTTAGTTCTTGGTGACCTGGTTTGAGTGGATTTCTGGAGTTCTTAGGTAAGCTGGGCGCGGGGCGTCTGATTGCCATGGGGATCGTGACGGCTGCGCTGGTGGCCTTCTTCATCTTCATGGCGATGCGCTTTACCGCGCCATCCATGGCCCTGCTTTATTCCAATCTGGACAGTTCCGATTCCGGCGAAATCATCGCCAAGCTTGAAGCCCTGAACATCCCCTATCAGCTTCAGGGTGACGGCACGACGATTCTCGTCCCTGATGAGCAGGCCCGCAGATTACGCATGTTGCTTGCCGAAGCAGGCCTGCCAAGCGGCGATAATGCAGGCTATGAGCTGTTCGACAATAGCAGCACCCTGGGACAGACAAGCTTCATTCAGAATATCAACCGGATGCGCGCCATGGAGGGGGAGCTGGCGCGCACGATCCGGTCGATCGATTCGGTGGTCAATGCGCGGGTCCATCTCGTCATCCCCAAACGCGAGCTGTTCGCCGCGAACCGCCAGGAGCCAACGGCTTCCATCGTTGTCAAGGTACGCCGGAACTTCGGCGCAGCGCAGGTAACCGCGATTCAACACCTTGTCGCCGCCGCGGTTCCAGGCCTCACCCCCGGCCGCATCGCAATCGTGGACGATAAGGGTAAATTGCTGTCGCGCGGGGTGGAAGACGAATATGAAGGCAGCATCATTGCCGGCATTCAGGATACCAATGCGAGCTTCGAAGCACGCCTGTCAGGGCGCATTCAGTCGCTGGTCAGCAGCATCGTCGGCCCTGAAAACAGCCGCATTCAGGTGACCGCATCGGTCAATCTGGACCGCGTAACCGAAAATTCCGAGATTTTCGATCCGAACGGCAGGGTCATGCGTTCGACCAATGTGATCGAACAGGAATCCTCTGCGTCCGAAAGCGACACGGACCCGGTCTCCGTCGGTAATGCGCTGCCCGACCAAGGGGAAGAGACAACACAGGAAAGCACCGAGCAAAGCGTGACGCGTGACCTGCGGTCGGAGGAAACATCGAATTTCGAGATTTCGCGCACTACACGCACACTTATCAAGGAAGCAGGTGAAATCCAGCGCATCTCGGTCGCTGTGCTGGTCAATGGCACCTATGTACAGCAGGAAGATGGCAGCCGCACCTATCAGCCACGCAGCGAAGAAGAACTCGAACAGATCGCAGCCCTTGTCCGCACTGCCATCGGCTTCAACGAAGAGCGCGGCGACGAGGTACGGGTGATCAACCTGCAATTCTCGGAATTCGAATTCCCGACGACCGAGCTGGCAGAAGAGGAAGCACCCTTCCTCGGTTTCGAAGGACAGCAATGGCTGAAATTCGCCGAAACGGCGATTGTCGCCATCGTTGCGCTCCTGACTGCCCTGTTTGTCTTCCGCCCACTGATTAACCGGCTACTCGATATTTCACCTGGCATGCCCGGCGACCTGCAACCCGCATTGGCAAGCGGCGTCCCCGATGGGGTGCCACAGCTGGCTGGCCCCGGCCAAACGACCGGTACCCAGCAGGCCGCCATCGCGCAAACGAAAGATGGCACCGCCTTGCTGCCAAGCAGCAGCGACCCAATCGAAAGCATGATCGACGTCGCCCAGATCGAAGGGCAGGTCAAGGAATCCTCAATCCGCAAGGTCGGGGAAGTTGTCGAACGTCACCCGGATGAAGCAATCGCCATCATGCGCACCTGGCTGCATGACAAAGGTTAACCCACTTAGCTGTTGGACATTATGGCTGGACGCGATTTGAGAAATATCGACGGCACTGAAAAAGCCGCAATTGTGATGCTGGCGCTCGGCGACGAGCACGGGCTGCCCTTGTGGCGGTTGATGGATGAGGAAGAGATACGCGAGGTCTCTCAGGCAATGTCCAATCTGGGGCAGGTCTCATCGGATACCGTTGAAAGCCTGCTGCACGAGTTTGTCTCCAAGTTGTCGTCAACCGGATCCGTGACCGGTTCCTATGAAGGCACCGAACGGTTGTTGCGCCAGATCCTTGATGATGATCGCGTTGCCCAGATCATGGAGGAGATCCGCGGTCCTGCGGGACGGACAATGTGGGACAAGCTTGGCAATGTGAATGAAAGCGTTCTCGCGAACTTTCTGAAAAACGAATATCCGCAGACCGTCGCCGTCGTGATGACCAAGGTCAAACCCGACCATGCGGCAAGGGTGTTGAGCGCCCTGCCCGAGGATTTCGCGCAGGAAGTCATCATGCGCATGCTGCGGATGGAAGCGGTTCAGAAAGATATTCTCGACAAGGTGGAAAGCACCCTGCGCACAGAATTCATGAATAATCTGGCGCGCACGAACCGGCGCGATGCCCATGAGGTGATGGCCGACATCTTCAACAATTTCGACCGTCAGACAGAAGGCCGCTTCCTGAGTGCGCTGGAAGAACGCAATCGCGAATCCGCCGAACGCATCCGTGCGCTGATGTTCACCTTCGAGGATCTTGGCAAACTCGACCCGGGCAGCGTTCAGACATTGCTGCGCAATTTCGACAAGGACAAGCTTGGGCTTGCGCTGAAAGGCGCATCCGACGGGTTGCGCGATATGTTCTTCTCGAACATGTCGGAACGGGCGGGCAAGATCCTGCGCGAGGATATGGAGGCAATGGGCCCTGTACGGCTCAGCGAGGTGGATGAAGCGCAAATGTCGATGGTCATGCTGGCCAAGGACCTTGCCGCGAGCGGCGATATCATGATCGCCGACGGCAATAGCGACGATGAACTGATCTATTAGGCTGGGCGCGCAATCGTGATGGAAGAAGCTGTTAAATTCGATTTCGAAACCCTTGACCCGGACGAAAAGCTGCATATGCCAGCCAGCGCGCCGAAGCGGAAAACACGCTATAGCGAAGCTGAAATCGACGCCCTGAAACAGGAGGCATTCGCGGCCGGGGAAGCAGCCGGCAAGCAGGCGGCCCTGTCCCACGCCGAGCAGATCGCCGCTCAGGCACTGAATGAATTGTCGGCCAATTACGGTGCACTGTTGAACCAGGTCGATCAGGAAATCGCAAATCTGCAGGCCGCAGCCGCAGATCTTGGATTGGCGGCTGCGCATCAGCTTGCCCCCGCATTGATGGCACGCGAACCGCTGGCCGAGATTGAGGCGCTGTTCCGCGAATGCGCCGCCAACCTGCGCAACGAACCCAGAATCGTGATCCGCATCCCGCAGGAGCTGGTGGCGCCCTTGACAGAGCGGATTGACGAGATCGGGCGGCAGATCGGCTATCCGGGGCGGATTGTCGTGCTGGGGGAACCTGAATTCACAGCCACCGAATGCCAGATGGAATGGCCCGACGGTGGCGTGACCCGGGGCACCCCGGCGCAAACCCGTGAGATCGAGACGATCATCACAAGCTATATCAACGGCAGCGGCGCAGAACCGGCGGCGTCCGAACAAACCGACATCGGCAACGATTTCAGTCAGATGGCAACCGAAAGCAGCGACCAATGAGTGACGAGAAAGAAGGCGTGGAATGGGACAATCTGGCCGAAGAAGACAGCGCTCTGATCGAGTCCCCTGATCCCGAGGCAAGCGAAACCGCCGCAGCGAACCAGGCAGAAACCGAAGGCGAGGTCACCCGAACCGCGGCGGATCTTGAGCCGGTATTCGACATTCCGGTCAATGTTTCGGCGGTGCTTGGCAAAACGCATCTGGAAGTCAGCCAGCTCATGCAGCTTGGACCGGGCACGATTGTCGAGCTTGACCGCAAGGTCGGTGAAGCCATCGATATTTTTGTGAACAACCGGCTGGTCGCGCGCGGCGAGGTTGTCGTGATCGACGAACGGCTTGGGGTCACCATGACCGAAATAATCAAAGGGGACAGCGTTTAACCTGACCGCTGCGTATGAATTGACATGATTGATAGTGCGACAATTATTGGCCTGGGCGCGGCATTCGCGCTGGTCGCGCTGGCAATTTTCGCCAGCGGCAGCCCGGCCGCGTTCGTCAACTGGCCGGCCATGTTGATCGTCATTGGCGGCACCCTTGCCGTAACGACGATTTCCTTTTCGCTGTCGGAAATAAAGAACGCACAGAAACTTGTCTTGCGGACGATTTTCCGCTCACGGCTCGACGTTCAGACTGTCGCCACGGAGATGATCAAGATCGCCGAACAATCGCGGCGCGCGGGCGAACAGGATATGGAACGCATCATGCGGACACTCAGCTGGGCGCCGTTTCTGGCGCGCGGCATACGGATGATTCTCGACGGCGCGCAACCTGATGAGGTGGAACGCACCATGCGGCAGGAAGTCAGCGCGATGGCATCGCGCCACAGTCGCAGCGCCGGCGTGCTGCGGCGCGCGGCAGAAGTTGCTCCCGCCATGGGGCTGATCGGCACGCTTGTCGGGCTGGTGCAACTGCTTGGCAATCTGCAGCAGCCTGAAACCATCGGCCCGTCCATGGCGGTTGCGTTGCTGACCACATTCTACGGGGCCATTCTGGGTAATATGGTTTTTTCGCCTCTCGCCAGCAAGCTGGAGCGCAATTCAGCCGATGAGGCGTTGCTGCTGAACCTGTTTGCCCTGGCCGCGGGCTCGATCAGCCGCAAGGAAAATCCGCGCCGGCTTGAAATGTCCATCAATGCGACGCTGCCCCCCGCGCAGCGCATCCACTATTTTGACTAGTTGTACGGAAGGAAGCTGACATGCGTTTATTAATCATCGGAAGTTTGAGCGGGGAACTGGGCACCGCCTCGAAGATGGCGATGGATCGCGGCGCGCGGGTGAGTACCGCCGATTCCATCGAGACCGCATTGAACGCGCTACGGGCCGGGCGCGGCGCCGACATGCTGATGGTCGATATCGCGCAACCGATCGAGACGCTGATACAGCAGCTTGAAACTGAACATATCCATATTCCCGTCGTCGCCTGCGGCATCGATGCCAGCGCCGACAGCGCCGCCGCCGCGATCCGCGCCGGCGCCAAGGAATATCTTCCCCTGCCCCCCGACCCGGATCTGATCGCTGCCATTCTGGAGGCGGTGACACATGAAGACCACCAACTCATCTGCGCCGATCCGGCGACCGAGGCGGTGCTGAAGCTTGCCGATCAGGTCGCACCGAGCGATGCCAGCATCATGATTACCGGCGAATCAGGGACCGGTAAGGAAATCATGGCGCATTATGTGCACCGCCAGTCAAAGCGCGCGAACGGACCGTTCATCTCGGTCAATTGCGCGGCGATTCCCGATAACCTGCTGGAATCGGAACTGTTTGGCCATGAGAAAGGCGCCTTTACCGGGGCGGTCGCGCGCCGGATCGGTAAATTCGAGGAAGCCAATCGCGGCACGCTGCTGCTCGACGAAATCAGCGAAATGGATATCCGGTTGCAGGCGAAACTGCTGCGCGCCCTGCAGGAACGCGAGATCGACCGGGTCGGCGGCGCAAAGCCCATCAAGGTTGATATTCGCGTGATCGCCACCTCCAACCGCGACATCGCCAAGGCGGTCCGCGACGGCAATTTCCGCGAGGATCTGCTCTATCGGCTCAATGTGGTCAATCTGAGCATGCCGCCCCTGCGCGAGCGGCCCGCCGACATCATCGCGCTTGCGGAGCATTTCGCCGCCAAATATGCCCGCTCGAACGGTTTGCCGCTCAAGGTGATCGGCGCACAAAGCAAGCAGATCCTGACCGGCCATCATTGGCAGGGCAATGTGCGTGAACTGGAAAATACGATCCACCGCGCCGTCCTGCTGTCCACCGGCGACGAGATCGAACCTGCCGCCATCGTCCTGCCCGACGGCAGCACCCCGCAAGCCGCAAGCGCGACGAGCAATCTGCTTGAAAAGGTGACGCTCGCCCAGTCAGCGGGCCTTGCCGGGGACAGCGGTGCGAAACTTGTGGGCCGCACGGTCGCCGATGTGGAGCAGGATCTCATTCTCGACACGCTGGATCATTGCCTGGGCAACCGCACCCATGCGGCCAATATTCTGGGCATTTCCATCCGTACCCTGCGCAACAAGCTGAACAGCTACAGACAGGCAGGCGTTGATATCCCGGCCCCCAACGAATCGGGCCGGGTGCATGCCTGACCGACCGCGATGGGCTGCAATTGCAAAGGTAGCGGCGCAGAATGACAGATAGTTCAGCAACGAGCGGCAGCGCAATGACCCGCGGCAACAGCCTGCTTGGCATGCTGCGCGCCAACGCCCTGCGCGGCGATATCGCGCTGGCGCTGGGCGTCGTCGTGATCCTGATCGTTTTGATCCTGCCATTGCCAAGCTGGCTGCTCGATTTCGCGCTGGCCATTTCGATCACATTTTCCGTGCTCATCCTGATGACCTGCCTGTTCATCGAGAAGCCTTTGGAATTCAGCGCTTTTCCAACCGTCCTTCTGATCGCCACCATGATCAGGCTGTCGCTGAACCTTGCCTCCACCCGGCTTATCCTGGCGGATGGTCATACAGGCCCGGATGCGGCCGGCCATGTCATCGAAGGCTTCGCCAGCTTTGTCATGGGCGGCAATTTCGTCATCGGCATTATCGTGTTCGGCATATTGGTGATCGTCAATTTCGTGGTCATCACGAAAGGTTCGGGCCGGATCGCGGAAGTCGCGGCACGCTTCAGCCTGGATGCCATGCCCGGCAAACAGATGGCGATCGACGCCGATCTGAGCGCGGGGCTTATCAATGAGGCGGAAGCAAAAAGCCGCCGCCGCGAACTGGAAGACGAATCGACATTTTTCGGCGCCATGGACGGCGCGGCGAAATTCGTGCGCGGCGATGCGATCGCGGGATTGCTCATCACATTCATCAACGTCATTGGCGGGATTATCGTCGGGGTCGCGCAGATGGATATGAGCTTTGCCGATGCCAGCGCAAGCTATACCCTGCTGACGGTGGGCGACGGGCTTGTCTCGCAAATCCCGGCCCTGATCGTATCGACCGCCGCCGGTCTGCTTGTCTCCAAAGCCGGGTTGACGGGGTCCGCCGATGTGGTGCTGTTCGGGCAGCTTTCAGGCTATCCCAAGGCGCTTGGTATTTCCTCTTTCCTGCTCGTGGCCATGTCGATTTTGCCCGGCATGCCCGCCCTGCCCTTTCTGGTACTGGCGGGCGGCACGGGCTTCCTGGCCTGGCAGGCCGGACGTAATGCCGATCAGAAACGCGCCGACGCGGAAGCGGAAGCCGAACAGGCGGAAATCGACGCACAGCCCAAGGACGAACCGATACAGACCGCATTGGCGATGGACGATCTGCGGCTTGAGCTTGGCTACGGGCTGCTGCCACTGATCAACAAAGATCAGGAAGCCCACCCCCTGACCGAACAGATCAAGGCGCTGCGCCGGCAGATCGCCTCTGAAATGGGGTTTGTCATGCCGTCCATCCGCATTCTCGACAATATTCAGCTGGCCGCAAACGAATATGTCATCCGGGTCAAGGAAGTGGAATCGGGGCGCGGCAAGCTGAAACTCGGACATCTTCTTGTCATGGATCCGCGCGGCATGGCCATCGACCTGCCGGGCGAGGAAACCGTCGAGCCGACCTTCGGCATGCCGGCAAGCTGGGTTGATGAGTCGCTGCGCGAGGAGGCATCCTTCCGTGGTTACACAGTGGTCGATCCGGCCACGGTCATCACCACACATCTGACAGAAACAGTGCAGCAGAACATGTCCGAGCTTCTGTCTTATGCGGAAACCCGCAAACTGCTTGACGATCTGTCGTCGGACCAACAGAAGCTGATCGATGATCTGGTACCCGCGCAGATTTCCCTGTCCGGCATCCAGCGGCTGCTGCAGACCCTGCTTGCCGAACGGATTTCGATCCGCGATCTGCCGACCATTCTGGAAGGCATATCGGAAGCCACAAGCTTTACCCAGAACATCACCGCGATTACCGAGCATGTCCGCACCCGTCTGGCCCGGCAGATCTGCCACGCCAATATGTCACCCGCGGGCTATGTGCCGCTGCTGAGCCTGAGCCCGGAATGGGAGCAGTCCTTCGCCGAGGCGATGGTCGGACAGGGGGAGGATACGCAACTCGCCATGTCGCCAAGCCGGTTGCAGGATTTTATCACCGATGTCCGGCTTCGCTTTGACGAGCTTGGCCAGCAAGGGGAAACGCCCGCGCTGCTGACAAGCCCGGCGATCCGGCCCATCGTCCGTTCGATCGTGGAACGATTCCGGCCGCAGACGCCGGTATTGTCGCAAAATGAAATTCATCCGCAGGCCCGCATTCGTACGGTCGGGCAGGTATAGGGACGGACAGGGCCATGCGCTTTAAAACCATCACCGCCCCGACCATGCGCGAAGCGATGCAGACGCTGCGCGACAGTATGGGACCTGATGCGATCATCCTGAATACCCAGTGCGGGGCTGACGGCAGTGTCATCCTTCGCGCGGCCCTCGAGCGGCGGGCCGAACCCGGAGCATTGCCCGATGACGATATGGCGCAGATGGCAAATCCGTTTGCCTTCCCGATGGCCGATCCGGCACAGGAAACCGAGATCATCGCGGAAATTTCAGACGCACTCAACTTTCACAGGGTATCTGAGGATCTGGTTGCGCGGCTGACAAAAACCGCCAGCGCTTTTTCCGTCAATGATGCCATCGCGGCATTGACGGCAACCTTTGACGGGTTGTTCGGTTTTTCGCCGCTTGCCTGCGCGCCGGAACGGCCTGTCATGCTGATCGGCCCGGCCGGCGCGGGAAAGACGGTCACCACCGTCAAGCTGACGGCGCGCGCGCTGCTTGCCGGGCATGACGCGATGCTGATCACCACGGATGTCACCCGCACCGGGGCGAGCGCGCAACTACGCGAACTCACCGAAATCATGGGGTGCACACTGCATGAAGCATCCGGTCCGGCCGACCTTGCGGACCTGCTCGCGCAACGCCAGCCAGGGTCGGCCTGCTTCATCGATACACCGGCCTGTTCCCCTTTCAACCTGACCGAGCTTGAGCTTGTGAAGTCACTGATCATGGCAGCCGATGTCGATCCGGTTCTGACCCTGCCTGCGGGTGGTGACGCGGCGGAGGCAGCCGAGATCGTGCATATATTCAGCGGGCTCGGCGCGCGCGGAATGATCGTCACCCGGCTTGATACAACACGTCGGCTCGGCAGCATTCTCAGTGCGATGGATAGCGCGGCGATGACATTACACCATGTCAGCGTCACCCCCTATATCGCCAGGGGCCTTGCGCCGATCAGCCCCGGTGCGCTGGCGCATATCTTCATGGAAGACCCGTTTGAACAAGATACCTACCAAGAATTGGAGCGCGCATCCCAATGAATGAAGAACCGATCCTGACATCGCCCGCCAAGGTTCTTTCCGCGCGCGGAAACCATGCCGCGGAAGAAGCGCGCAACCTGCCCCGTATCCGAAACCTGATCGCGGTCGGCTCGGGCAAGGGCGGTGTGGGCAAGACCTGGTTTTCCATCACCCTGTCGCAGGCACTCGCACTGACGGGCGACCGGGTGCTGCTCGTCGACGGCGATCTGGGGCTTGCCAATGTCGATGTGCAGCTCGCCATGGGCCCCGAACGCGATCTCGCGAGTGTCGTGACAGGCCGCGTGAAACTTGCCGATGCCATCACGCCGTTCGACGGCGGAGCCGGCGCCATGGATAGTGAGATATCAGCCAATGCCGGCCGGCAACTGCGCGGCTTTGACGTTCTTGCCGGGCGGTCGGGCTCAGGCACCCTTGACGGGATGAACAGAAAGCAAATCGCACTGCTCTGCACCGAGCTGTGCAAGCTGTCAGTGCTATATGACCATGTGATCGTCGACCTGGCAGCGGGCATGAACACGCATATGATGCCGATCTTTCAGCAGATAGGGCGTGTACTGATTGTGGTGACGGACGATCCCACCTCGATCACCGATGCCTATGCCTTCCTGAAGTCACTCGTTACCCGGTTTCCGAATATCGATATCGACATCGTCGTCAATCGCGCCGAAAGCGACAAGGCAGCCGAAAAGACATATGGGGCGGTGAAACGCGCCAGCGAGCACTTCCTGCAATTCTGCCCGCAGCTTCTGGGCGCGATCCACAATGACAAATCGGTTGCGAGCGCCATTCGCGCGCAGGCGCCGTTGCTGACACGGCACCCGCAAAGTGTCGCCGCCGACAATGTGCGCAAGATCGCTGCAAGCCTGCGTCCCAAATCACCGCGCGGTCTGATTTGACCGCACGGGACCTCAGCCCACAGGCACAGCGATCTGCGGAATATTAGTCTGTATAAAGTTGATCTGGAAGAGTATCCGCGGCGGCACTAGAATCTGCGGCGGCGGCGATGCTGCTCCAATGCGCGCTCATCCAGCTCCTGCTGCATTTTTCTTTCGCGCTTTTTCTGTTCGCGTCGCTGTTGACTGGCCAGCGCGGCCTCCTGCCGCTTGAGCGCCTGGAACGCCTCGGTGATCGCGGCCTCCGCCTCATTCACCTGGCCATCGATAGCGGTGATGGAGTGCTTGAGATTCTCGCGCTGTTTGATGACCGATGCCGCATAAACGCCGTAAGCGTGGCTGACATCCGCATTCGTATCTGCGGAGGCGCGGACAAGGGCCTGCTCGCGCTGCAGACTTTCCTCAAGCATGGCAAGTTTACGCGCCATATCGTCGCGCAAAACAAGCAGGTCGGACAAATGCCGGCGCTTTTCATCGACTTGCCACTTATTCATGCGGATGAGGGACTGCTTTACGCGCATTGACTGATATTCCTGTATTTCTTAACGCAATTGGGCACCCGGCTCGGGCGATGGCGCATCCCCGGACAAACCCACCGGCATCGCGATTATCTCGGCCAGCTGGCCAAGCGCGGTTGCGAAATCGGTGGTTTCATCAGGTGCCTGATTGAGAAACGCCTCAAAATGCGGGAAGCGGGCCACCGCCTCGTCAACCTCCGGATCGCTGCCCGCGCGATAGGCCCCAAGCCGCACCATCTCAGCCATATCCTCGTAACTTGCAAGAAGCTGTCGCGCACGGCGGATAAGCGCTGTTTCCTCGGCACTATTGCATTTGGGCATCGTCCGCGAGACCGAGCGCAGCACATCGATCGCGGGATAACGGCCACGTTCGGCGATGGCGCGGTCAAGCACGATATGACCGTCCAGGATCGACCGCACCGCATCGGCCACCGGTTCACTGTGATCGTCGCCTTCGACAAGCACCGTGAACAGCCCGGTAATCGTGCCCTGCCCCTCGCCAGTGCCTGCCCGCTCAAGCAGCTTCGGCAATTCCGAGAAGACCGTTGGCGTATAGCCTTTGCTGGCAGGCGGTTCGCCGCAGGACAGGCCGATCTCGCGCTGCGCCATGGCGAAACGGGTGACCGAATCCATCAGGCACAGCACATCCGCCCCCTGATCGCGGAAGAATTCGGCGATCGACAGGGTCAGATAGGCCGCCTGACGGCGCATCAATGCCGGCTCGTCGGACGTCGCGACAACCACCACCGAGCGGGCAAGCCCGTCTTCCCCGAGATTTTCACGGATGAATTCCTGCACTTCCCGGCCGCGCTCGCCGATCAACCCGACGACGGCAATATCCGATTCGGTCTGCCGCGCCAGCATCGACAGCAAAACCGATTTGCCGACGCCGGAACCGGCGAAAATACCCATCCGCTGCCCGCGGCAGCAGGTTGCAAAACAATTCAGCGCCCGCACACCCAGATTAAGCTTGTCGCCAACCGGCGCGCGGCTGTGGGCAGGGGGCGGGCTGGCCCGCAACGGATAAGCACGAATGCCCGACGGGATCGGGCCGCGCCCGTCTATCGGCTCCCCCATCGCATTGACGACCCGCCCCAGCCAGGCATTTGACGGCCGGATCGCGGGCTCTTCATCGCTGACCACCACCTTGCAGCCAAGGCCGACCCCCTCGACCGGGCCGAATGGCATGCACAGGGCGCGTTCGTTGCGGAAACCGACAACCTCGCAGGCAAGCTCGGACCCGTCTCCCCCCTGGATCGACAGATGCGATCCGACGCTGAGGCTGTGCTGAAAGCCCGCGACCTCCACCAGAAGGCCCTGAACACTGACCACCCGCCCGTAATAACGGTAGGCAGGCAAGCGTTGAATTTCTGCGATAAGTGACTGCAAGTCCTGGCCCGTTCCGAATTGTCGTGACACCGTATGCCCGCATTATGGCCGCAAGAATTTAAGGCGACGTAAAACAATTCCACCTGAGCGCGCATTTGCCCTGCAATGTAAGCGGGAATTGCCCGTTTGCCGCAATTGGCTGGTCCGATCGCCATCCCCGCCCGAAAAAAAACAAAAAAATTAACTTTTTCCGGCTGAAATTAACTTTTGTTAACTATTTCACTTTATGGTTCCATTAACCAAAGACACTTTGAAGGGACGAGGCAGCGATGCGAGTTCTGTTGATTGAAGATGATATGGCAACCGCGCAGGGTATCGAATTGATGCTCAACCAGGCCGGTTTCAATTTATACATTACCGATCTCGGGGAAGAGGGCCTCGATCTCGGCAAGTTATATGATTACGACATTATTATTCTTGATCTGAATCTGCCCGATATGAACGGCTTCGATGTGCTCAAGAAATTGCGGCTGGCGAAAGTCGAAACGCCGATTCTCATCCTGTCGGGCCTGTCGGATATGGACAGCAAGGTGCAGGGACTTGGCTTCGGCGCCGATGATTTCATGACCAAGCCCTTCCACAAGGAAGAGCTGGTGGCGCGAATCAATGCCATTGTCCGCCGCTCGCAAGGTCATGCGCAATCGGTCATCACCACCGGCAAGCTGACGGTGAATCTGGACGCGAAAACCGTGGAGGTCGACGGCCAGCGGGTGCATCTGACCG
The DNA here is from genome assembly GCA_937888955.1 of uncultured Alphaproteobacteria bacterium. GTDB lineage: Bacteria > Pseudomonadota > Alphaproteobacteria > UBA11222 > UBA11222 > CALAQW01. Next base: position 6,964 of record CALAQW010000164.1, on the reverse strand, counting down.
GCAAGGAATATGCGATGCTGGAACTCCTGTCGCTGCGCAAGGGGACGACGCTCACAAAGGAGATGTTCCTCAACCATCTTTATGGCGGCATGGATGAGCCGGAGCTGAAGATCATCGATGTGTTCATCTGCAAGCTGCGCAAGAAACTGTCGGCTGCAACCGGCAGCGACCATTATATCGAGACGGTCTGGGGTCGCGGCTATGTGCTGCGCGATCCCGACAGCCAGGAAGGTGCCGCACCAGCCGAAAAGGCTGCCTGACACCAGCACTTTTTTGCGGGTGCCGCGCATCATCTTGCTTGCCGGCGCCGCGGCGGGCCACTTTGCAGGCCGGGTAGCGCGGGATCGTTCCCCGGCTTTGCCTTGCCTGCCATAAGGCAGGCCGCGTGCCCGGGCCCGGGCGGCCAAGAAAGACTTGCAAGCAGACGGCATTTGCCGATATACCCGCATTCCTCGGGAGGGCGCGTAGCTCAGTGGGAGAGCACTTCGTTGACATCGAAGGGGTCGCTGGTTCAATCCCAGCCGCGCCCACCATTTCCGTTCACGTGCCGCCGCCAGCAGCCAGTATTTCAGGTTTGCACGCGGCAAGCGATCAAGCCTGTTGCGGCGCCCCGCCGGTTGCCAGCAAGGCCGCCTGAGTGCGGTTTTCGACCTCGAGGGTCTTCAGGATCGCCGAGACGTGAATCGCAACCGTATGTTCGGAAATACCCAGTTCCCTGGCAATGGCGGCATTCGAATAACCTGCACCGAGCAGGCTGAACACCTCGCGCTGCCGGCGCGTCAGATCGGCAATCCGCGCACTCGCCGATTCGGAGGGAGTGACGGGGCGCGGCGGCTGAATAGCGGGGCTTTTCGGCGGCTGCGCCGCTGCCTGCGCGCCCATAATCTGCGGCGGCAGATAAATCTCCCCCGCCAGCACGATCTCGATCGCGCGCACCAATTCGGTACCCGGCGCTGATTTCGGTACAAACCCCATCGCCCCCGCATCGATCGCGCGAATGACATCCTGCCTGTTTTCAGCCATCGATACGACGATGATCGGTACTTCAGGCACAATCTGGGTCAACACCGCCAACTCGTCAAAGCCCGAACCATCCGGCATCAGAAGATCCATCACGATCAGATCTAGGTCCGGGTTCTGCGCCGCGATCTCGCGCGCTTCGGCAAAACTGCTGGCTTCAAGAAAACTGTTAACCGGCCATTCAAGCAGGGAAAGCGAATGCCTTAATCCTGTTCTGGATACCCAATGATCATCTGCAGAAAGAATTTTCATTCACCCCCCCATCGCGAAACCGAATATCGGCGCTTGCCGCATGGATCTGCGGCGATTACCGGCTTCGGACAACTGACGCCTAACATAAACATTCAACGAATACGCACTTACTTAATACTATTTAACGCCGATTCTGGCGCGGGGGATAACTATAATTCAATATAGATTGATAAAGCCAAACCAGGCTATACTCAACAGGTAAATCCAGTACTTATGGTTTCTCAAATCTTACCTGCAACTCTACCTCGTCCCCCAAGACGTAACGGCGGAAATTCCGCAAAAAAACTTCATCACCCCGCGGCCCTGTCATCGGGCTTGAAGCCGATGCATGCGCCGAGACATGCACCCGGGGATGATCCCATAGCGGGCTGTCCCCGGGCAATGGCTCTGTCTCGAATACATCGAGAATCGCCTGTTCGGGCCGCCCCTTATCAAGACTGGCAAGCAAGGCAACCTCATCGACAAGCGCACCGCGCCCGACATTGACAAGCACCGATGTCGGCTTCATCGCCGCCAGAAACCGCGCATCCACAATATGCCGATTATCCTCGTTCGACGCCGCGGCCAGCACGACCACATCCATTTGCGGCAAATTGTCATACAACGCGTCGGGCCGTATCATCCTGTCGGCATTCTCCTCGCCTGTTGGATTGCGGCGCACCCCGGTCACATGCGCTTCGAACGCCCGGGCGCGCTTGCCCACCTCACTGCCGATATTGCCGTAACCATAGATCAGCCAGTTGGTTTCCGCGACATCCCGGAAGCCGTAACGTTTCCATTCATGCCGGCGTTGGCTGTCGCGCCGTGCTGTATGCGGTTGAAAATAGTTCAGCACCGCCCCCATGACGAATTCGGCGATCGATTTGCCCGCGCCGGTGCTGTTTGTATAGATGACACCGGGCTTTGAACCCAGCGCCTGAAAAATCGGATTGTCGAAGCCCGCGGCACCCGATTGTATCCATTTCAGGCTGTCGCATTTCAGAACGAAGCGCAGAAAATCCCGCGACGGCCCCTGAAAAAACAGATCCGTGCTGATCCAGGCGATTTCGGGTGTCACGTCCTCTGACGCAAGCGGCTTGCCATGCAATGTGATCGTCCCGTCCGCCGCCATCAGATAAGGCTCGACCGCGGGGCAGATCGCATGGATTTCCGTCTCAAGCCGCCGATAGGCGGCTTCGAAGATGAACAGCTTCATCCCGCAATCCTCCCCGATAAGGGCACAGCAACGCACCCAAATTTAGTTATCATACTGAACTATAACAGCAATTACTTTATTTGAGCCAGCACTAAGCGCATTGGCGGTTCCCGGCTTGACATCGGTGCGGCCGGTGACTAGTTTCGCGCCTCCTGCAGCGCATGAGAATGCGCCGGAATGGACGTTCTTGCTTTTGGACCTCAAAGCAAGAACCCGGATCAAGATTAAAGAGCGCGGAAAGATGAAAGTCAGAAGTTCACTTCGGTCACTGAAGCAACGGCATCGCGATTGCCGGATTGTGCGCCGCAAGGGCCGCGTCTATGTGATCAACAAGACCAATCGCCGGTTCAAGGCGCGCCAGGGTTAACAGGTTAACCCCTCGGCTCCCTTCCGCATCCGCCGGGTTTCACCCCCCCATCATTGCTGTTGCCGGCATCCCCTGCAGCCTGCCTGCTGGTTTTCTGTCCGATTGGTTGTTGGGGCTGACACTCCGCGCCTGTAATTTGATGGTGGGCCGCCGCCACCCTGAATGATCGGCAGCTGACATCATCCAACTTACCGCCACCGCCAAAGCCACGCCTGCCGGGCCGTGACAGGCTGATGCGCGAGTTACTTTGACAGCCACACACCCTTTGCGGTTAATCTGTCGGGACAATCAATTCCCGGAGTAAACCGCCCCATGCCGATCAAGCCCAACAGCCTCGAAGCGCGCGATGTCGAAAGCGTGCTGCACCCTTACACCAATCTTGCCACCCTGCCGAAATCGGGGCCGTTCCTGATCGACCGGGGCGAAGGCGTCTATGTGTTCGATGGCGAGGGCAACAGCTATATCGAGGGGATGGCCGGGCTCTGGTGCACCGCACTTGGCTTTCATGAGAAAGAGCTGATCGCCGCCGCCACCGCGCAGATGGAAAAGCTGCCCTATTATCATGTGTTTTCGGGCAAGGGGCATGAAAGCTCGATCGCGCTTGCCGAAAAGCTCAAGGCGATGATGCCGTTCAATGCAGGCAAGGTATCGTTCACCTGCTCGGGCTCGGAAGCCAATGATACGCAGATCAAGCTGATCTGGTATTACAACAATGTCATCGGCCGCCCCAAGAAGAAGAAGATCATCAGCCGCATCAAGGCCTATCACGGGGTCACGGTCGCCAGCGCCAGCCTGACCGGGCTGCCGCATCTGCATGCGGACTGGGATTTGCCTATTCAGGGTATTCTGCACACAGACTGCCCGCATCATTACCGCCTTGCCGAACCGGGTGAGACCGAGGAGGAATTCGCAAGCCGGCTTGCCGCCAATCTCGAAGCGATGATCGAGCGGGAGGATCCCGACACCATCGCCGCCTTCATCGCCGAGCCGATCATGGGAGCGGGCGGGGTGATCCTGCCGCCCGCGACCTATTTCGAAAAAATCCAGGCGGTGCTTGCCAAATATGACATCTTGTTCATTGATGACGAGGTGATTTGCGGCTTTGCCCGCACCGGCAATATGTTTGGGGCCGAAACCTTCGGCATGGCGCCGACCTCCATGTCCATCGCCAAGGCCCTGTCCTCTGCCTATGTGCCGATCGGTGCGGTTATCCTGCCCGACTTCATGGACGAGGCGCTGGCGGAAGGCAGCCGGCGCAACGGCAATTTCGGCCATGGCTATACCTATACCGGGCATCCGCTGGGCTGCGCTGTCGCATTGAAGACATTGGAAATGTACGACCGGCTCGATATCGTCAACCGGGTACGCGGCATGGCACCCCTGTTCCAGAAGCGCCTGAAGGCATTGGGCGACCACCCGCTGGTGGGCGAGGCACGCGGCACCGGGCTGATCGGCGCGGTCGAGCTTGTCGCCGACAAGAACAGCAAACGTTCCTTCGATCCGGCTGCCGGCGCGGGCGCAATCGGCCAGGCCCGGGCACAGGCCAACGGGCTGATCGTGCGCGCAATCGGCGATGTGCTGGCCATCTGCCCGCCGCTGATCATCAGCGAGGAGGAAATCACCATGCTGTTCGACCGGCTGGAAAAGGCGCTCGACGAAGCCGACGCGCAGATAACAAAAGACGGGCTGCGCGGCTAGATCACCTGAGCAGACAAGACCGGCGCAGCTTTGCGGCAAACACGAAAAAACAAAAACAAAATAAGGGAGGGCGAGGAAGATGAAGACACTGCAACTGGGCGACACCACCGTCGATACCATCGTCGAATGGACCGGACCGCTTTTCAATGTGAGGGATTTCTTTCCCACCGGTTCGTGGGAGGCGCTTGAAACCCAGCGCGACTGGATGGAACCCCACTTCCTGACCCCGAAAGGCGAGCTGCCGGACGGTCTTCTGAAGGCAAGCCTGCACACCTATCTGATCCGCACGCCGCAGCACAATATCCTGATCGATACCTGTATGGGCAATCACAAGGAACGCACGATTTTCGACGAATGGTCGATGATGAATACGGACTATCTGGCGAAAATCGCCGCACTTGGCGCGAAACCCGAAGAAATCGACTTTGTGATGTGCACGCATCTGCATGTCGATCATGTCGGCTGGAACACGCAGCTCGAAAACGGGCGCTGGGTACCGACATTCCCCAACGCACGCTATATTTTCCACAAGACAGAATATGATCATTGGGCGGAAAATCCGGTGCATCACGCAATGGACGGGGCATTCGAGGATAGCGTCATCCCGATTGTCGATGCGGGGCTTGCCGATCTTGTCAACGCCGATCACGCGATCGATGACAGGATCTGGCTCGAACCCACACCGGGCCACACACCGGGTCATGTCAGCATCAACCTCAAAAGCGGCAATGACAGCGCGCTGTTCACCGGCGACAGCTTCCATCATCCGATTCAGGTGGCATTTCCGGACTGGGGCACAAGCGTCGATACCGACACCGCCCTGTCATCGGCATCGCGGCGCAAGACGCTGGAAAAACTCTGCGACACGGATAGCTATATGCTGGCTGCCCATTTCATGGATCCGACAGCCGCCCATGTGGTGCGCAATGGTGATAGCTGGAAACTGAAAGTAAGGGAGGTCTGAAGATGGCCATCAAAAGCGTCTATGACATGTGCAAGCAAGCGGAACAGGTGATCGAAACCCTGTCCGCCGAACAGGTCGTCGCGATGAAGGACGATCCGAATGTTGAAATCGTCGATATCCGCGATATCCGCGAAATCTGGCGCGATGGCGGGGTGCCGAACGCCTATCACGTGCCGCGCGGCATGCTGGAATTCTGGATCGATCCCAATGGCCCTTATCCCAAGGAGCGGTTCCAGTCCGGCAAGAAGTTCATCTTCATGTGCGCGGGCGGGTTGCGGTCGGCGCTTGCCGGGCTTGCCGCCCATAATATGGGGCTTGCGCCGGTCGCACATATGGCGGGCGGTTTCGCCGCCTGGAAAAAGGCCGGCGGCCCGGTCGAGGAAGTAAAGCCGAAAGAATAGAAAAAACCGGTGGCCCGACCGAGGAAAAGGAACGGAAGTTGCCGGGCCACCGGAATTTCGGCAGGGAATGGGAAAACCTGCCGAAAAGTGAGATACTGGAGGTTACCTGTGCAGCGATAAGTCAAGCATGGGAGAAACTCCGGCCTGGCCTATGCTGTCTGGAACCGCATCGAAAGACAGATGCGATCACCCGCTTGTGCAAACCGCCCGCTTGTCAGCTTTCGGTGATATTGTCGTGATAGGTCAGCGTCAGCCACATCAGCACTGCCACATAGACCGCAACCCCGACTGTCCCCAAAGCCATAAAAAGCGTTTCGCCACCGGTCATCGGACTCTCCTTCAACTGCGATTGCCTGACGCTCATCCTATGCGTGGTCATGGCGATTAAATTGATCTGGATCAAATTTGCTTGCGGCAGAACGCCACAGCACGAAAAAAGCCGGACCGCCACCCGGGCAAAGCCTGCCCCGCATACAGGGCAAAGATTACCCGCCACCGCCCGATAGGGCGTTGCGGGATAATATAACCACCTGAAATATATATAAAATTTTTCCCAGAGAATCTGGCCCGCTGCTTGCTTCCTGATCCGCGGAGATCTCAATAAAGCAGCACGGGACAAACAGATGTCGTTCGAATACGGGCTCAATGGTTTTCCGGTTGACCGGCAAAGCGGCTATCACGCGCCGGCGCAAATCGACCGGCCGCATATTATCGGCGGCAAGAACGGCACAGGCACCGACAGCGATGCGGGCGGTAGCGGCTTTTCGTTTGGCGATCTCGTCGATGTGCTGAACCCGCTGCAACATATCCCGGTTGTTTCCACCCTGTATCGGCGGCTGACAGGGGATGAAATCGACCCGATGTCGCGGGTGGCCGGCGGCGCGTTATTCGGCGGCTGGATCGGCGGCGTCGCCTCGGTCGCCAATGCCCTGATCGAACGGGCCACCGGTGACGATCTGGGTGGGCATATCGCAACCGCTTTCCTGGGTGGCGGGGAAGAAACCGACACCGCGCAACCCGCCGCGGCAGTGCAACTGGCGGCGCGTCCGCCACAGGCGAATACCTTG
>CALAQW010000163.1 GCA_937888955.1 uncultured Alphaproteobacteria bacterium | reverse complement strand
AACAGACCCATCACCCCTTCTCTTCCGATCTAAGGGGTGATGGGTCTGTTTGACGGGGCGGCGGATGGTAGCGGATCGACCGCTGATCTTGCGATAGCGTGCGGGCTGCCGGTTGTCCTCTTGGTCGATGCGGGCGGCATGGCCGATAGTGCGGGGGCTTTGCTGCGCGGCTTTTGCAGCCATCGCGCCGGTTTGAGGATTGCGGGCGTCATCTTCAACCGGGTCGGTGGGGCAGGTCACCGGGCAGCGCTTGCCCGGGCGGTCGCGGATCTGCCGCCGCGTTTGATTGGTTTCCTGCCGCGCGAGGAAGATCTGACCCTGCCTGCGCGCCATCTCGGCCTGATCCAGGCGCGCGAGCATGGGGCACTTGACGCATTTCTTGATCGCGCCGCGGCCTGGGTGGCGCAGAATCTCGATCTGACGGCACTGCGCGGCATTGCATCGGATGCCGCCGGTGCGGCCGCTGTTATGAGCGCCGCCAGTTCCGCTGATGCTGCAGGTGATGGCTGCGTGTTACCGCCATTGGGGCAGCGGATCGCGGTGGCCCGCGATGATGGATTTGCCTTTGCCTATCCGCATTTGCTCGACAGCTGGCGTATCCAGGGGGCGGAAATCATGTTCTTTTCACCATTGGCGGATGCGCCGCCGCCGGCCGGTTGCGACGCGGTTTATCTGCCTGGCGGCTATCCCGAGCTTTTTGCGGGTCAGATTGCGGCGGCCGCAACCTTTATGGCAGGGCTTCGCGATGCAGCAGCGCGGGGTTTGCCTGTCTATGGGGAGTGCGGCGGTTATATGGTGCTTGGGGACGGGCTTATCGATGCCGCCGGCGTGACGCACAGGATGGCCGGCTTGTTGCCGCTCGTGACAAGCTTTGCCAGTCGCGCATTGCATCTTGGCTATCGTCGCGCAACGCTTGCCGCCGATCATCCGTTCGGCAAGGCCGGGGCAGAAATGCGCGGTCACGAATTCCATTACGCCACGATTGCGCGCGAAGGGCCGGGTGTGCCGCTGTTCCGCGATGTCGAAAATGCGCGCGGTGAGGGGTTGCCCGATATGGGACGGTGTGCAGGCCCGGTGACGGGCAGTTTTCTGCATCTCATCGATCGGGCGGCATAGGCGCCATCGGATGGCAGGCATGCGCCTGCCATGTCCAACGGCAAGACTGTGCGGGTGCCGACGAAGATGTTAGGCTTGCAAAAAATAAACGATACCAAAAGCAGGAAGCAGCCTTACCCATGTCCGAATCCCTGATCCTTGTCGAAAAAGCAGGTGGCATCGCCACGATCACCCTGAACCGGCCTGAAGCGCTTAATGCCTTGTCGATTGCCTTGCGTACCGAACTTGCCACCGCCATAGAGGCGTTGGAGGAAGACCCCGACATTCGCGTGCTGATCCTGACCGGTGCTGGCCGCGCCTTTTCCGCAGGTGTGGACCTGAAAGAACTTGGCCAGAAACAGGGCGCATTGCGCGGCGTTGATGTGATGGGGGCGATGGCGCGTTTTTCCGGGCCGATTATCGGTGCGATCAACGGGGTTGCGGTGACCGGTGGGTTTGAGCTGGCGCTTGGTTGCGATGTGCTGATCGCATCGGAAGAAGCACGGTTTGCCGATACCCATGCGCGGGTCGGGGTACTGCCGGGCTGGGGGTTGAGCCAGCGGCTGTCGCGCGCCATCGGTATTTACCGTGCGAAGGAATTGTCCCTGACCGGTAATTTTCTGTCTGCGGCGCAGGCGGAAGCGTGGGGTCTTGTCAATCGGGTGGTTGCGGCTGATGCGCTGATGCCTGCCGCCCGCGCGCTGGCCGAGGATATGCTGTCCACCGTGCCGGAACTTCTTGTGAATTACAAAAAACTGATCGATGAAGGGTTCGGGCAGGACTTTTCAACCGGACTTGAGACGGAACAGCGCTTTTTCAAGGCAGCCAATCGTGCCCTGACCCCTGAGGCGGTGGAAGCCCGGCGGGCGGGAATCCGTGCGCGCGGCCAGACCCAGGCAAAGGAATAGCGGGAAGGGAAATCCCGCTACCCCTCTTGCGGCGGCGGCCCGCCGATCAAAGGGTCCCAGCGGCCCTTGCCGATCATGGCAAGGCCGAGATTTTCGTAATTCTCATCGCTGACCACACCATGCTGGCTGGCGGTGTAAATATCGCGTAAGCAGCGTTGCAATGGGTGCCCCTGATATAGCGCCGCGCCGCTGCCGTAGCGATAGGCAAAAGTTGTTACTTCCGCCGCGACCTCGGTTACATAGGTCATTGCCGCGCGACATTCACCCCAGGCGACAAGCGGTAATCTTTCGCCATTAACCGTCGCTTCCCACACCCGGTTGAGGGTATCGAGTGCGAAAAGCCGCGCCCCGGCAAGCTTGCTTGCATTCAACCCGAGTTCCTTGTGAAACGCTCCGCGATCGGCCAAGGCAACGCCGCTTAATTTGCGCTTTTTCTTTTCCGCCATGGCCGTGATTTCGGCAAGCGCGCGTTTGGCGACACCCATGGCAAATCCCGCATGGCAGGCGGCGACATAGCCATAGGTCGGGATCCGGAACAGAGCGCCGCCCCGGCTTGTCGTTGCGCGGTTGAGCAGGAAGGCGTCGGGTACGAACTTGTCCTCAATCCGGTAGTGGGAACTGCCGGTGCCGCGTAGCCCGTTTGAGAACCAGTTATCCTCGATAATCACATCGGCAATCGGCACACAGATCGAAATCACCTCGGGCACCCCGTCAGGGCCGCGTTTTGGCGCGCCGTTTTCAGCAACCATCGCGCCGGTTGATACCCAGTCCGCATGGTGAATGGCACTGCCAAATGCCCAGCGCCCGCTGACCCTGTAACCGCCTTCCACCCGTTCCGCCAGGCCAGACGGGACGACCGTGCCTGACGCGCGGGGAATGCGGCCATTCGGGAAAACGGTTGGCAATGCCGCGTCACTGATCATATTGCCGACCATGCCGACCGAGGTGGCCCCGATGACAAGACACCAGCCGGCGGCACCGTTCATTTCACTGACCGCTTCATAAACTTCCGCCTGTGTGACGGGATCGGCTTCAAGCCCGCCAAGCGCGCGCGGCACGCAGATATTGAGAAGCCCGGATGCGTGAAGCGCCTCGACCGCGGGTCCGGTCAGTGTGCGGTTGGTTTCGCTCGGCTCGGCTTCGGCCTCGATAATCTCCTGGATTGACCGGGCTTTCGCCAAAAGTTCATCCCGTTCGGCGATTTGCAGCGGATAGGTCATGGCGCATCATTCCTCACCCGATTAAGATTATTATCTGTCCGGGCATTGATGGATTGCCCGATTGGGGAAAGTGTGGGGCGTTTGTGCCGCTGCCGCAACTGTGACGAGGGAAAATAATGAATAAGATGCAATGGCCTGAGCGTACAGCCACCTATCGCAGTTTCGCTTATGATTCCAAAAGATGGGATGGTTTCGTGCCGCGGGCGGGGGATATCGCGATCTGCACGCCGCCCAAATGCGGTACGACCTGGATGCAGATGATCTGTGCCCTGCTGATTTTCCAGAAGACGGAATTCGATCGCCCATTGAGTGGGTACTCGCCATGGCTCGACATGCTGATCGCGCCGGTGGAAGATGTGCTCGATAATCTGGATGCGCAGAAAAATCGCCGCTTCATCAAGACGCATACCCCGCTTGACGGTCTGCCCTATTACGAGCAGATGTCCTATATCTGTGTTGGCCGCGATCCGCGCGATGCCTTCATGTCGATGGAGGCGCATCAGCGCAATGTCCGTCCTGAGGCGATGGCCAAGATGATGGAGAATGCGACTTTCCCGCTTCCGCCATTCGACCCCGGCCCAAAGGAGCCCGAGGCGCGTTTTATCCGCTGGATCAAGGCATCGGGTAAGCCCGGCGATGAAAAGGATCCGCTATCAAGTTCGGTTTTGCATTATGTGGAGAGCTTCTGGCGGTTCCGGCAGCTACCGAATATCCTGATGGTGCATTACAGCGACCTGAAGAATGATCTTGCCGGTGAAATGCGCCGGATTGCTGATTTCCTTGATATTGCGGTTCGTGAGGATCTGTGGCCGGCGCTTGTCGATGCGGCAAGGTTTGAGAATATGAAAGCCAATGCCGATCAGCTTGCCCCCGATGCGGAAGCCGGTATCTGGCAGGATAATTCAGGTTTCTTCAATAAAGGGAAAAGCGGTCAGTGGGCGGATTTGCTCGGTGATGAGGCGCTGGCGGCTTATCAGGGTGAGATGCAGGCGCGATTGGAGCCCGAGCTCGCCCATTGGCTCGAAAATGGGCGGCTCGGTTAGTAAGCGCTTGATCAATTATTCGGCGGCCAGCGGTTGCCGGTCGCGAATAAGTTCAAGAATTCGCGCGGCGGCCGCCGGAATATTCGTTCCCGGTCCAAAGATCGCCGCCGTGCCTGCCTTGTACAGGAAGTCGTAATCCTGCTGCGGGATGACGCCGCCGCAAACGACCAGAATATCGTCTGCCCCTTCCTTCTTCAGGGCGGCGATCAGTTCGGGGACAAGTGTTTTATGCCCGGCTGCCTGTGATGAGACGCCGACCACATGCACGTCATTTTCAACCGCATCGCGCGCGGCTTCTTCCGGCGTCTGGAACAGCGGCCCGACATCGACATCAAAGCCGATATCGGCGAAGGCTGTGGCGATCACCTTGGCGCCGCGATCATGGCCGTCCTGCCCCATCTTGACGACGAGCATGCGCGGCCGGCGGCCTTCCTGCTTTGCGAACTCGGCAATGTCATGCTGAATTTTCTCAAAGCCGGCATCGCCTTCATAGGCTGCGCCATACACTCCGGCGATTGACTGCACCTCCGCGCGGTGCCGGCCAAATACCTCTTCCATTGCGTCGGAAATTTCGCCCACTGTCGCGCGGGCCCGTGCCGCATCAACCGCAAGCGCCAGCAGATTGCCTTTACCTTTCGCCCCCTCGGTCAATGCCTTGAGTGCGGCCTGGCATTCTTCTTCGTTTCTGTCAGCGCGCAGTTTGTTGAGCCGGGCGATTTGCGAGTCGCGAACCTGGCTGTTATCGACCTCAAGGATTTCGATCGCTTCTTCCGTCGCAGGTTTGTATTTGTTGACCCCGACGATCACTTCCTCGCCCCGGTCGATGCGGGCCTGCTTGCGCGCGGCGGCTTCCTCGATCCGCAGTTTCGGCATGCCCGATGCCACGGCTTTGGTCATGCCGCCCATCTCCTCAACCTCGGCGATCAGGGTGCGCGCTTGGTTGACAAGCTCATTGGTCAGCGCCTCGATGTAATAGGAGCCGCCAAGCGGATCGACGACATTGCAGATGCCGGTTTCCTCTTGCAGGATGAGCTGCGTATTCCGCGCGATACGGGCGGAAAAATCGGTTGGCAGGGCAATAGCTTCGTCAAGCGCGTTGGTGTGCAGGCTTTGCGTGCCGCCAAGCCCCGCAGCCAGCGCCTCGACCGCGGTGCGGATCACATTATTGTAGGGATCCTGCTCGGTCAGGGAGACGCCGCTCGTCTGGCAATGGGTGCGCAGCATGGCGCTCTGCGCCTTCTTGGGGTTGAATTCGGACATGATTTCAGCCCACAGGAAGCGCGCGGCGCGCAGTTTGGCGATTTCCATGAAGAAGTTCATGCCGATGGCGAAGAAGAAGGAGAGCCGCGGTGCGAAATCGTCGACATCAAGCCCTGCCGCAAGCGCCGCGCGGACATATTCCTTACCGTCCGCCAGGGTGAAGGCAAGTTCCTGCACCTGGGTCGCGCCGGCTTCCTGCATATGGTAGCCCGAAATCGAGATAGTGTTGAATTTCGGCATATTCGCGGAAGCATAGCCGATGATATCGGCGACGATCCGCATGCTGGGTTCGGGCGGATAGATATAGGTGTTGCGGACCATGAACTCCTTCAGAATGTCATTCTGAATGGTGCCTGCGAGCTTGTCGGGGCTGACCCCTTGCTCTTCGGCTGCAACGATATAGTTCGCCATGATGGGGATCACCGCCCCGTTCATCGTCATCGACACCGACATCTCGTCAAGCGGGATACCATCGAACAGGATCTTCATATCCTCAATCGAATCGATGGCGACCCCGGCCTTGCCGACATCGCCCGTAACCCGCGGATGATCGGAATCGTAACCGCGATGGGTGGCAAGATCGAAGGCGACCGACAGCCCCTTCTGCCCTGCCGCCAGATTGCGGCGGTAGAAGGCATTTGATTCCTCGGCTGTGGAAAAGCCCGCATATTGCCGCACGGTCCAGGGCCGGCCCGCATACATTGTGGCCTTCACGCCACGGGTATAGGGCGCAAAGCCGGGCAGGCTGTCCTTATCGGCGACAGCATCGAGATCGGCGGCGGTGTAAAGCGGTTTGACCGCAATGCCTTCGGGGGTTTGCCAGACAAGTTCGTCCGGGCTGCGCCCTTTCAGTTCTTTTTCCGCAAGGCTCCGCCAATCCTCAAGCGTGGGTTTTTTGGCCATCGAACTTCCCTCATCTGCCGCGTTACGCTGTCAATTATACCTTTTTGCGCGCGTTGGCGCCGTTTGGGCGGAGTATTGCCTCTGCGCGCGGGTGGGTCAATTGATCTGCCTGCGCAGGGGCTTATTTAGCTGCTGCGGGGGACTTGTTCGGGATCGCCTCGATCGGGGCGGGACGGTCCTTTCCGATCAGGAAGGCGGGGATCAGCGTCAGCACGAACACCCAGGTGAGTAAGTAAAAACTGTCACGGAAGGCGAGCATATAGGCCTTGAAATAGACCATCTGCCCCAGAAAGCCGTAAGCAACCGCAGATTGGGTGAGTTCGGGCAAACCCGCATTGGCAAGCAGGCCGGCGACGATATCGAGGAGTTCCATGGTTGCGGTATTATCCGCGGTTTGCGAAGCGGTCAGCCCATCGGAAAAGAATTGTGTTCGCTGGGCCAGAAAGATCGCAGTGAGGTTAATCCCGAAAGCGCCGCCCATTTGTCGCACGAAATTATTTGCGCCCGAACCCTGACTGATCAGATGCAGTGGCAGCCGCGCAAGTGACGCAGCCTGAATGGAAGGCATCACCATGCCCAGGCCAATTCGGCCGATGATTACCCAGATTGTCATCACCAGAAATGGCGTATTCACATCGACATTGGTCAGTAGTGCACAGGATAGCGCGAAAATGGCAACACCGATCATGATCGGGCGACGCGGCGAGACCTTATCGGCCATGGCACCCGAAATCGGGAAAACGACCGCCATGGTGAAACCTGCCGGCATCAGCAACAAGCCGGCGGAAAGCGCCGTGCTGCCCTGAACTGTCTGCAAGAACAGTGGCGCCAGATAGGTCGAGCCGTAAAGCCCTGCACCAAATACAAAGGTTACAGCAGCAGCCGGCGCATATCCCTTGATCATGAACAGCCGTAGATGCAGCAAGGGTTTTTCGACCACAAGTTCCCACCAGATAAAGGCGGCCAGCGAGACACCCGAGGTAATCAGGCAGAACATCACGAAATTTTCATGCCAGCCGCGATCCTGGCCTTCGGTCAGCCCGACCAGGATTGTCGTCACAAAAATCGAGACGAGCGCAAGTCCGGTCCAGTCGAAACTGTCGCGCGGACCATCGGTTTCGCGCTCGGTCAGAAACAGGGTGCCGAGCGCAATGGCAACGAAGGAAAGCGGCAGCTCAAGAAAGAAGATGTAACGCCAGCTCAGCGCATCGATGATCAGCCCGCCAAGGCTTGGCCCCAGCGCCGGTGCCATCACAACCCCCATGCTGAAAATCCCCATGGCGCGGCCCCGCTGGTCAGGAGGGAATACCTGAAACATGATCAGCATGGATAACGGGGTAATCAGTCCCGCTGCCGCCCCCTGAAAGACGCGCACGAAAATCAGCATGTCGATGGAAGGCGCCACAAGCCCGCCGATCGAGCCAACAGAGAAGCAGGCGATAGCAGCGACAAAGGTAAAGCGGACACCAAAGGCGTGCACCATCCAGGCATTGGCCAGCATGGTGATGGTACTGGCCGCCAGAAAGCCTGTGGCGAGCCATTGCGCTTGATCCTGGCCAATACCGTATGCGCCCATGATTTCCGGTATCGCGACATTGATAACGGTTGCCGGCAGCAATGTGGCAAGTGAGCCAAGCATTGCGGTTGCAACGGCAAACCACCGGTAGGCAGGCCCGAATTCAGCAAATTTGGCAGCGATACCGGGGCTGGTCTGCTGCATCACCGGGGGGGAGGCGGCTGGATTATCGGCCTGGGATGTCAATGGCAAGCTCCACCATCATGCCGGGCCTGAGCATGTTGTCGCGTTGTTCGACATCGACCTTCACCTCGATCCGTTGCGTGATCTTCGTGAAATTGCCGCTCGGGTTCGGGTTGGGCAGCAGGGCGAACTGGCTGGTTGCCGCATTGCCGATACGCGAAACCTTGCCGTCGAATTTTTCGCCCGGATAGGCATCGACGGTTACATCCACATGCGCCCCGAGTTTCACATGCCGGATTTCTGTTTCCTTGACATTCGCGATAACCCAGACCTTTCGCGGGTCATGGATCATCAGCAACCGCTGGCCGGGCCGTACATATTCGCCGACATCGATAAAGGTTTCGTCGATGACACCAGGCAGCGGGCTGCGGATCGCGCGGTCCGCGACGTCCAGTGATTGACGATCACGCTGCGCCTCCACACGGGTTTTTTCTGCGGCCATCATCATCAGCCGCTGTTCGAGCACTTCCAGTTCAAGCCGTTCGGCGCGGGCTTCCTCAAGGGCCGCGGCGGCGGTATCGACATTGGCTCTGGCGCGCTGAAACTCCTGGTCCGCCTTGCGCAGCCGATTGCGGTCATTTTCCCAGCGCTGCCGGGAAATTACTTTCTCCTCAAGCAGTTTCTCGGCGCGGTCGAAATCGTTCCGGGCCTGTTCAAAATCTGATTTAGCGCTTTCAAAGCGGGCACGCGCCTCGGCTAATCGCGACTGGAACATATCGAAATTGCTCGCGGTGCGGCGGTCGACCAGTTCACGTTGTGCGCGCAGGCTGGCCTGTTCGGCGGCAAGGCTTTGCAGCCTGGCATCGAGTTCGGCAAGTTGCAGCCGCGCTTCGCGCGAGTCGATATCGATGAGCAAGGCATCTTCCTCGACCTGCTGCCCCTCGCCGACGGGGAATGAGGTGACCCAGCCGGGCACCCGGCTGCTGATGGTTACCATCGTCGCGGATAAACGCGAATCCTGCACATAAACATGACTGTAACGCGCATAAAGCCAGCTTATAATGGCGATGAGGATGATCACCGCCATGAAACCCATTATACCAAAACGCGCGCGCCGTGAGGCCAGAAGCCCTCGTCCCCGCGGGGGCTTTGCCGTTCCTGCTTCCGTTTCGCTCATCAATTACCTCTGGGCTTTCTGGCGCGCCCTTCCAACTGCACTTTCACACGGTTACCGGGTGTCTGGTCTGAACGCCGTTCCATCCGGATTTCTTATACCTTTTTCGCATCGGGGCAATCATTAAGTTTCATTATAAAACTAACAATTTCTGTCCGTTGTCGCAGAACGGTGTCATCTGGTTGTCAAAAATCAAGCATTGAACCTGCGTGCGAATCGGTTTTGAATAGAAGCGGACCACAAGATATTGGGCGTGAACGAATCACGAAAATAATGATTTTTCCGATTCGGACATGGCTTGTTCTCTATAAGTTCTGGCTTGTGGATTGGTTTATGGCATCTGCCGCAATTATCATTTGCTCCCGACAACCACGATCCAGCGCGATCTGTGCTTTTTGCTCCGACCAGGACAGCCCATACAGGGCCATGGTTGTCGATTGATGCATTCTCCATCTGACAGCGCAGCATTGACGCGATCGCGAAGCGAAATGGCGCAGCATATTGAAAAGGCTCCGGCGGAAAACGTCACCGCCGTGTTGGGGCCCACAAATACCGGCAAAACGCATCTGGCCGTTGAGCGGATGCTTGGCTATGCAAGCGGCATCATCGGATTGCCGCTGCGGCTGCTGGCGCGCGAAATTTACGACCGGGTGGTTGCGCAGCGGGGCGCGGGCGCAGTGGCGCTGATCACGGGGGAAGAGAAAATCCTGCCCGCTAATCCGCGCTATTATGTTTGCACGGTGGAATCGATGCCGCTTGGCATTCAGGTTGAATTTCTCGCGGTCGATGAAATTCAGCTTTGCGCCGATCCCGATCGCGGTCATGTTTTCACGAACCGCTTGCTGCATGCGCGTGGTCGTTATGAAACGATGTTTCTGGGGGCCGAGACGATGCGGCCGGTGATCAAGCGTTTGCTGCCTGAAGCACATTTTGTTACCCGCCCGCGTTTTTCCAGTCTCAGCTACGCCGGTTCATGCAAGCTGGCGCGGATGCCGCGGCGTTCTGCGGTTGTCGCCTTTTCCGCTGATCAGGTTTACGGCATTGCCGAGCTGATCCGCCGTCAGCGCGGCGGGGCGGCTGTCGTGATGGGGGCATTGAGCCCGCGCACGCGCAATGCGCAGGTTGCCTTGTACCAATCAGGTGAAGTTGATTTTCTGGTGGCAACCGATGCGATCGGCATGGGGTTGAACATGGATGTCAACCATGTGGCCTTTGCGAGCCTTGCGAAATTCGACGGGGTCCAGCACCGGCCGCTCTGGCCCGCCGAGGTTGCGCAGATCGCAGGTCGCGCGGGGCGCTACCGGAATGACGGCAGTTTTGGCACAACCGGCGAAGCCGGCCTGCTGGATGAGATGTTGGTCGAGCAGGTGGAAACCCATAGATTTGACCCGCTTCGGGCGATCAAATGGCGTAATGCGCGGCTTGAATTTGGCAGCCTGCGCCGGCTGATCGACAGTCTGGAGACGCCGCCGCCGGTACGCGGGCTTGGCCGTACGCGGCAAGCGAGCGATATCGGTGCGCTCAAACTGTTGGCTGCTGACAATGAAATTGCGCGGCTGAGCGCGAACCCCGATGCCGTGCGCCGGCTGTGGCAAGTTTGCCAGGTGCCTGATTTCCGCAAAGTAAGCCCGGACAGTCATACCCGTCTGCTTGCCGAATTGTTTCATCATGTGATGAGTGATGCTGGCGTGCTGCCGGAAGATTATATCGCGCGGCAGGTAAACAGGCTCGACCGCGCCGATGGGGAGATTCATACCCTGGCGGGGCGTATCGCCAATATCCGTACCTGGACATTTGTCGCCAACCGCTCCGGCTGGCTGCGCGATGGCGCACATTGGCAGGGGCGGACGCGCGAAGTTGAAGATAAATTGTCCGACGCGCTGCATGAACGGTTGACACAACGCTTTATTGATCGCAGGACCAGCGTGCTGATGAGGCGTTTGCATCAAAAGGAAGAGCTTATGGCTTCGCTCACCCCGGAGGGGGATGTGCTGGTCGAAGATCAGTTTGTCGGAAAGCTGAAGGGATTTCGGCTGGAAGTGGACCCGCAGGTGTCGGGTGCGGAATCGAAAATGTTGCGTACTGCGGCGCATCAGGCCTTGCAGGGTGAAATTGCTGCCCGTGCCTTCCGCCTGGAACGGCACGCCAGGATTGATGAGGGAAAGATCATCACGATCGATCCTGAAGGGCAGATTCTGTGGGAAAACCAACCTGTCGCCCGCCTGTTGCCAGGCCATGACATGGTCAGCCCCAGGGTCGATATGATCGCGGATCAGGAATTGCTTGGCGATCAAGCGGTGGCCTCCCTCGTTGAAACCTTGGGCGGATGGCTTGCGCGGCATATTGCGCGGGTGCTTGAACCGCTTGTGCAGCTCAAGGCAGCAGAGGGACTGGACGGGTTAACGCGCGGGCTTGCTTTTCAGCTGGCAGAAGCGATGGGGACGTTGCGCCGCGATGCGGTGGCGGCGACGGTAAAGGAACTCGGTCAAGCTGAACGGGGCAAGCTTCGCAAGCTCGGTGTGCGGTTCGGGGAGCGGCATATTTACGTGCCTGCGTTGATAAAACCCGCGCCTGCCGCGTTGAAACTCAGCTTGTGGCGCGTGGTGCATCAACCCGCGCTGGACGCATCCGCGCGCGCGGTGGAAGCCCCGGGACCCGGCCTGTCCTCGGTACCGGCCGACCCGCATGCGGCGGAAGACTTCTATCTGACAGCGGGGTTCGATGTGTGCGGACCGCGTGCCATCCGTATCGATATGCTCGATCGTTTGGTGGCGCAGTTGCGTACGCTCAATAGCGAAGGGCCGTTTCCATTGACCGCCTCTTTATGGTCGCCGGTTGGCTGTGGAGTTGAGGATTTTGAGGCCGTTATGCAGGCACTTGGTTATGTCAAGGTCGGGGAACGGCCAGTTCCTGCGGAGCCAGCGCCAGCTGCCGCCGAAATCGGGGCTGATGCGGCAATGGCTGCGTCGGGTGAAGTGGCCGCGAAGGACGTTGTATCAGAAGGCGGCGTATCAGAGGATGCGACGTCGCCTGTTGATGCGACGGATGATAGCGGCGCAGACCAAGCAGCCGAAAAACGCGACATTCCCGAAGCGGCAGAACTTCCCGAACAGACAGAACTTCCCGAACAGGCAGGGCAATCGGAAAAGAACGAAAATGATGCGCCTGTCGCAGTGGAAGCGGCCGGTGGGGCGGAAACGGTGTTTTCTGCCGAAGAAACGGCAGTCGAGGACACTGCACCTGTCATGCAGAGCTTGTGGCGCTTCAAGCCTAAACCAAGGGCTGGGCGTGACAGGCAGCGTGCGAAGGCACAGGGTGGACAGCGGGCAAAACAGACCAAGGCGCGTGGCGACGGATCCAACCGGGGTGGTCAGAAATCGCGTCAACAACGTGAGGGTAAGTCGGGCGGTGGACGGCCAGCCAGACAAATGGATCCCGACTCGCCCTTCGCAGCCCTGCAGAAATTAAAGGAGCAAATGAAAGCGAGGGAATGAGCGTCGAGCCTCAAGAGTCAGAGCAATCCCGAATGCGTATCGACAAGTGGTTGTGGTATGCGCGTTTCTTCAAAAGTCGTTCCATGGCGGCGCGCTTTGTCGCCAATGGAAAAATTCGCATCAATCGGCAAAGAACCAGCAAGGCCAGCCGGGCAGTCCGGCCCGATGATGTGCTGACCTTCGTCCTGCATGGCAAGTTGTGGGTGATCCGGGTTTGCGGGGCTGGAATGCGGCGCGGCCCGGCGGTCGAAGCGCGCGCCTTGTACGAGGAATTGCCTGGCTGACCTTGCTGTCTTTGTTGCCAATGCTTTGTGCGATTTGGGGCTGTGCGCCTTGTGCGTATCGCAGCTGCTTGCGGGCAGCCGGACGCCGTGATACGGGGTATCGATGATTAATCGTTTGAAGAAATTATTTGCGCGTTCTCCTGAGGAAGAGGCATCCCTTGCGGGCAAGCACGATCTTGAGGACAAGCACATTGCCGCCGCTGCCCTGCTTGTGGAGGCGGCTTGCCTTGATGATCATTTCGAGGCTGCGGAACGCCAGACGATTGAGCGGCTGGCCCGCGACAGATTTTCACTGTCTGCCGAGGAAACGGAGACTCTGGTGTCGCTTGCCGCAGCACATCAGGATGATGCTAATCATCTGTTCCGCTTTACGCATCAGATCAAACAGTCCTATGCGCCGGAAGAACGCGTGGAACTGATGGAAATGCTCTGGGAAGTTGTCTATGCGGATGGCGAACTGCATGATTTCGAAGCAAATCTTTTACGCCGGATCGGCGGGTTGCTATATGTCTCGGACCGCGAAAGCGGTGACGCGCGGAAAAGGGTAATGGAGCGGCTTGGCATCCGTTGAGCGACGTGATATTCGGGCGGCAACAGATATTTAAGGGAACTTGCCCGGAAGGCCGTATCGGAAGCGCCCGGGTTTAGGGAGTAACTTATGACTTACATCGTCACGGAAGCCTGCATTAAGTGCAAATATATGGATTGCGTAGAAGTCTGCCCGGTGGATTGCTTCTATGAAGGGGAAAATATGCTGGTCATCCACCCCGATGAATGCATCGATTGCGGAGTGTGTGAACCGGAATGCCCGGCCGAGGCCATTGTTCCTGATGTCGAGGGCGGGCACGAAAAGATGGCCGAAGTAAACCGCGACTATGCGGCTAAATGGCCCAATATTACCATTGCCGGCACGCCGCCCGATGATGCGGACGAGCATAAGGGTGAAGAAGGCAAGTTCGAAAAATATTTCAGCGAAAATCCGGGCGAAGGCAGCTAACGGCCTTTTTGTGGATTGATTTGCAGCTTGTGCGGCAGCCCGCAGGGCGTCGTTGCATTTAGATTGAGCCGCTCCGCTATCAGTGGGGCGGCTTTTTTATAAGCTATTGATAGAAAAAGCACTTTTTGCCATTTTCTTACAGACTTTCGAAAATGGCATTTTCGTGATATGCTCCGGCATTGCAACAATATCGGGAAACCCGCCGATACCGGACCTGTACCGGACGTTGCGCATCGTCCACGCTGTTTATAGCCCGATGTCTTGAACCAGAGTCGTGTGTGTTGGCTTCTGGCACGGTGAGGTCGGGCTGTGATGATGTAGGCATCGCAAACTCGCGGACGATATGCAGGCGGGCAGCACTGAGTTGAGAGAGTGAGAAGAACGCATGGCGAAACGCGAAACAACGGCCGAGAAGGCTAAAGCCGCGCCCAAGAATGCGGCATCGGTGCGGAAAACCGCGCCGCGTAAAAAAATCGTGGCCAAGAAAACCGAACCGGAAGCGCTCGACAGCACTGACAAGGCTGCTAAAGGCGCCAAGGCCCCGGCCAAGGCTGCGGCCAAGAAGAAACTATCTGACGGTGCATTCAATGTCGGTGACTTTGTGGTCTATCCCACACATGGCGTTGGCAGGATCACCGATCTTGAACGCCAGGAAGTTGCCGGCACGAAGCTTGAGTTATTCGTGATTTCATTCGAGCAGGACAAAATGATCCTGCGTGTACCGGTCGGCAAGGCAGAAAGTTCAGGCATGCGTGTGTTGTCCAGCCGCGATACGGTCCGGCATGCCCTGAAAACGCTGAAAGGTCGTGCCCGCGTCAAACGCACCATGTGGAGCCGCCGGGCACAGGAATATGAAGCAAAGATCAATTCCGGCGATTTGGTCGCGATAGCCGAAGTCGTGCGCGATCTGCATCGCGGCGAAGGGCAGCCCGAGCAGTCATACAGCGAGCGGCAGATCTATGAATCGGCGCTTGACCGTCTGGCACGCGAAGTCGGCGCGGTGGAGGAGCTTGATACCGAAGGCGCGCTCAAGCGGGTGGAAGGTGCATTGCTGAAGGCGGCAGCCTGACAAAGGCTTTGCAGACAAGCAGCAGGCAAGATTAATTTTGGCAGGGCGTGTCGGTGACGGCGCGCCCTGTTTCATTCAGAAATTATTTTCAGTTTCATGCCGGGCGTCAGCTTTTGATTGGTGGCAAGCCCATTCAGGGTGCGCAGCCGTTCGCGTTTGAAATCGGCATAAGGTAGACGTGCGGCCAGGCTGTCGAGTGTGTCGCCTGACCGGACTGTATGAATTCGGATGCGATAGGGTTTGAGTGCCGCCGCCTCCGCGTCGTTCAATGTCTTGAAGCTGTAAGTCATCCGTTGCAGCCCTTCACGCATTTGCGCGGAAACAGAATTGGGGATTGCGATGATGAAGCGCGCAACCCGGTCCTTGCTGTAACGGATCACCACCAGCCGGATCTCACCATTGCCTGAAGGCAGCCGCACATTCGCGGCGCCGGTCGCGGCTTCCATCCCGTTTACCGTAATTGTCGCCGCATCGGTCAGCCGCAAGCTCTGTCCCCACTCATCGGTCAGATAGCGTAAGACCGGTGTGCTGGGCGACAGCTTTGCCATGTCGAATTTGACCTGCGTGTCGGATTGACCTTTCGCGTAAACCGCATCGGGCTTGTTGATCAGGCGCAATCCCTGCGGCACGGTGAATTGAAACCGCAGCTTGGGATGCGCGAATGTCTGGCCGCGGATGAAACCGTGTTCCGGACTGCCGCCAAAGACCATTCCATCAATCTGCTCAAGAAAACGATCACGCAGGCGCGGACGCGATTCAATGCTGATACCCGATGCGCGTGCGGCATCAACCGCCTCCCTTGCGCGCTTTGCGGTTTGCGGATGGGTTGAGAAAAATTCGCTGTTCTGGCCGTTTTTCTGACCGCTTAAATGCGCTTCAAGTGCAGCGTAATTTTCAAGTGATTGCAGAAAATCCGCTTCGGCATAGGGGTCATACCCGGTTCTGACGAGATAGCGGATGCCAAGCTGGTCGGCTTCATATTCCTGGCCGCGCGAATAGCCAAGCAGATAAAGCTGGGTGCCCTGGCTTATCAGGTCGCTGGCGATCTGATTGCCGATGGCGGCCCCGAGAATGGCCCCACCCAGCGACAACCCGACCGCCTGATTATAGCGCTGCGCGGTGTGCCGCCCGGTGACATGGCCGATCTCATGAGCCAGCACACTGGCGAGTTCAGCTTCGCTATTGGCCAGTGCGACAAGCCCGCGTGTAACATAGATATAGCCGCCTGGCAGGGCAAAGGCGTTGACGATCTCCGAATCAAGCACGGTGAAGCGGAAATTGAGGTCCGGCAGTTCGGAATTCGCGGAAAGCATGCCGCCGATAGACGCCACATATGCGCCGATTTTCGGTTCGTCATAGACCCCGCCAAATTCCTGCAGCACCTTCGGATGCTCTTCTGCCCCCACCTGCTTTTCGCGCTCGGGTGACATCAGAGGTGTGAATTCCTGTTTGCCGGTCGCGGGATTCGTCGTGCAGCCGGTTACAGCAGGGCTTATCACGGCGATCGCCAGAATAGTTGCAATCCGGAGTATCTGCCGCGGCGAGCGGCGCCAATATGCGATCATGGCAACAGCTCGATCTGTTCGGGGTGGGTTGCTTCGATCATAGGCCCGTTCCGTTTTGTCAGCCATCCGCGGACGCGCACATGCTTGCCCTGTAATTTCGCGGGCGTCATTTGCGCGGCATCGAATTTCCGCCAATAGCGCTTGGCGATAGAAATCGTAAAGTCGGTGCGGTAATCGCTGCCGAAATTGAGATACATATATTTGCCGACGCGCGCGGCCTTGCGGATCCGCCCTTCCACCAGCTGAAAACTATCGATGTCCCGCGCCAGCCTGTCATCTTTTGCCCCCATCTCCGCGTTGCGTACCGCATAATAAGGCAATTGCCAAATGCCCCGTTCCGCCTGTCGCGCCTCGCGTTCGAGCAGCAGCATTTCGGCGACGCGCGCGCGGTTATCGGCAAAACTATATACCCGCGCCAGCCCCGCATGCAGCATTTCGCCCTGCACCCAGCGGCCATCGGGCAGATGCAGATGTGCGAGCGCCCGGCCATGCCTGTCGATGCGGGTGCCGCCATAAGAAAGTGTGACGGTGTTGCCAAGCGTCAGCTCGCTCAACATCTGCCGCGCCTCATCGGCCAGCGGCCAAGCAGTAAAGTTTGGACGGTCGAGTGGCAGTTTCGGGGCTTGAATCCCGACCAGGCGGATGACCTGACCATCTTCAAGGGTCAATGTGTCGCCATCAATGATTGTTGCAACCTTGCCGCTCCCTGCCGTCATGAGATTATACTCGTGCGACAGGGGGGCGGAGCGAACTGGTCGCGCTGCCAGCAAAGCGAAAGACAGCGGAACACCGCCAAACAGGAAATTGCGTCTGTGCATGACGTAAATCTACCATATATTGCGGCAGAAATGAGAAGTCCGAAGGGGCGGGATATTGTACCGCTTGCCGGTTCGGCATACAGTCCCCCGCATTGCGGATAATGCGTGGGTGAACAGGGTGATAATGATGCGGCTGGCCAGAAGTTTGGGTGTATTTGGTCTTTTCGGGCTTTGCGTCTTGGCGGGGCCGGTGCAGGCCGCGCCTGATGACGGGGATTTGCTGGCGTTGTCGGCGGCCTATTTCGATGCCAATCAGCGTGATGAGGATGCGGCGGAAGCGCGGATCGAATATCGATCGGATAAGCAATTCTGGTGGTTCAAACCCTTTGGCGGCATCATGGCGACCAGTGACGGAGCCGCGCATGGGTTCGCCGGTGTACTGATTGATTTTGCCCTGTTTGACCGGTTTTATGTCACGCCGAGTTTCGCACCGGGCCTTTATCATGATGGCGATGGCAAGGATCTGCATCACACCCTCGAGTTCCGCAGTCAGATTGAATTGAGCTACCGGTTTCGCAGCGGCAGCCGGTTGGGGTTGAGCTTCAACCATATTTCCAATGCCAATCTGGGTGAGGATAATCCCGGGGTGGAAAGCGCTGCGATTACCTATATCGTCCCGCTTGAGCGGTTCTTCCGCCGCTAACCTGCCACAAATTGTTCCGGCCGGCGCGGCCCCCCGAATGACGGGCGATGGCCGCGCGCAGGGCTGTCTTACGACAGACTTGCCAGATAGTCGGCAAGCCCGTCGCGCAGGCTTGTTTCGGGGAAAACGCCCAGTGCCGTCTGCAATTTAGCGCCATTGCCGATACTCGATTTGATATCGCCGAGCCGGGGGGCTTCCCAGTTGATATCGGGGGTCTGCAAGCCGCAAAGCCTCGCGATTGTTTCGGCAAGCTGTACAACGCTTGTGCCGACGCCAGTTGCGATATTATAGACTTCAGCGCCATGCCAGGGTGTTTCCATCGCATGCCGCAGGATGCGCACGACATCGCGGACATAGATGAAGTCACGCGTCTGTTGTCCGTCGCCGAAAATCCTGACCGATTGCCCCTGGCGAAGCCGATCGGCAAAGATCGACACAACCCCCGCATAGGGATTGTCAGGCTGCTGGCGGGGGCCATAGACATTGAAGAAGCGGAAACCACGGCTTGGGATTTTATGGACTTCCCAGCCAACGAAACCATGCTGTTCACAGCCAAGCTTGTCCGCGCCATAGGCGGTTAACGGAACAGTCGCCGCTTCCTCGTCAAGCGGCAGATATTCGGGTTTGCCGAACACCGCGGCGGATGAGGCGTAGACAACCGGGCGGGGTGGGTTTCCGCCGCTGCCGCGTGCATGGTCGAGCACATTGACCGTGCCCGACAGGTTGACGTCATGGGTGCGCCGCCATTCTTCGTTCGAGCGTTGAACCGAGGCAATGGCGGCCAGATGAAAACAGCCATCCATCCCCTCCATGGCTTTGCCGACAACCGCATGATCGGCGACATCGCCTTCGATCAGGGCAACGCCCTGCGGTACATTTTCCCTGAGCCCGGTCGATAGATCGTCGAGTATGCGGACCTGATGACCCGCGGCGAGCAACATCTCAACAAGATGCGACCCGATGAATCCGGCACCGCCGGTGACGAGATAGGCAGACATCTAAAATCTCCGAATGAATTGGAACGCCAAATAATAACAAAGGCTTGAAATAGTCCCGGTGGCATTGAATGTCGTCTGTCGCCACCGGCTTAATATAGCCCTATCGCATAACTGACAAAATTCCACTAACATTTCAGGCGAGGCAGTAAAGCTGTGGTTCAATGGCAAATCTCCAAGCCGCAGTGGACGATTGCGCGATAACAAGAAAAAGGAAGAACGCAATGTTCTATGGCTGGAAACTGCTTGTCGGGCTGTGCGGGATATATTTCCTGACGACCGGTTCGGTCTTCTACGGTTTTGGTGTGGTACTGCCGGCAATGATTGCCGATATGGGATGGAGCCGTACCGAAGCCAGTGTCGGTTTTTCCGCTTTGGCGCTGGTTGTCGGCATGGCCGGGCCGGTTGTGGCAATGGCCATCAAGCGTTTCGGCGCGCGACGCACCATTGCATTGGGCGGTGTGATGGCGGCGGCGGGTGCCATCAGTGTTTATTTTACGACCTCGCTCTTGCAATATTATTTAAGCGTTGGATTTCTGGTCGGCATTGGCATGGCCATGCAGACAGTTATTCCCGGTACGCAGCTTGTCACGAACTGGTTTGCGCGCCGACGCGCCTTGGCGCTTGGCATTTTCATGGCAATGGGCGGGGCAGGGGCTTTTGTCGCGGCCCCCGCCTTTGCCTATCTTGTTGAAATATCGGGAAATTGGCGGCTGATCTGGGCAATCATGGCGCTTAACACGCTGATCAGTTCAATCATTGCCTTGATCATCGTTCGCGACCGTCCCGAAGATGTCGGTACCTTTACAGACGGCATCGACCCCGACGCTGCGCCAGTGACGCCAGCCGGCGCTGCTGTGCGCAAGCAGGTGCATCAGACGGCTGAATCATGGGAGGTGCGCAATGCCATTCGTACCCTGCCATTCTGGCTGATCATCGCGGCGGCGACCTTCGTCGTTGCAGGCGGCACGATCGTCAACAGTCAGGGTGTCATTCATTTGCAGGATCTCGGAATTGATACGGTCACTGCTGGCGCGGCACTTGGTACGGTGGGCATGCTGGGTGCGTGCGGGCGGCTTATGACAGGTTTGCTGGGCGATCGCTTTGATCCGCGTTTCATGCTTGGGGGCGGGCTTGTCGTCGAGTTGCTGGCGGTGCTGCTGTTTAACTTTGCCACCACGGAACCACTTGCCTATCTGTTCGCGGTTCTGTTCGGGGCGGGAAATGGTATGGCGGTCGTGGCAAGTCCGGCGCTTGTCGCCAATTATTTCGGGCACAAGAATTATGCCGCTATCATCGGTATTCGCGGATTGATTATTACGCCTGTCGCAGCAATCGGGCCGCTGATTGCCGCGGCCAGCTTTGATATGGTCGGCAGCTACGGGCCTGTCTTCTACGGTTTTGCCCTGCTGGCAGTAATACCGGCGGTGGCCGCACTTTTGATGCGTCCACCGGTGCCCAAGGTGGTGTCTGCTGTGGCGCAAACGCAGACTGCGCCGTGATGAACGGCATGGGTCATCGATCAGATGAGGTGACTGTTGGCCATCCGTCAATTTGGGTGTTCGGCTATGGTTCGTTGATGTGGGACCCGGGTTTTGACTATGCGGAGCGTAGCTGGGCCCGGCTGGAAGGGTGGCATCGTCAGTTCAGCATACGCTCGACCCGGGCCTGGGGCACGTCTGCGCAGCCTGGGCTTTGTCTTGCCCTGCATCGGGGTGGGACGGTGAGCGGAATGGCCTACCGGTTGAAGGATGTGGGGCAGGTGGCGGCTCTGGCTGCGCTGGATCAGCGGGAGCGGGCATACCGCAAAATTTCGGTCAGTGTCAGTTTGCCGGATTCAAGGTCTGTTTCAGCGATCACTTATGTGTACGATCCCGCGCATCCGCGCGCCCAGCATGGTTTGACGCTCGCCGAACAGGCAAGCCTGATTGCGATGGGGCGTGGTGAGAAAGGCACATCACGGTACTATCTTGAAAGCACGGTCGCGATGCTTGACGACCATGGCTGTGCGGAGCCGTATCTGACAGATCTTGCGGGCATG
The DNA here is from genome assembly GCA_937888955.1 of uncultured Alphaproteobacteria bacterium. GTDB lineage: Bacteria > Pseudomonadota > Alphaproteobacteria > UBA11222 > UBA11222 > CALAQW01. Next base: position 6,618 of record CALAQW010000163.1, on the reverse strand, counting down.
ATCGCGCGGTATGATTGTGCGCGGTCCGTGTCAGTTAAACGGTCTTGCGATATTGATGTCTGTCGTAGCGTAGAGAGGTAAGCAGATGACGTTATTTGATTTAAGCGGGAAAGTTGCCATCGTCACCGGATCCACAAAGGGCATTGGCGAGGCGATTGCCCATCGTTTCGCCGAACATGGCGCAAAGGTCGTGGTCTCAAGCCGGAAAGCCGAGATGTGTGACAAGGTGGCTGGAGAGATTAATGAAAAATGGGGCAAGGGAGAGGAAGTCGCCTATCCGGTGCCGTGCAATATCGGCGTGAAAGAGGAGTTGCAGAACCTTGTCGACCGGACCAATGACAAATGGGGCATGGTAACGACGCTTGTCTGTAATGCGGCGGTTAATCCGTTCTTCGGCTCGACACTCGATATCCCCGATGACGCGTTCGAGCGGATCATGAAATCCAATATTCAGTCCAATCACTGGCTATGCAACATGGTGCTGCCGCAGATGATCGAACGCCGCGACGGCAGTATCACGATCATCTCCTCGATCGGCGGGCATCATGGTAATACCGTGATCGGCGCCTATTGCATTTCCAAAGCGGCTGATATGCAGCTTGCGCGCAATCTGGCGGCGGAGTTCGGTGAACATAATATCCGCGCCAATGCGATTGCACCGGGCCTCATCAAAACCTATTTCGCCAAGGCCTTGTGGAGCGACCCGGAAATTCTGGAAAATTCAACGTCAGGCTCCGCGCTCAAGCGGATTGGTGCGCCCGATGAAATTGCCGGTGCCGCGGTTTTCCTTGCGTCGGCGGCAGGAGCGTTCGTGACTGGCCAGACGATCAATGTGGATGGCGGTGTAACGGCGCTTTGATCGTTCAGGCATCTTCGCAGTTGCAGGCGGGCTTGTGTTTTTTGGGTGCGAAACCCGATGCTGGCGCAAGCAGCCTAAATTCGGCACAATGGGCGCGAGATTTTGTGAGATCAGCCTGATTTGAATTTAGCCTGAGAGGCGATTGTGACGGAATTAAATGACGAGTTGCCTGGTGCTGTGCTGCCGGCAAACAGCCCGGGTAACAGCTTGGCGGGCGTCAAACTGTTCTCCGGATTTGCACCCGACGAACTCAGTCATATCGAGCAGAGCTGCACATGGCGTAAATGCAAGGCAGGGGAAGAAATCCTCACCCCGCAAAGCAGCAATCGGGACGTGTTTTTCATTGCCGATGGCGAGGTCCGGGTCGTCAATTACTCCCTGACCGGGCGCGAGGTTGCCTATGCCGAACTGAAATCAGGCGATTTTTTCGGCGAACTGGCCGCGATTGACGGGGAAGCGCGCTCGGCGGCTGTTGTTGCACATACGACTTGCACCTTTGCCGCGCTCGCACCCGAACTGTTTCGCGCTGTCATTGCTGACCATCCAAGCGTTGCTATCGCGCTCATTGAAAAACTTGCTCGTATTGTGCGTATCTGCGATGACCGGATCATGGATCTGGCGACGCTCGGGGCGCATCAGCGTGTCTATCGTGAGCTGCTTAAACTTGTTTCCGAAGATCCGGTGCGCGCCAATAGCTGGCTCATCTATCCAATGCCGACGCAGGCGGCAATCGCGGCCAAAGCCAGCACCACACGTGAGACGGTCGCGCGCGTCATGAGCCAATTGGCCAATGCCGGAATTGTCGAACGCAAAAGCAAGACGCTTTATATTCGCGATCTCGAGCGGCTGGACAGGCTGGTGTCCAATGTCGGTGAAGCGCATGAAACCGGCGGCCGTTAACGATGACCGTTAGACCGGTTTTTTGACCGGGGTTTTCCCGCCCGGACTTCCACGCAAAAAAATACCCTGCGGCCCGAGCGGGCAGCAGGGTTGAGGTATGCCATCCAGAAAACCCGAGGCATGGGGGAGGTCACGACATTCATCGAATGTCCATGATGTCGTTACGATGTGAAATAGGGTTTGGATCACAAATTGCAATGTGATTGTGATCACGTGCCCGTGTTTTTGGGGAAATAGGTGTTCGGGCCGGCCTTTTTAAGGCTCTAGTGGCGGCGTTTGCGTCAGGCGCAGCGGGAATGACATGCGCCTGACGAAGTTTGGTTCCCACCCCTGGCATATCGGCATTGGGGTGGGTATGCGCTGCGCGCTTTTGCGTGTCTCTGCTGGGGCTCAGGCAGCAGCGCTCGGCCGGGCAGCCATGCGTTCCTGCCAGGCAATCAGATTCTTGCAATCGGCTGGTACGGTCTGGCCAATTCCCGCGCCGAATGCGAGGAAGCAGTAAAGCAGGATATCGGCAAGCGTCAGCCGGTCGCCAGCCACGAATTCCTTACCTTCCATTTGCCCGTCGAGCCATTTGAGGTTGGCTTGCGCGACTTTTTTCAACCCGTCGGAGGCTTCGGGGATCGTGATGATCCGGTCCTTGAAAAGGCCAAGCCCCTCACCGAAGCGGAAGCCATTGGCCATCGGCTCGCAGATATTCAGGTCGATGCGGCGCACCCACATGCGCGTTTCGGCACGCTGTTCCGGCGTATCGCCAATCAGTGTTTTGCCCGGCGTGATATCGTCAAGATATTCGCAGATGACCGTGATTTCGCATACGGCGTCACCGGCATCGTTGATCAGTGCGGGCATCTGCCCCATCGGATTGACTTTCAGGAATTCGGCTTTCCGGTTGTCGCCCGCCATCAAATCGACTTCCTCGGTCGGCACGTCGACGCCAAGCTCCTTGATGAACATCCGAACCACATGCGGGTTGGGGCCGATGGAATTATAGAGTTTCATGATTTCCTCCCTGCTGGATTTATGTGCGGGCGATGGAAATGACAATCCACCGGCCGATGCGGGCCGAGCATATACTGCCCAAAAAGAAATGTCCGGGACTGAATGCACAGCCCCGGACACGGTTGCGTCATCAAAATCGATTGCGGTCCGATCAGGACAGCTTGCTTGGCGGTACGTCGAATTTGAACAGCCGAGCAGAGTTCAGCCCCAGGATCTTCATCCGCGATTCATGCTTCAGATGGCCCATGGTCCGCTCGATCGCCTCGGGGGAATGCGGCCAGGTGCCTTCGTGATGCGGATAGTCATTGGCCCACAGGAAATTGTCGACCAGGTTGAAGGGTTCGGCCAGCGCAAGCCCCGCTGGATCTTCCTGAAAGCTTGAGAAGCCATGCGCGCGATAATAATCGCTCGGCAGTCCCTGAAGCTTGGGCCGTGCCCACATATGATGCTTGCGATAGGCTTCGTCCATTGCCTCAAGCGCCCAGGCGACCCAGCCGATGCCTGCCTCGATCGTTGCGAAGCGGATTTTCGGGTGCCGTTCGAGCACGCCCGACGAGCAGAGATTCGCCATCGGTTCGATAGTCGGGGCCAGTGAATGCGAGACATAGTTGATGACCGCGCCGCCATGGCCTTTGGAGGCGCGCGGATCGCGGCCCGTCGACACATGGAAGGTGATCGGCAGATCAATTTCCTCGATCAGATCCCACATCGGCTCGAATTCCGGCAGATTATAGTTGAGATCATCATGGTCATGGGCGCCGAAAATCGGCTTGCAGGGCAGGCAAAGTCCCTTGAAGCCAAGCTTGGCGCAGCGCGCGATCTCTTCCATCGCGGTGTCGATATTGGCGGTTGCGATACCGGCCATTGGCGCCAAACGGTCATTATAGGGGCCGAAAACCTCCCACGCCCAATCGTTCCAGACGCGGCACATGGCGGTTGCGAATTCCGCATCGCGGGTGGCCCACATCATCAGCCCCTTATTGGGGAACAGGATTTCCGCATCCACCCCGTCAAGCGCCAGGTCGCGGATCCGCTCTTCAGGTTCCTTGCCCGCCTTGCTGCGCGCTTTGTCTTCGCCTTCAAAGCTGCTTTCGCGCAGTTTTGTTGGCCGGAAGCCTTCAGAAATGTGCCATTTGCCGCCTTTTTCATCGATTTCGACGCGCGGCACGCGGGCGCGGAATTTTTCCGGCAGCCGTTCGGCAAACAGATTAGTCGGCTCGTTCACATGCCCATCGGCGGATACAAGAAACATCTTGTTCGGATCAGTCGGCCGTGCCGTGCGGGGCCAGCCTTCAGCCCCCGGCGTTTCAAGCCGCCAAAGATTGGGTTCGTTTACCTCGATTTCCAATGCGTCCATTGTCCCGTCCTCTTTTTAGTTCAGCCAGTTTGGGTGGCAGTGCCTTATGCTTCCGGATTGTCGCCGGTTTTTCTTGTCGTGTGGTTCGTGATCTCCGGCCAAGCGCTGCGCCTCAGCCGGCAACCCGCCACTGCACGAGAGTGAAGGGCATCTTCGCATCCTTGTGATGCTCGAATACCGCTTCCACATCAGCGCCGATCTCGATCTCCTGCCGCGGATCACCCAGCAGGTTGCCAACCATGCGGATATTGCCCGCATGCGGCAGTTCCACCAGCACCACGATATAGGGGCCGTGATCTTTCAAGGCGGGATGCACCGGATGCCAGGCGCGCTCCCAGCTATAGATCTTGCCTGTCGGGGCAACCTCTTCCCAGCCAATATCAAAGGAATGGCAGCTATGGCAGATCCATTCAGGACCCCATTGCCATGTCTTGCAGTCATTGCAGCGCTGGACAACGAGTTTGTCTTCCTCAAGCCCCTTGCGATAAGGCATGTCGAGCCCGTCGCGCGCAGCCATCGGTGCGGGCAGGCCCTCGGGCAAATAATAATCCGTATTGCTCATTACAGAACCTCCTCACTACCGAAAATCGAGTTGCTGACCGGGGTGACCATGGGACCCGAGGTCACCATCGCTACCTTTGCATTCTCGACCTGATTGGGTGATTCGCCACGGATCTGGCGTACCGCTTCGGTGATGAGCTCAAGCCCGTGCATGTAGCATTCGGCCAGATTGCCGCCGCTTGTGTTGAGCGGCAGCTTGCCGCCCTTGGCGAGCAGGTTCTCATAGGTCAGGAATTCGTTGGCTTCCTCATGGCTGCAAAAGCCATGTTCGATGATCGACATCACCACACCGCCGGTGAAGTTCTCATAGCTCTGCAGCACATCGACATCCTTGGGGCCGACGCCGGCCATCTCGTACAGCCGTGGCGCAAGCGATGTGAAGCTCGATGTGGCGTAGAGCGGTGCGTTGTGGGACGGCGCGCCATTGCGATGTTCCGAACCGGCTGTCGCACCCAGCAGATAAGCAGGCTTCTGCTTCAGGTCCTTCGCACGGTCGGCAGAAACGATGACAAGTGCCGCGGCCCCGTCATTTTCCATGCAGCAATCGTAAAGCTGATAGGGTTCGACGATCCAGCGCGCCTCATCATATTTTTCCGGCGTCAGCGGTCGGCCATACATGACGGCGCGCGGATTGTTCTGCGCATGCGCATAGGTTGCCAGCGACACAGCCTTGTAGGTATCCCGGGTCACGCCGGTTTCATGCAAATGCCGGGTGCAGCGCATGGCGAACATCTGCGCGGGCGACATCATGCCATAGGGAATCGTATAGGCCGGTTCGCCCGCGACGCCGGGTGCCTTCGGGCCCTGGCCAAAGCGTGCAAACTGCCCCTGCGCCAGCGCGCGGAACACGACGACGCAATCCGCAACCCCGGTGGCTACCGCGGCGGCCGCATTGGCAACCGCGCCGGAGCCACCGCCACCACCGCCGCCCCATTGCATATTGGCGAATTTGAGCTCCTTGATACCCAGCGCGGCCGAGATCCGCGAGGGATCGTTGCGGTCATTGCTGTAGGAGGCAAAGCCATCGACTTCGCGCGGGTCGATCCCCGCATCCTCGCACGCTGCAAGGATGGCTTTCAGGGCCAATACGAATTCCGCATCTTCCGCCCCACCGCGCTTATAGTAAGTGGTCTCGCCGATACCGGCGACCGCCACCTTTCCCCTCAAGGTCCGTTCCGTCATTTCTCCCCGCTCAGGCTGTCTGTTCTGTATCAGGCCCATCCGCATGCAGGCAGGCGGTGGAGCCTGTTGCCTCCAATATAAGGGCAAGCGGTTGAGGGTGGCAAACCCTTACACTTAATTGTCTCGTTTTGATTTCTTCATTGCGTAAGACTCATTTGCCGCACGCGAGACCTGCTTGCCTGCAATAACGAATTCATGCCGCAGCACGTGGTGCAACACATACGCGTTTCGCGCTCGGGTAGTTTGCCGGGGTATTTTGCCTCTGGTATTTTCAATGAAGCGGAGTCAGAATCGCCGCTCACTCCGGTCGGCGTTGAAAATTCCGGGCAAAACGGGAAAGTCGGCAGAAAATACGGCACAGGGAAGGAATATGAGATGGCGACAGCGGACGTGTCACAAGCGGCGGGATTAACCGAAAAGCTCGCGGAACAAGCAGCAGCCTACAGCTATCGCAGCCTGCCGGTCGATGCGGCGACGGTCGCAAAACATTGCCTGCTTGATTTTCTTGGCGTGACGCTGCCCGGGGCGCAGGAACCGCTGACCGAAATTCTGCGCGCCGAAGCCTATGCCGAAGGCGGCGCACCGCAAGCCAGCCTGATCGGCTCGGACCAGCAGGTCACCGCAAGCCAGGCGGCGCTGATCAACGGGTCAGCTTCGCATGCACTTGATTATGACGATGTGCAGATGCATCTGTCGGGGCATCCCACCGTGCCGGTCGCACCCGCCATATTGGCGCTTGCTACCTCACCGGCAAATA
>CALAQW010000162.1 GCA_937888955.1 uncultured Alphaproteobacteria bacterium | reverse complement strand
GATCAGGATTGGGCATGGTGGTTCCGAGACGGGTTGTAGATGAACCCCCGCCGCCTCGCCGGGCAGGGGTTCAGGGTCGGTGCGGGCCTTGCGGATTTTCCTGGCGATCAGGTCGGCATCGTCCGACAAATTGATCCGCGCCAGATCGGACGGGTCCGACTTGCTCATTTTCTTGCTGCCGTCTTTCAGCGACATGATCCGCGCGCCTTCCGCCTGCAACAGCGGCTGGGGCAGGGGAAAGAAATCGGGCACATTGAAATCATTGTTGAATTTCTGGGCGATATCGCGTGCGAGCTCCAGATGCTGTGTCTGATCTTCGCCGATCGGCACATGCGTGGCGCGATAGGCCAGAATGTCCGCCGCCATCAGATTGGGATAGGCATAAAGCCCGACGCTTGCCTTTTCGCGGTTCTTGCCGGCCTTGTCCTTGAATTGCGTCATCCGGTTGAGCCAGCCAAGCCGCGCCACGCAGTTGAATATCCAGGCAAGCTCTGCATGCGCGGATACCTGGCTTTGATTGAAGATGATCTGCTTTTCAGGGTCGATGCCCGCGGCGATAAAGGCGGCGGCGACTTCCAATGTCGCGGCGCGCAGTTCAGCGGGCTCCTGCCAGACGGTCACCGCATGCAGATCGACGACGCAGTAAAGACAGTCATACGATTCCTGCAACCGCACGAAATTGCGGATCGCGCCAAGATAGTTGCCAAGATGCAGATTGCCGGTGGGCTGAACCCCGGAGAATACCAGGGGGGAATGGGCGCTCATAACTAACTCCTGATCGCTTTGGACACGGCCCTTCTGTGATTTTTTCACTGATTTTTCTTCACTGATTTTTTCACTGGTTTTTATTGCGGGCGGTGCGGTTATCGCCCGCGCGGCGGGGTCGGTCAAGCTGTCCCTTACGCACCGCTCAGCCGCGCCGGAATGCCTTGCGCAGATCCGCAAGTGTCAGCCCGCCGCTCAATATCGCGCAGGCGAAATAGACCGCGCCGCCGCCACTCACAAGCAGGGCCAGGGCGGCGATACGGATTGCTTCCATGCTATTGCCAAGCCATGGGGCCAGCAGCCAGTTCCCCGCCCATAGCGCCGCTCCCAGGCCGATCGCCGAGCCCAGGATGCGTGGCAGGCGGGTTTTGTTGCGCTGATCGAGCCGGATTTGCCCGTTGCGCCGAAGACGCTGCGCAAGCAGGGCGGCGTTCAGCCAGGCGGCGGCCGAGGTGGCCAGCGCGATACCGACAAAGCCGAGCACAAAAAACAGGGCAATCGACAGGGCGATATTGAGCGCCACCCCCGCAGTTGCGAATTTGAGCGGGGTGAGCGTGTCCTCGCGTGCAAAATAGGCCGGCGTCAGCAGCTTGATCGCGATATAGCCGGGCAGCCCGATGGCAAAGGCCGCCACCGCCATTGCGGTCGCATTTGCGTCCTGGGCACTGAATGCTCCGCGTGTGAACAGAATATCGACGATGGTGCCCGGAATGACGAGCAGCGCGACGGTTGCCGGCAGGCAGAGCAGCATGGCGAATTCGATGGCGCGGTTCTGGCTGTCATGGGCGCCCGCCCCATCGCCCGCGCGCAGCCGGCGCGACAGATCCGGCAGCAACACGATGCCGATTGCCGTGCCCACCACGCCGAGCGGCAATTGATAAAGCCTGTCCGCGTAATAAAGGTATGAGATGGCGCTGTCCTGCAGGGAGGCGATGATATTACCGATGAACAAATTGAGCTGTGCGATGCCGCCGGCGATCGCACCGGGCACGGCCAGCACGAGCATCCTTTTGACATCCTCGCTCAAACGCGGCAGCGGCAGCCGCAGCCGGATACCCCTCCGATGCGCCGCATAGGCCAGCAGCAGAAATTGCGCGACCCCGGCAACCGCGACCGAGAATGACAGGGTTTGCCCCGCTGCACCCCGGATCGGAATGATCAACGCAAGCGCGACAATGAGGATGATATTGAGCAGCACCGGCGCGAAAGCGGGCACCGCGAATTTGTACAGCGAATTCAGTATGCCGCCATAAAGCGCGACAAGCGACACGAACAGCAGATAGGGAAACATGATGCGCGCAAACAGGATGCTGTCGGCGAACTTGTCCGGATCGTCGGCAAAGCCCGGGGCGAGCGCGCGCATGATCCAGGGCATGCCAAGCTGCGCCAGAACCGTCAGGATGACGAGCGTGAGCAGCAGCACCGACAGGACCCGTTCAGCGAACAGCCGGGCCGCGACTTCGCCCCGGCTTTCAAGCCTGCCCGAAAAAAGCGGGATGAAGGCTGCGTTGAATGCCCCTTCGGCAAACAGCCGGCGGAACAGATTGGGCAGTTTGAAAGCCACGAAAAAAGCATCCGCCACCGGCCCCGCGCCCACCATGGCGGCCATCAATATGTCGCGCACGAAACCCAGCACGCGGCTGAGCATCGTGGCCGCACCCACCGTCATGGCCGATCTCAGTAAGGACATGATGTCTGTTACGCTGAAATCAGCAGGATGGGAAGCGGCAAGCGCGCGTAATTTTGTGCCGACAAGCGGCCGGGGATATGGCAGGCTTTGCTGCATCGATAATCAATAAGCAAAAACGCTGGCGCATGCGGGCAGGTCCTGGCGGCGCGTGCGGAAAGCAGTGAGGGGAGGAAGGGAATATGTCGAATTTGCCGTTCAAGCCATTGCAGTTTGGCGACATCACCATCGATCGGTGCGTGGAATCGGAAGGCGATTTCTTCCCCGCCGCGATGTTTTTTCCCGATTCGACCGAAGCGATGATCGATGCGCAGCGCGACTGGCTGGAGCCGCATTTCATGAAGCCCAAATCAATCGGCGGCGGCATGCTGGGCGGGATCTTCACCTATGTGATCCGCACCGACCGGCACACCATCCTTGTCGATACCTGCGTTGGCAACGACAAAGAGCGGACGATGACGCCGAACTGGCATATGAAGCAGACCGGCTGGCTCGACGATCTGCGGGCCATGGGGGTTGCGCCCGAATCGGTTGATTTTGTGATGTGCACCCATCTGCATGTCGATCATGTGGGCTGGAATACGCAGCTTGTGGATGGTCGCTGGGTGCCGACATTTCCCAATGCGCGCTACATCTTTCACAAGACCGAATATGAGGCCTGGGAGAAATCGCAGGATAATCCGGCGATGGATGGCTGTTTCAAGGACAGTGTGCTGCCGGTTGTCGAGGCGGGCAATGCGGATCTTGTGACAAGCGATTATGCGGTGAATGACGCGATCTGGCTTGAGCCGAGCCCGGGCCACACGCCGGGCCATGTGTGCATCAATCTCAAGGGCGGCGGCAAGCATGCCCTGTTCACCGGCGACAGTTTTCACCATCCCTTGCAGGTCGCTTATCCCGAATGGTCGAGCGCCTTTTGTTCCGACAAGCAGATGTCGGCCGATACGCGGCACAGGATCGTTGAGAAATTATGCGACACCGACAGCTATATGATGGCGGCGCATTTCGCGGCCCCCACCGCCGGCCGCGTCGTCGCCAATGGCGATCGCTGCAAATTGCAGGTGGATGAATAGGGCAGGCGCGTTCCGGTTCAGGGTTGACCGGGCCAGGCTGTCCGGAGCGGACCTACGGTTCCAGATCGGTGGCGGCCAGACGGATATGCGAAGCGGCGTTGTTGCTGGTGGCGGCGTTTTCAGCCGATAGCGGTGCCAGGCTGAGATTGCACTTGTTGTTGGTGTGACCGCGTTCCTTGGCGTTGTACATTGCCTTGTCCGCCTCGCCGACAAATGAATCGAGGTCGAAGAATTCCTTCGGCCCGGTCTGCGCTATCCCGATGGAGAAACGTACGCTTGAATCGATGAATTGCGGTGCGTGGCTGATCATTCTGCGTGCGAATATCTGTGCCTCGTCGATCGTGGTTGCCGGCAGGATGATGCAGAACTCATCGCCCCCGTAGCGGCAGGCGATGTCGTTTGTGCGGATCTGGCTGAGTGTCAATTTGCCGACCATTCCAAGTATTTTATCACCATGTTTATGGCCTTTGCTGTCATTGATTTCCTTGAACCTGTCAATGTCGAAATAGATCAGGGAAATCGCACGTGCGTTGCGCTGCGCTTCCGCCAGGCAGCGGCGCAGATGTTCGTGAAAGGCGTGGTGATTGGCAAGTCCCGTCAGTGTGTCCTGGCGCGACATTTGTTCAAGCTCTTCGGTTCTTTTCGCGACTTCACTCTCAAGGCTTGAAGCGTAATTCTCGACTTGCTGCTTGCTGATATGTACTTCATTCAGCATGCTTGCGATATAGGTGTCGAAGACAAGATGAATGTCGAACAGGAAAATATTCTGAACTGCTTCAAGTCTTTTCTTTTGATCGAGGTTTTTTGACGGGTCTTCCGGTATCGCAGCAATATATGGTGCCAGTGTTGCCTGAAGCTGGGCAATCGCTGAGATATATAGTTTTGGTGAAACGCCAATGTTCTTGTGGACTTTGCCAATCCGCAATCGCTTGTTCACATAGTCGGCGTCATAATAGCCTTCGAACAGTTCAAGTAGATAGCCGCGCATAGCTTGCGACAGACGCATCAATGTTTCCGCGTCGCCAATCAACAACTCGACTTCCGGGATACTGGTCTGGCGTTCGTAGAACTTTTGTACGATTTCATCAATTTTCGGGTGAATAAACCGGCGACAATCGCTTAGCGTCTCAATACACTGCTCAGTAATACCGAAAAGCGTTTTCCGTTCGGTAATCTCGCGGTCAGTGATTTTGAGCTGTCCCGCCAGCGTCTGCCGTGTCATCTGCATCTTCTTTGTGTCCTCTTGCAACTCTCCGCGAGACGCGCGAAGTGGCAACACTTAATGCGACTTTAGGGTTGTTGAATTCTACTTTTAAGAGCATTTTCTGTCCGAAATTTAAAGAATGGCTTAACGTGAAATATTTGCGGCCCGTGTGGCCGGAATAGGCAGACAGAAGCCATGGGGACGGCTTCTGTCTGTTGGCTTGTTTCGACATATTTCCCTGTGCCGCGCGGTCTATGCGGCGGAACGGAGGTTGTTGACCACCCGGCTGACGGTGGTGCGCAGGGATTCAGACTGCTCAAACAGGGTATCGCCCAGCGCTGTAACCCGGTTGACCGATTCACCTGTCTGCGCGGTCTTGCCCGACACGGTCTGCACATTTTCGGCAACCCGCTGGGTGCCCATGGAAGCATCCTGAATATTGCGCGCGATTTCCCGGGTGGCTGCGGATTGTTCATCCACCGCGCCGCGGACCGAAATCGATACTTCGCTGACCTGGCGCAGCGCCTCCACAATCTTGGTCGAGGCCTCGACGGTTTGTGCGATCACCGCGCGCATGCCGTTGACCTGGGTCGAGATCTCGTCTGTCGCTTTCGCGGTCTGGTCAGCCAGCGCCTTGACCTCATTCGCTACAACCGCAAAGCCCTTGCCCGCCTCGCCGGCCCGCGCCGCCTCGATCGTGGCGTTGAGCGCGAGCAGGTTGGTTTGCGAGGCGACCTCGTTAATGAGCGCCACCACATCGCCGATGCGTTCGGCGCTGCGCGACAACTCCTCGACCGTCGCGCTTGTCTCGCCGGCATGGCCGACCGCCTGTTCGGTGACCTCGTTTGACAGCACAACCTGGCGGCTGATCTCCTCGATCGAGACAGAGAGCTCTTCGGAGGCGGAAGCCACCGCCTGAATATTGGCCGAGGCTTCGGAGGTCGCGCCATTTGCCGCAGACGCCTGATTATTCGTCTCGGTCGCGATGTTGGTCATCAGATCGGTTTCATTGCGCATCCGCCCCATGGCATCGCCCAGCGCATCGGCAACCTCCATGACGCTACGCTCAAGCTCCTCGGCGAGTTCGGACATTGTCTCACGCCGCTGCGCCTCGGCTTTTTGCTGCATTGCTTCCTGCTCTTCGCGCATCGCGGCGATCCGCGCGATATTGTCCTTGAACACCTGCAGGGACGTGACGATCGCGCCAAGCTCGTCGCGCCGGGCCAGCCGGTCGATATCCACCGCGTCGGCATTCTCGCCCTTGGCCAGGGTCAGGGTGGCATCGGCAATATGGGAGATCGAGCGTGTCGTGCCGATTGCAACGGTAAATGCAACCGCCGCGCTGATCGCCAATCCGACCCCTGCGACCACAAGCAGCAATAATACGGTTGTGCTGGCATCGGCGGCGGCGCGTTGGGCGCTGTCTTGCGAATCCGTCACCACACCGGCCACCATTTCGTCGATGATACCGATCATGTTCCTGTAATTTTCGTCAAACGGGGCAACGAAGGAAACAGCGCTCGCAAAATCGATTTCAAGCATCGAGGCGACCCAGTCGATCGCGCCCTTATATTTGGCCAATTCCTCCTTGACCGCACTTGTCTGGGACAATTGCGCCTCTGTCGCCAATTCCGTTTCGAATCTGGCGAGTTTTTCGATCACGCCATCGATGCGTTGCGACAGCCCGGTGATTTCCTCAACGGTCTTGGCGGCATCAGCCTCACCAGCCGATTGAAAGACCATCACGCGAAACAATGTCCCGTTGATATCGCGCACCTCGGCGGCAATACCGTCAAGCTGCTTGATGGCGCCGAAATCCTGATCGACAATTTCCTGTGTCAACGCCACCTGCCCGGTCAATGCGTTGCGCGCAAACAGGGATAATCCGCAGATTACGGCGACTGCCACGGCCGCGGGCAGCCCGATTTTCAAGTAAAATGGCCAGTTGGATAACGACCAGATTCGCTGCAACATATTTCGCCTCTTGCATTGCGCGTTACTATTTTGTCCCATCTGGCGGAGACGATACGCCAATAACAATTATTAATTAGTTACTGTGTTCCATTTTTTATATAGATATTCACTATGGTTAAATTTATCTGGGATTGATTTACTTTTACTGGCCTTGGTTGGCTGGATATTCCCGTTTCCGTTATGTGCGCCCATAAAAAAGCCCCGCTTTCGGCGAAAGCGGGGCCTTTTATGGCGTATGTGATCTTGTCGCGTTACCGCATGCAGATCAGAAATCGGCGCTCAAGGTCAACAGCACGCGGCGTTCGACTTTCTGTGCCGCATTCTGCCGCTGTTCGTCGGTGATAAAGTCCTGCCCCTGGAGTGCGAGGGTCAACTGATCATCGATCTTGTAGGCCGCCCGGCCGCTGACGGTGATGTAGTCGCCAACCGGTTCCAGGAAATTGACCGGGGGCGCCGCCTGATTGCGCAACCGGTCGGAGCTGCTGACATAGCTGCCGAACAGATCAAGTTCCCACTTGTCCCTGGCATAACCGATCTGCGCATTCACCGTATGCTCGGGATTGGTATCCTCGAACTCCTTGGCAACGACGATCGCGCCGGCCGCATTGCGGTTGCGCAGGCTGTCATCGATCGTTTCGAAGGTGTAATCCGCGCGCCAGTTCCAGTGCTGATTGATCCGGCCCGAGAAACCAAGCTCCAGACCCCATAACTCCGAATCGCCGATATTGTCTGCAACCACTGCGACGCCGGCGGGGGAAACGACGGTGTTGACCGCGACACCCTTCACATCTTCCGATTCCTGATAGAAGATTGCCGAGCGGAATTTGCCGTTAATCGCAGTGACCGGGCGTTCCCAGGCGGCTTCATAATTGGTCACCACCGTGGAGTCGATAAACGGACTGCCGCCAAGGGTAACGGGACCGCTTACGATCTGAAAACCGAAATCGATCAGGCTTGGTGCGCCAATGCCGCGGGCATAGCTCAGGCGGATCGTATTTGTGTCATCGGGTTTCCAGACAAGGCCACTATTGACACTGACTTCCAGCAGATCCGCATCATACTGGCTGTTTGTGAACGGTATGGCCGCCAAGGTGCCGCCTTCGCGATCGAGTTTCAGATTGTCGACGCGTACTGCATTGGTCAGGCTGAACTTCTCGTTGATCGGCCAGTTCCACATGCCGCCCAGCGAGAAGACGTCGAATGACACCTCACCGCCCGCGCCACCCGATGTATCCATGGCGTTATGCCGATATTCCGCCGACAGCCGCATATTATGCTTGCTGCCGATCTTGAACACGTTCTGCAGTTTTGCCACCGTCACCTGATTGTCGATCTGCAAACCGATGCTCGGGATCGTCAGATCCAGAATGTTCGTGTAGAGATCGGCTTCGACCCGGCCAATGCCGGTGTCAGACAGCAATTTCACGCGGCCCGATTGGGTTGCGTAATCCATTGCTGTAAGGCGCATGGTTGGCAGTAAATCGACCGTATCAAGTGAACTGCTTGTCAGCTCTACGCCGAGCTGCGATTTATCCGTTAGCTGAATAAGGCTGTCGACCGATAGTGAGCGGCGCTCGTGATCGACAAGCCCTGCAAGCTCGGCGGCCGGTGCGTTGTCAAAATGATCCGCATCCGCAATGCCACCCGACACACGCACGCCGATTTTGTCATTCAGTTTGAAGCTGCCAACGAAACTGCCTTGCTGATTGGCCTGGGTGCCGCCGGTCGCGCTGGCCCGATCGACATCGTCAAGCAGTGGATTATAGGTCACGATATTGACCACACCGCCAACGGCGTTGAACCCGAACAGCGCGGTATTGGGGCCTTTCACGATCTCGATCTGGCGGATTTCATTCAACTCGACCGGGATCGAGTTCCAGGAAACCAGACCGAAATGGTCGAGATAGACCTGCCGTCCATTGACAAGTACGAGCAGCCGGTTGGTGCCGCCCTGGTTGTAGCCGCGCACAGAGACATCCGCTGAACCGAGGCTGTGCTGCCACACTTCCACACCGCCACGATATTTCAACACGCCCGACAGATCACTTGCGGCGGAGCGGCGAATTTCATCAGCGGTGATGATTTCCATCGTAACCGGTACTTCGGTGGCGCGTTGCGGCACGCCGATTGCACTTGTGGTCACCGGCTCGCCAAACAGCATTTCAAGCGAGCCGTAATCCATGCTTTGCGCGCTGGCGTTATGAGCGGTCATCAGTGCCGCGACGGCTGTTGCCGTGCCTAAGATTTTACGTTTCTTGTTAGTCATGTCATCCATCCTGATTATCGGCAATGTCGTGACGTGTGATGCGTTCTGTCCGACATGCGGAATTTGAAAGCGTGCCGTGTTGCGGCTAAAGCTCGGTGATCATCATCCGGAAAGCGGAATCGAAGGTGATATTGAGCGCCGATGCGGCGCTGCCATTCACGATGATCTCGACTTTCGGGCTTGAGGCCACGAACATCGCGCATTTGCCCGAATTCACGCAGCCGCGGTCGTCGGTAATCGTGACCAGCCCGTTCGATTGCGATGCGCCCTGGATTGCCCCGTGATGCGCATCTGTGCCGGTTGTCACGAATATCGCGCCGGTTCCGGCAACCTTGCCCAGGTCGCTGACCGGAACCATAACCGGATTTAACGTGAGGGCGCCTGCCTTGAAGCCGCCAGCCAGGACATTTTGTGCCGCCTGCGCGTCAGCCATCGAGGCCGCGTTGCCCGGATCATGCACAATGGCAATATCAACTGTGCCTTTTGGGCCATTTTGGACAAAGCTCAAGGCCCGCGCGATCACCTGAAAGTCTTTCTGGGTGACTTCGGCCTGTGCTGCCAGAGGGAAGGTGGCAAGTAGTACGGGCATCGCCAGCAATGCCGCACGCCACCTTGTTCCGATTGGTTTTTTCGTCATGTATGCGTTCTCCCGCGAATATGGGAAGAGCAAATAGATAAAACTAATTAATCAACTACTAATCAGCTCTAACTAGTTTTCTGCCCATATTGAGTGGCTGAATCCGAAAATTGTTATGCTGATTACCGGCATGGCGGCTGGTTCACGCCCCCGACACCATGCAAACGCGTATAATCAGGCAAAAATACACGCTACAATAGGTATTAATGTCACTAATAAAACCTTAACGGTAAATGCCTGTGTTTTAGTATCGGAAAAGAACAGCGCAGATATTCTTCAATCCTGGCGGGATTAAGTTCTGATTGTTGCAGAATGGTCACAGCCGGATTGGTTGGGTCTTGCGCGTTCGGGCTTTCCGGTGCGCATCGATTCGCCCGCATTCAGCGGCGATGAAGCAATCACTGAAGTCTGGATTGATTATGGTCTTGTCAGATCGCAGCGTAAGGCGTGGCGTAATATATACGCACTAATGGGATATATACGTATTAATGGGAAATCCGGCCCGGCGGACTGGCCGGCCTAGACGTGCTGCCCGCCATTGATATGCAATTCGGACCCTGTGACATAGCTTGCCTGTTCCGAACACAGGAAATAGATCGCTTTGGCGACCTCTTCGGGCGCGCCAAGCCGACGCAGTGGAATATCCTCAATCAATTCTTCTGTGCCCGGCGACAGGATCGCGGTTTCGATTTCACCGGGCGAGATGGCATTGACGCGGACGCCAAGCGGCCCGAAATCCGCCGCCATTTCCCGCGTCAGGGCGGCAAGCGCTGCCTTTGATGTTGCATAGGCCGCACCTGCAAACGGATGTACCCGGCCGCCGGCGATCGAGGTGACATTGACGATCGCACCCTTGGCGGCCTGCAATTCCGCGACAAGCCCCCGCGCCAGCATCATTGGCGCAAAGAAATTGACCTGAAAGACATCGGTCCAGATTTGCGCGCTGGTATCGAGTGTGCCAAGCCGCGTTCCGCCATCCCCTTTGGGGGAGATCGCCGCGTTGTTGACCAGCGCATCAAGCCGACCGTCAGTCAGCCGGTGCCGCATTTCCTGAATGGCGAGTGTCAGCCCCTCCGGGTCCGATAAATCGAGCTGTACATGATCTTCGGGCCCTGCTTCCCAAGGGCAATCCTCGGAAAAGGCGGTGCGCGAGCAGGTGATGACGCGCCAGCCCGCGCTTGAAAACCGTTTTACCGCCGCATGGCCGATGCCCCGGCTCGCACCCGTCAGGATCAGTGTTTTTCGTCTTTTGTCATTGCGGTCAGTCATGCGCTAAAACCTAGTGAATGACGCGCTTGCGCGCCAGCCCTATTATTGCCATCTGCTGCTTTTAGATATCGCCGCACGGGCTGAAGCAGGGTTAGCCCGGCACGGTTTTTCCTGCTTCCTGGCGATATGCGGGCCGTGCGCGATGGAGGAATGGTTATGCATGGGAACGGGGATGCGCTGACCGACATCGCTTTGGTCTGCCTGATCGCGCTTGTCTGCGGTCTGGCCCTGATCCGGGCGCGGCAGCCTGCGATTGTCGGCTATATCCTTGCGGGGGTCGTATTGGGGCCGGCTGGCCTTGCGCTTGTGGATAATAGCGGTGCGATCCAGTTGCTGGCCGAGGTCGGCGTATTGCTGCTGCTGTTTCTCATCGGGCTTGAGCTGAATTTACAGGAATTCCGCGCGGTGCTCGGTACCGCATTGGCAACCGTCGGGCTGCAGATTGTGGGCTCGGCCGGGCTGATGTTCGCGCTCGGCTGGCTGTTCGACTGGCCGCTTTTGCAGATCGTCGTGCTGAGTTTTGCGATCACCCTGTCCAGCACCGCGGTCGCGGTGAAGATGCTTGAGGATGTGGGGGAGGCTGACAGTCTGGTCGGGCGGCTGACCCTTGGCGTGCTGATCGGTCAGGATCTGGCGCTTGTGCCGATGCTGATCATCCTCGGGGCGCTTGGCGCTGGCGCTGGTGCCGGCGCGGGGGCAGAGGCGAGTGGCGATGTGGCGGCGCATGCTGCGGAACCTGCCTGGTTGCTTATTGGCAAGCTGTTGCTTGCCATGGCAGGGCTTGTCGCGCTGATTGCGGTGCTGACCCGGCGCGGGCGGATCAGGCTGCCCTTCAGCCGCAACCGGCTCAGCCCCGATATCGCGACGCTTGCGATCATGGCATTCTGTTTCGCGCTGGCCAGCCTGTCGGGCCTGGCGGGGCTTTCCCCTGCGCTGGGTGCGTTCATCGCGGGCATGATTATCGGCAATTCAACCGGCCGGGTGCTGGCGATCCGGCTGTCACTGCCGATACAGAGCATTCTGATGGTCGTGTTTTTCCTGTCGGTCGGGTTGCTGATCGACGGGCAGTTCCTGATCGAACATTGGGGCCAGATCCTGATGCTGCTGTTCGGACTTGTGCTGGCCAAGACGGCGCTCAATACGGCGATCCTGATGCTGTTGCGCCGCCCCTGGTCGGAAGCCTTCGCCGCCAGCCTGTTCATGGCGCATGTGGGCGAGTTTTCCTTTGTGTTGATCGGGGCGGGGCTTGCCGCCGGCGCGCTTGATCAATCGGGCTACAAGCTTGCGCTCACCGTCATCGCGCTCAGCCTTGTGATCAGCCCGCTCTGGTATGTCAGCCTGCGCCGGTTCCATGATCTGGCCGCCAATCGCTTGCCGGGACTGCGGCAGGGGCTGTCGGCGATCTATCGTGGTGAATTGAACCTGCTGTCTTCAGCTGGTCAGCTTGTGGTGCGCGCCGGCGGTCGTATCCGTCCGGCCTGGCGTCGGCCGCGCGACAGGGATGAGGATGGTCCGCCATCCGCTGCACCGCCGGGGCCCTAGCCGCGTCAAATCGGCTCTTTACCGTCTTGTTGGCTTGTCATGCACTGCGCCTTGGGGCAGTCTGACAGAAAACAAGGTGGTAAAGGGAGTGAGGCCGGATGAGTGAGGCAGGGGCGCGAAAATACGCCGACTATATCGATGTGGAAGAAGGCTGGATCGATCGCCGGATTTTCTGGGATCGGGAGATTTATGACAAGGAGCTTGAGCAGATTTTTGCCCGCTCCTGGCTGTTTGTCGGTCATGAATCGCAGATTGCAAAGCCTGGCGACTTTCTGACCACCTATATGGGCGAGGATGCGGTCATCCTGTCACGCCGCAAGGATGGCGGGATCGGTGTGTTTCTCAATAGCTGCCCGCATCGCGGCAATCGCGTCTGCTTTGCCGATGCCGGGAATACGCGGCAATTCGTCTGCAACTATCATGGCTGGTCGTTTGGCAGTGGCGGCGAGCTGCTTGGCATGCACGAGGAATATGTCTATCGCGAGGCCTCGAAGAATTTCGACAAGCAGAAGCTCGGTCTCGTGCAGGCGCGGGTCGGCACCTATAAGGGGCTGATCTTTGCGACTTTCGACCCTGATGCGCCCGAACTGCTCGACTATATGGGGGATTTCGCCTGGTATCTCGATATGCTCGTCGATACCGATGAAGGCGGGACCGAGGTGATCGGCGGCGCGGTGCGCAATGTGCTGAACTGCAACTGGAAGTTCCCGGCGGAAAATTTTCACGGCGACGCCTATCATGTCGGCTGGAACCATCTGGCGGGGTCGATGGCGTTTGGCGGGTCCGGCTTCAAGGCGGATCAGAACGGTTCGTTCCAGATGAACAGCAACGGTCATGGCTGGGAAACCGCGATGGGCGGCGGCGCCATGATCACCGCCCATAATAGCGGGCCGGTGCTTGAATATGTGCTGGAAAACCTGCCCAAGATCGAAAACCGGCTGGGCAAGGAACGGGCCGAGATCTATGGCGCGATCTCGTCTGTGACGATGTTTCCGAATTTCTCCTTCCTGCCCGGGCTCAACGCGATCCGCGTCTGGCAGCCCAAGGGACCGACCAGGACCGAAATCTGGGCCTGGGTGCTGGTGAACAAGAACGCGCCTGACATCGTGAAGCAGGATATGCGGCGCGGCGTGATGCGGACATTTTCGCCCGGCGGCATGCTTGAGATGGATGACGGGGAAAATTGGGAAAATGCCACCCTGTCCAATGCCGGTGTCGTGACACGGCGGCAGAAGCTTTATTACGGCATGAACCTGAATGCGCCTGACGGGCCTGACTATCTGCCGGGCAATGTGAAGATGGGCCAGCTTGGCGATAATAATCAGCTTGCGATGTATCAGCGCTGGGCCGATCTGATGGATGCGCCGGGTTGGGCCGATGTGCCTGACCGGCGGCAGGCGAAAAAGGCGGCGGAGTAGGCGCAATGGCACGCAGTGAAACCAAACAGGCCGTCATCGCCGGCACCCCCGATGCGGATCTGGTCCGCGAGGTCGAGCAGTTCCTTTATCGCGAGGCGCGGATCCTCGACGCCGAGGAGCTTGAAGAATGGCTGACCATGCTGACCGAGGATATCCATTACTGGATGCCATCGATCCAGAATCGCTACCGCAAGGACAAGCAGCCCGCTTTTTCCGAGGAAACGGTGGCGCTGTTCGAAGAGGATATGGACAGTTTGAAGATCCGTGTACGGCGCTTTTATACAGGCTTCGCCTGGCCTGAGGATCCGCCGACCCGGCATTGCCATATCATCACCAATATCGAGGTGGCGCTGACCGACAATCCCGATGAATATCGCGTCTATTCCGCTTTCCTCAATCATCGCAGCCGGTTGGAGAAGGATGAGGACTGGATGGTCGGCCGGCGCGAGGATCTGCTGCGCCGTGTGGATGGGGAGCTCAAGCTCGCCCGCCGCAAGATCGTGACCACGCAGAGCACGGTGCTGGCCAAGAATCTGAACGCTTTCCTCTGATCCCGCGCGCCTGCGCCTGCACCTCGCCTGTTGGCCGGGCCGTGTGTCCTATTGGCGGTCGATGTGCGCAAGCGCGTGGCGCGCCCGGGCATGGGTGTCTTCCGGTGTGCCGGCGGCGCTGATCTTGTGCCAGCCGATTTCCCCCAGGCGATAGTTGCGCTGCTGGCGCACGACGCGGGCATCGGCGTCGGACGCATCACCGCGCCGCGCATCGACCCGCGCGGTCAGCACCGGTTCGGGCGCATCGAGCCACAGCCCGTCGAACCGGGCCGCCTGCTCGGTCGCAACGGCTTCAAGCGCGCGCCGTTCTTCGGGGCGCGCATGTACCGCATCGGCGATCACGCTATGCCCGGTCTGAACTGTCTATGACACGTTGC
>CALAQW010000161.1 GCA_937888955.1 uncultured Alphaproteobacteria bacterium | reverse complement strand
GGCACCGGCACCGGCACCAGCGCCGCCGCCAGTACCGCCACCAGCGCCTGCACCCGGTTCACCCGGGGCTGGAGCCTGTGCAAATGAAATCGCTGGCGAACCGATGAGCGCCATTGAAACGAGTGCTGCTAAAATCGGCTTATTCATACTTCTTTCCCCTTTGACTTACGACGCCGTTTGTATCACAGCCGTCCAAATCAGTAAATTCATGTCTTTCATGCGGTCAATCCCGAGTCTGCCGCAGAAGGTTTTCCAAAACGTTCACGACTCTATCGCAAAAAGCCTGCATTCGCTACCTAAATTAGGGACATCGCGCCAAACTGCAAGCCGTTGCAGAATTCGTATTTAATTTAGACCGACAACTGTTGCCTGAAAGAGACGCACAAACGCCGCGCCACTGCCGACAGGCAAACGTTATCCATTTCGTCCGAATGACTTGCATCCCGCAAGTTTCTGACAAAATTAGCCAAATTGCGTAACTTTGCACCAGTAATCATACCGTTTTGCTATCAACCGCGCGTTTCGCATGGCATCGGCATGTCGCTCATATAGTGCGAAACAGGTTGCCCCGCTTCCAGACATTCGCACCAATGACGCCCCATCACTACGTTGCAAGAAACCAAGCAGATCTGCAATTTCAGGCACCTGTTTTACGGCAGACGCCGTCAAACTATTGCCCGCCTGCTGCAAGGATCGCATATCTGCCGAAGTGGCGATTCGGTGCCGTTGGCCAGAGAAACGGCGATAGCTTCCAAAGACCGCAGCGGTCGGCAGGTGAATGCCCGGATTGACAAGCAAAACCTGATGCCCCGCAAGCGGCGCTGGGACAGGCATGAGCTTGTCGCCAATGCCACGCATACGCGCCGTCTTACCCAGTAGACAAACCGGCACATCGGCACCCAGGCCAAGACCAATTTGCAGGAGCCTGTCAGCCGTTATATCGAGAGTCCAGAATTGCCGCAGAAGCCGCAAGGCAAGCGCGGCATCCGATGAGCCGCCGCCAAGCCCGGCCGCGACGGGAATATGCTTCTCCAGGACAAGCCGCACCCCGCAAGCCGGATCCGCACGCAACGGCGCCAATGCCTGCGCTGCGTGCCAGACAAGATTATCCTCAAACTCCCCTGCCGAAGCAGCGAAGGGACCCGTGACCGCAAGCGAAATCTCGCGGGAGGGTAAAAGGGTGAGCCGATCGCCGAACCGGGTAAAACCGACGATGCTGTCAAGCAAGTGATAGCCGGCGCGGTTCCTGCCGGTCACACTGAGCGACAGATTGAGTTTGGCAGGGGCAATGGCGGTTAAAGCGGTTCCTGACATCACCGGAACCCTCGCATAGCCACCGAATTAAAGGACCGGCTGAACCTATGGCGCATGCAACGCTTCGGCGGCGGAATTTGTCACGAGATGACGATGGTCAAGTCCGAATTCAAGCTTTTGATTGATACGCGTCGCATCGGCAGGTTCAGGATCAAAAATCAACGCCCGCTGCCATTGAAAACGCGCCTCCAGCTTGCGCCCGGCCCGCCAGTATACATCCCCCAGGTGATCATTGATAATCGGGTCGCGCGGCCGTAATGCAACGGCACGTTCCAGGGTCTGCACCGCCTCCTCGATCCGGCCGAGCCGGTATTGCACCCACCCCAGGCTATCGACGATATACCCATCTGTCGGGCGCTGCGCCGCCGCGTCCTTGACCATCTCATGCGCCCGGTCGAGATTGATGCCCAGATCAGTCCAGGAATAACCCAGATAGTTCAGCACAAGCGGCTGACGCGGCCGCAACTCAAGCGCTTTCAGCAGGCTCTTTTCCGCTTCAGCCCACCGATCGATCTGCTGCAGGCAGATTCCCATCGCATAGTAATAGGCCCAATGCTCCGATTGCGCAGCGCCGATCATCGCGATGGCTTTCTTGTAATGCGGTACGGCCTCGGTAAACCGCTCTCTACTGCGCAACAGATCCGCGCGCGCGATGACAGGCTGGCTGTTATCGGGAACCCGCGTGGCCAGCGCCTCCAGGGTTGCAAGCGCAAGATCGGTCTTGCCATCACGATCAAGGCTGATGGCGATATCGATTTGCGCATCTATATAAAGGGCCGATTGGGCAGACACTTTTTGATAGAAACCGGCTGCTGTCTGCCATTGTTCCAGGCCGTCGAAAATACTGCCAAGCAGCATATAGGCGGCGGGAAAATCAGGTTGCAGATAAGTCGCGAGCCGCAGATAGATAACCGGCAATGTCGCATCGCCCTGATCGATACTCAGCACACTGCCAATACCGAACAAAACCTCTGCCGCCCCTTCGGATGCGGTAGCGATAACAGGTTTCACGGTACCATCAGCCAGAACCCGTTCCAACGCTTCATCGATCAGCTGATGCCGGCCCGCCCGCGCGCCATACTTCCGGTAAAGCGCGCGCGCCTTGTCCCGCTGCGCAGTATGTTCCAGAAACTGGCCATATTTCAGAACAATACGGAGAGAATGGCCGCCAGGAACCGCCAGCAATTGCTCAAACAACCGCTGCGCTTGCGCATTGTCGCCGGCATGGGCCGCAATCAACGCACCGTGATAAAGCTCAAATACCTCAAACGCCTTATTCGCCCGCAACCGCGCAACCGCCTGACGCGCTTTACCGCGATCACCTTGCCCGGCCGCCGCCCATGCGCTCAACAACGGCTCGACCAGACCGCCAAGCCCGCCATTCCCACCCGTCTGTGTACGGCTTAATATGCTCTGAACCTCGGCGTAATTCTGGCGGTGAAATTCCTCGACAACAGATGCCAACAAAGCAAACTGATCATCCGAGTTTGCTTGCGTCATCCCGCGCGCCAATGACATGGCGTCATCCATGGCGCCATCGTAAAGGAACATCTGCAGCGCACCGCTGCGCAATATGTCATTTTGCGGATCATGCCGCAGCACATGCACCAGATATTGCCCCGCCAGTCCGATATCATGTTCCGCGCGCGCATGCAGACTGGCAAGATAACTGCCATACAAAATGCCGTCGGCGTTGGGCTGATAACCACTTTGAGGCGCGCGCGTGATACCTTGCAGCGTGAAAGCTTCACTCTTGCGCGGCAGCTGCCCGGACAGGGCATTGGTATTTTCCGTCCTGTCCACCGCGCCACCACATGCAGACAGAACAACGACCCCGCCCATAAGCAGCGCGCGCACCAAGGCAAGAGCATTCCTGCGGCTCAGACGGCTTTCCCTCTTATCCTTGCTAAACAGCACCTATTGTCCCTTGCTCCAGACGGACAGTTCGCCGCAGATTTGGCTACGGCCAACAGAATATGCAAGCGAGGCGTACATACCAAGTGTCAAATTGTCCAAAAACGAAAGTGGGCAGCGCATCCGGTCGATACACTGCCCACGATATATATACGGCCTGATCTTAACGGTTTGACCCAAACGCTTACATGTTGGGATAATTCGGCCCGCCGCCGCCTTCCGGTACCGTCCAGTTAATGTTTTGCGACGGATCCTTGATATCGCAGGTCTTACAATGCACGCAGTTTTGCGCATTGATCTGAAACCGTGGATTTGATCCATCCTCGTCACGCACGACTTCGTACACCCCAACCGGACAGTAACGCTGCGCCGGCTCGTCGAATTTCGGCAAATTGACCGAAATCGGGATCGACGGATCTTTCAGCCGCAGATGACAGGGCTGATCCTCTTCATGATTGGTGGCCGAGAGATAAACCGAACTTGGTTTATCGAACGACAGCACCCCGTCAGGCTTGGGATAATCGATTTTCTTGCATTTATCCGCGGGCTTCAGCGTTGCGCTGTCCGGTTTGCCATGTTTCAGCGTGAACGGCAGACCGATACGCAGATTATTCATCCACAGATCCGCGCCGAACAAAGCCATACCCGGGATCAGACCGAATTTGCTCCATAGCGGCTTCGCATTTCTGACGCGATGCAGATCCTTGTAAACCCAGCTGCTGCGGAACTGCGCCTCGTAATCGGCCCCGTCATCATAGCTGCGTCCCGCCTGCAAAGCCTCGAAAACCGCTTCCGCCCCCAGCATGCCGGTCTTCATTGCATTATGGCTGCCCTTGATCCGGGGCACATTCACAAAGCCCGCCGAGCAACCGACAAGCGCACCGCCCGGGAAAGCAAGTTTCGGAATCGATTGCAGCCCGCCTTCGGTAATCGCGCGCGCGCCATAGGAGACGCGGCGTCCGCCTTCCAGATATTGCTTGATCACCGGATGATGTTTGAAACGCTGGAACTCATCGAACGGAGACACATGCGGGTTTTGATAGTTCAGATGGATGACGAACCCGATCGACACCTGATTGTTTTCCATATGATACAGGAAACTGCCACCACCTGTGCTGTTGTCCAGCGGCCAGCCAAAGCTGTGCATGACAAGGCCGGGTTTATGCTTTTCCGGGTCGATATCCCAGATTTCCTTGATGCCGATGCCGAATTTCGGGCAATCGCTATCCTTGTCCAGCTCGAACCGGTCAATCAGCTGTTTTGCGAGCGAGCCGCGCGCGCCTTCCGCAATCAGCGTATATTTGCCGCGCAGTTCAAATCCGGGCGTGAAGGTGTCCTTCTGCTCGCCATCCTTGCTGATGCCCATATCGCCGGTCGCAACGCCACGCACACTGCCATCGTCATTGTACAAGACCTCGGCGCAGGCAAAACCGGGATAGATTTCCGCGCCCAAAGCCTCGGCCTGTTCGCCAAGCCAGCGACAGACATTGCCCAAACTCACGACATAATTGCCATGATTGTTCATCAGTGGCGGCAACATGAAATTGGGCAGCCGCAGCGCCCCTGCCGGGCCAAGCATATAGAAACGGTCATCGACAACCGGTGTATTGAGCGGTGCGCCCTTTTCCTTCCAGTCCGGAATAAGTTCATTCAGCGCAATCGGGTCCATCACCGCGCCTGACAGGATATGGGCGCCAATTTCCGATCCCTTTTCCAGCACGCATACAGACAGCTCGACATCATGTTCGATACATAGCTGCCGCAAACGGATTGCCGCGCTCAACCCCGCCGGCCCGCCACCGACGATGACGACGTCATATTCCATATATTCGCGTTCACTCGACGCCGTATCGCTCATACCTGTCTCCTTCCTGCCCTACCGCTGCAGAATTATCTGACGCTGACCTGTTTCAGACAGCAAAATTGCCTTTGTTTCTAGGCTTGCGGAGCCCAACAGGTCAACCACCATACCGCATCGGCGACAATATAATCGCGGTACGGCGATCCGCCCTGCTGCATTATCCAACAGGATGCAAAGGGCGCATTTTGCGCCTATAGTGGCCAAATGCAGAATGGGGAAGAAACAGATCGTTCGGCGTTGCTCGCGGCACTAAGCTGGCAGATATCGGCAGGCGTCGACGAAACAATCGCAGAAACGGCGATCGACCGGTTTGCGTTATCTGCGGCTTCTACTGCGCAGCAGACCGGTACCGCGCCGCAAACCAGCGTCATGCCAACCCCGCAACAGCCCGCCGCCAATCGCCGTGACGAGCGCGCCGCACAGCAGATTTCCCGGCAACCACCTGCAAGGCCCGCCGGCGGGCCACCGGCCGGGGGGTTGGCGCCGGCAGAAGAAACCATCACAGCGGCGCGTGCGATTTGCGCGGCCTGCCATGACCTCCATGCGCTGCAAAATGCGTTGCAGGATTTTACCGGTTGCAGCCTCAAGACAACCGCCAAGAACACCGTATTTGCGGATGGCAATCCGGAGGCCCGGATCATGCTGATCGGCGAAGCGCCGGGGCGCGACGAGGATATTCAGGGATTGCCATTTGTCGGACGCAGCGGCCAGCTCCTCGATAAGATGCTGGCGGCAATCGATCTTGATCGCACAAAGGTCTATATCTCGAACATATTGCCCTGGCGGCCACCGGGCAACCGCACCCCGACCACGCAGGAGATGGCGATATGCCTGCCCTTCATCGAACGGCATATCGCACTTGCGGCCCCCGAAATCCTGGTGTTTGTCGGCGGGGTCAGCGCCAAGACGTTGCTTGATACCTCGCAAGGCATCATGCGGCTACGCGGCAAGTGGCAGACCTATATCTGTGACGGGCGGGAAATTCCCGCCTTGCCGACATTGCATCCTGCTTTTCTGTTAAGGCAACCCGCCCAGAAACAGGCGGCCTGGGCCGATTTACTGAGCTTGCGTGAAAAGATCGACGCGCTTCCCCCGCAATCCCAATAATAGCCGGTTTGCCTGCAAATCCGGCAGATGGACCATTCATGGCGGTGCCGCTTGTTTATTGTGCAATTAACCGCAAAGCGGTATCCATGACCCAATGAGGGTTGGGCTGATATCGAAATTGCGGTTGTCGGGGCAACGCGCAAGCGCTTATCTGCTGCGCGCAATGCGCGGCGGCATGTTGCCACTGTTATTGCCACTGTTATTGCCATTGATTTGTCTGTCCCCTGCACAAGCGGGGGACGCAGCGGTCGATTCCCGGCCCGCCATGATCCCGCAAATTCTGTCTGAACAGGATGCCACGCTTTATCAGCGTATTTTCGCTTTGCAGCATGACGGCAAGATGCAGGCTGCCGAAAAGCTTTTGCAGCAAGTTGACGACCGACGTTTGCAAGGGCATGTGCTCTATCAACGCTATATGCATCCGACCGCCTATCGATCGCGTTACCGTGAACTTCAGGCATGGATGTCCGATTACAGTGACCATCCGGGGGCGTACCGTATCTACAAACTCGCCATGCGGCGTAAACCCGATAGCTGGCAGGCGCCGGTAACACCGCAAAAATGGCGCAACCGTGCAGCCCGTGACGAGAATATCGCGCAATATCACTCACCCACACAGCGCTCAGCCGGCAAGCAAAGGGAAATACGCCGAATACGTCGGCATATTCAGCGCCTGATCGGACGCGGCCAACCGACCAACGCCTTGAAATATCTGCAGCGAAAGGAAATTGACCGGCAACTGGATGCTGTCGAAACAGATCTGGCCAGAGGGGAAATTGCCAAGGGCTATTTCCTTGCCGGACTGGACGCCAAGGCATTGCAACAGGCCGAACTGGCAGCAAATCGCTCAGGCAATTTTGTCCCGCAGGCGCATTGGTTTGCCGGACTTGCCGCCTGGCGACAGGGGGACGCCGAACGCGCGGCAACGCATTTCAGTGCACTTGCCGACAATCACCTGCCCTATGCCAGCAGCTGGGACCGCGCGGCGGCGGCTTATTGGGCGGCGCGTGCCTGGCTGACGATCGGACAACCGCAAAAAATCAGCCATTATCTGACAATCGCAGCGCAGCATCCCCGTACACTGCATGGTATTCTTGCGCGCCGGCAGCTTGGCCAGCCCCTGGCCTTTGACTGGACAAGCAGTGCGTTGACCCAGGGCGCACTGCACTATCTGCAGCAATTTCCCGCGGTCGACAGGATGATCGCCCTGGTGCAGGCCGGGCAGCCGCACCGCGCCGATCTTGAGATGCAGCAACTACTTGGCCAGATCGATCCAAGCGATGATATTCGCCTTTTGGCCCTGGCCAATATGTTGCGGTTGCCCGCCAGCCAGCTGCGTATCGGGAATATCGCCAAGCAACAGGGAAGCTATCATCCCGCCGCGCTCTATCCTATTCCGACCGTCGAACCCGCGGATGGATTTCGCGCAGATCCCGCGCTGCTTTACGCCCTGATGCGACAGGAAAGCAAATTCATGTCCCATGCAAAAAGCCATCGCGGCGCGCATGGGCTGATGCAGATCATGCCGGCCACTGCCAGCTATATTCTCAAAGACGGCAGCTTGCGCAGGGCCGACCGTTACCGGCTGCTTGACCCTGTCTTCAATGTCACCCTTGGCCAGCGCTATGTGGAGTATCTGATGGCGCAGCCCGGCAAACACAGCGATCTGTTCACCCTTGCCGCAGCCTATAATGCGGGGCCTGGCAATTTGCGCCGCTGGCTCAAGACAAAGCAGTATTATGACGACCCGCTGCTGTTCATCGAAACGATTCCAAGCCTTGAAACACGTCAATTCATCCGCCGTGTCGCCGCTAACTACTGGATTTATCAGGACCGGCTGGGACACGCGCAACCGACACTGGATGCACTGGCAGCGGGCGGTTGGCCGACATTCCCGGACGCTGGTGACCCGCGACGGCAGGCACAATATGACAGCTTGCCCGGTACCCGCCTGCCACGCGATAGTTAGCGTCACAAAGTCAGATCAAGATCGGTCCGCCCGCGACAGACAGCAAGCCAGAAAGTCAGCCGCCCATGACAAATATCGACGAAAATCGTGAATTCATCCCGGTCCATATCGCCGTCATGACGGTATCGGACAGTCGCGACATGGCGACCGATAAATCAGGTGACATATTGTCGGACCGCGTGCGCGAAGCCGGGCATCATCTGGCGGACCGGGTTATTGTCCGGGACGAGAAAAGCGATATCATCGCGCAGCTTGAGCGCTGGATCGCAGATCCGAAAATCGATGTGGTGATCTCGACCGGGGGGACCGGACTGACCGGCCGCGATGTCACACCGGAAGCATTTCATGCGGTTTTCGAAAAGGAAATAGACGGCTTTTCCGCGATCTTTCACCGCATCAGCTTCGAAAAAATTGGCGTGTCCACGATCCAGTCCCGCGCCACAGCCGGTGTTGCCGGGGGCACCTATCTATTCGCGCTGCCAGGCTCCCCGGGGGCGTGCAAGGACGGGTGGGACGGCATTCTGAAATGGCAGCTCGACTATCGCTTCCGCCCCTGCAATTTCGTTGAAATCATGCCCCGGCTTGAGGAACACAAGCAACGCGGCAAGAGTTGACCGTTTTCAGCCGCGCCGCGCCTGCCGCATCTGCCGTGCCTGCCATCTTGCATAATCCCGACCGTTATCGATATCAGCCAGCGTCGCGCCTATGCCAACATGCATGTTGAGCGCCCGCATCGCCGCCATCGTATCGGGCAAGGCAAATTCGCTCGACCAGCGGACCGGTGAGAAAGGCCCCTGAACATTTGCACCGGGAAACCTGCGGACGCGACGCATCGCGACCAGCCAGAAACCGCCATCGCCTGCGGGCCCCAGCACCGCATCGCACTCACCAAGCTTGCTAAACGCTTCAGCAATATGCCGCGCACCGATTTCGGGAATATCCGACCCGACAAGCACGACAGGCCCGGGCGGTAGCTGGCGAAAGACCCGCCCCATCCGCTGCCCCAGATCGCCTGTCCCCTGCGCAATCACCCGGCAATTTGGTGGCAAAGTCGCGTTGATTTCGGATTGCAAGGCGCTGTCGGGGCTAAGCGCCAGCCAGCATTGCCAGCGCCGATCACGCCCCAATATCGCCAGCAGACGGCGCAGATTGGCGCGTTGAAAGCGCAGGGTCGGAAGCTCCCCTATATCTTTTGCCAGACGCCGCTTGCCGATACCCAGTTGTGGCCGGCGCGCGAAAATCACGCAATGGCGCCTCATATGGGCCGCCTCATATCGACAGCTTCATCCGTAGAGCCGGGCGATCACATGCGTCGGCACGCGCAGGAAATAAAGCGACAGGCACAGCAGATTACGCAGCGAACGCACGCGATATCCGTTATCGCGGTACCGTTGCGCGCTTGTTATCGCCTTGGAACGCAGAAATGCGATCTTGCGACGGCCGATACGGCGCACCAGATCGACATCCTCCATCAGCGGCATCGCGCCATATCCCCCCAGCTGATCATAGAGGTGGCGGTGGATAAGCAATCCCTGATCGCCATAAGGCAATCCAAACAGTCGGCATCGCCACGAAACAGCGCGTTCAAGCCGCCGCGCGTCGCGACCGAAATCATCCAGCGCAAACTCGAAAACACCAGCCATCTGGTGACTGTTCGGGCTGGCCATGAAATTTGCCACCTCAACTTCCCAGCCGGGGCTCAGTTCGGTATCCGCATGCAGAAATAGAAGCCAGTCGCCACGCGCTTCGGTCGCGCCACGCGCCAATTGCACCCCGCGCCCGCATTCACTGCGGACGAAGATGCACCCTGCCTCATCGGCAATACGCGCCGTTGCGTCAGCCGAGCCCCCATCGACAATGATTACCTCCTTGATCAATCCGCTAATCACCCCCGGGATCAAGGCGCGCAAGGTCACGACCAGACGCGATTCGGCATTCAGCGTCGGAATTATCACGCTCAACATGCGCTGACTGTACAAAATTTGAGACAAATTGCCATCCAAATCTGTGTTTTAACTATATTCTGTTCATTTTTTGTTCTAATCTGCGGGATGATTTTCGACCCCGCCGGAATATTGGCTCATGCGCAAAGAAATTCATCGGCACAGCACCAGGACACAGACCGATGCAACCGACATTGCCGGCAATTTCGTGCATCCTGAAGCGCGGCGCGGGCGCGGCGCCCGCTCCAATGAAAGCGGACGCTATGAGGCCGCCAGCAAGACAGCGTTCGACGATGGCTGGGGTCATATTGACGACGAACCGCCGCCGCTTAGAACCACACTGATCCGCGACGCCAGCCGGACGATCATCGCGACAAATACATCACCCGATGTGCCGTTCAGCCAATCGATCAACCCCTATCGGGGATGCGAACATGGCTGCATCTACTGTTTTGCGCGCCCCACCCATGCCTATCTCGGCTTTTCACCGGGGCTCGATTTCGAAAGCAAACTGCTGATAAAGCCCGATGCCGCGTCATTGCTGACACAAGCCCTGCGGCACCCGCGCTACCGACCGCAAGTGATCGCCATGGGCACGAATACAGACATTTATCAGCCCGCCGATCGGACGCTCGGCATTGCCCGGCAGATTCTTGACGTGCTGCATGCATTCCGCCATCCGGTTTCCATCGTCACGAAATCGGCGCTGATCCTGCGCGATATCGATATCCTGTCGGATATGGCGGCGCGCAACCTTGTCCATGTCAGTATATCCGTTACAAGCCTCGACCGGCATCTTGCGCGACGGATGGAACCGCGCGCCGCGACACCTGCGCGCAGAATCGACGCCTTGCGCCAGTTGCACGACGCAGGCATTCCAACCTCGGTCATGGTTGCCCCGGTCATCCCCGCAATCAATGATACGGAAATCGAGGCGATCCTCACCGCCGCCCGCGATGCCGGCGCGCAAATGGCCGGTTATATCCTTCTCAGGCTACCGCTTGAGATCAAGACGCTGTTTCGCGAATGGCTGGAGGAGGAGTTCCCCGACAGAGCCGCGCATTGCCTCAACCTGCTGCGCGATATGCGCGGCGGACGCGACAATGATCCGGAATTTCACCGCCGCATGCGCGGCACAGGCCCCTATGCGGATTTGATCGCCAGCCGCTTTGCGCTTGCCGCGCGCAAGCTTGGCCTGAAGACAGGCGAAGGGGCATTCGATCTCGACCTCAGTCAGTTTCGTGTCCCGCCGCAAGCCGGTGATCAGATGGAGCTTTTTTCGGTGTAAAAGCGCAACACTTCCGAATAGGCAAGGAAGATATGATAGAGCGATGTCGCGGGAATAAATTGCGATTGCGGACGCAACTGCGCGTCAAGCTGATCGACCCACAATCCCGGGCCCGGGGTGAAGTAATTCTGCCGAATGCGCTGTGCCAGCGGCAGGATTTCGCGTTCCGCGGCCATACGGCGGCCGGGCGTTACACCCCGTTCAGCTTCCGCGACCAGCGCCTTCAATCGTTCTGTCTGCGGGTTGACCGTCAGGGAAGGC
>CALAQW010000160.1 GCA_937888955.1 uncultured Alphaproteobacteria bacterium | reverse complement strand
TTTATATGACAGCCCTAATGCGGACCTTGGGGGCAGGGTGGTGGCCCCGGCGGGCAGCCGCCTGATCTGGATGAATTGTTGCGTAAAGGACAGGATCGGCTGAAGAATATTTTTCCTGGCGGCAAGGTCGGTGGGGGCGGTTTCCTGATTGTCGGTGTCGTTATTTTCGTTTTGTGGCTTGCCACGGGATTTTATCGGGTGGAAACCGATCAGCAGGGTGTTGTGTTGCGTTTCGGTAAATTCAGCGAACTGACGCAGCCGGGTCTGAACTATCATCTGCCTTATCCGATCGAGAGCGTCATCAAACCAGCGGTCACAAACGTTAATCGGGTCGATATTGGTTTTCGAACATTCGCCGATGTGCGCAACCCCGACCGGGTGCAGGATATTCCCAAGGAAAGCCTGATGCTGACCGGCGATGAAAATATCGTCGATGTGGACTTTTCGGTCTTTTGGCGGATTAGCGATGCATCGAAATACCTGTTTAATACCCAGAATCCCGACGCCAATGTGAAGGCCGTGGCGCAAAGCGTGATGCGTGAGGTTATTGGCAGGATGGAAATTACGCCGGTCCTTACCGAAGCGCGGAACGAAATCGAGCAGGAAGTTGCGCTGCTGACGCAGAATGTACTGGACAGCTACGAAACCGGGGTGGAAATCCGTCAGGTGCAGTTGCAGAAGGTCGACCCGCCCACTGCGGTAATCGATGCCTTCCGCGATGTGCAGGCGGCGCGCGCCGATAAAGAGCGGCAGCGCAATGAAGCCGAAGCATACGCGAACGATATTATTCCCCGTGCCCGTGGTGAGGCAGCGCAAATCGAACAGGGTGCGCAAGCCTATCTGCAACAGACTGTCGCGGAAGCCGAAGGTGATGCGCAGCGCTTTTTGCAGGTTTACGAACAATATGCGAAAGCCAAAGATGTCACCCGCCGCCGGATTTATCTGGAGACGATGGAAAAAGTATTCGCTGATATGAACAAGGTGATTATTTCAGACGAGAGAGGTAGCGGCGTCGTGCCTTACCTGCCATTGCCCGAAATCCGCAACCGTACGCAGGAGGGGCAGTAACCATGAACAGAAAATTTGCGATTTTCTTGTTGATTATCATTGGTGTCGCCGGATTGTTCGCCTATTCGATGCTGTTCACCGTGCACCAGTCACAACAGGCGTTGGTGCTACAGTTCGGCGATCCGCGCCGGCTGGTGCAGGAGCCGGGCCTCGCCTGGAAACTTCCCTTCGTTCAGAACGTGACTTATTTCGAAAAGCGTATCCTGGATCAGGATATCCCCGAAGCCGAAGTCATCGCATCGGATCAGAAGCGGTTGGTTGTCGATGCTTTCGCGCGGTACCGTATTACCGACCCGCTGAAGTTCCGGCAGACGGTGGTAACAACCGCTGCGGTGAGCGCGCGTTTAACCACATTGCTTAACGCAGGTTTGCGGCAGGTGCTTGGTAAGGAAAGCTTCTTTACCATTTTATCCGGTGAGCGGACGGCCCTGATGGGATTGATTCAAAAGCGGGTCAATCGCGAAGCCGAACAGTTCGGCATCGAGGTTGTCGATGTGCGCATACGCCGGGTGGATCTGCCTGACGCCAACAGTCAGGCGATTTATCGCCGGATGCAGACAGAGCGCGAGCGTGAAGCCCGCGAAGCCCGCGCGCAGGGCGCGGAAGAAGCGCAGCGTATTCGTTCACTCGCTGATCGTGAAAAGACTGTCCTGCTTGCCGAAGCCAAGCGTGATTCCGAAATTATCCGTGGTAAGGGTGATGCGGAACGCAACCGTATCTATGCCGAAGCATTCGGGAAGGATCCTGAATTCTTTGCCTTCTATCGCTCCATGCGGGCGTATGAGCAGGCATTGTCGTCGAACGATACGACCATGGTTTTGTCGCCCGACAGTGAGTTCTTCCGCTATTTCGGTGAACTGGCGGGCGATCGCCGCCAGAAGTGATGATCGGGGCGTTTGGCGTCTTGCCGGTTCTAACCTGCCAGTATCGTAATGGCTGGGGCTGCGGCTCGTTTCCGGTGCCATGCAGGAGCTGATACTTGCCTTGGGTATCGTGTTGGTCGTGGAAGGGGCGCTCTATGCGTTGTTTCCGACTGCAATGAAACGCATGATGGCTACCGTTCAGCAGATGCCCGATAGTAGTCTGCGAACGGCCGGCATGGTGTTTGCCTTCCTTGGGACGTTACTTGTCTGGTTTCTGCATGGGTAGCAATATAGCGCCTGCCTATGCTGCCCGGTCGGTCAAATTTGTTTCCGTGTTTGGGAAGGTTGTCGCATTTTCTCCATGATCGCGGGATATTGCTTCTGGCGACGCGTAGAAATGCGGAAACTGAAAACTGAAGGAATTGCACTTATGAATTCTGCAGCAGTAAGAATGCCAATGATTGCGCTGCTGGCCCTGATCGTGGCGGTCATGCTGTCTGGAGCAGGTTCAGCTTTGGCTCGAAAAGCGCCGGACAGTTTTGCAGACCTTGCGGAAAAGCTGTCGCCTGCGGTCGTTAATATTTCAACGAAGCAACTGGTGAAATCCCCGCATCTGAATGAAATGCCACAATTCCCGCCAGGTTCACCGTTTGAGGATCTGTTTCGGGACTTTTTCGATCAACAGCAAGGGCAGCAAAGATCCCGGCGCGTCACATCTCTCGGATCCGGTTTTATTATCGATGCCGAGGGCATCATCGTCACCAATAATCATGTGATTGCCCAGGCCGATGAAATCACCGTCAACCTCAGCGATGGCAGCCAGCTTCCCGCAGAGCTGGTCGGGCGTGATCCGAAAACCGATCTCGCAGTGCTGAAAGTCGAATCCGACAAACCGCTACCATTCGTTAGTTTCGGTCGATCTGATAAAATCCGCGTTGGCGATTGGGTGCTGGCGATCGGCAATCCGTTCGGCCTTGGCGGTTCGGTTTCCGCAGGCATTATTTCCGCCGAGAATCGGAATATCAATTCCGGCCCCTATGATTCGTTTCTGCAAACCGATGCGGCGATTAACCGGGGCAATTCCGGTGGCCCGCTATTCAATCTCGACGGGGAGGTTGTCGGTGTGAATACGGCGATCATTTCACCGTCGGGTGGT
Organism: uncultured Alphaproteobacteria bacterium; assembly: GCA_937888955.1. Lineage (GTDB taxonomy): Bacteria > Pseudomonadota > Alphaproteobacteria > UBA11222 > UBA11222 > CALAQW01. The sequence continues at coordinate 8,404 of CALAQW010000160.1, read as the reverse complement.
TCGATCGGTATCGGGTTTGCGATCCCTTCCAACATTACCGAAAATGTCGTCACCCAGCTGCGTGAATTTGGTGAGACCCGGCGTGGCTGGCTTGGTGTCCGCATTCAATCTGTGACCGACGAGCTTGCTGAAAGTTTCGGGCTCGACAAGGCGCGCGGCGCGCTGGTTGCGGAAGTCACCGACGGCGGGCCGGCGGAGCAGGCCGGTATTCGGGTTGGCGATGTCATCCTCAGCTTCAATGACACGGATGTGCCCGAGATGCGCGATCTGCCGCGTATCGTTGCGGAAACCCAGGTCGGCAAGAAGGTCCAGGTCGTCGTTTGGCGCGATGGCCGGAAAAAGGACTTTGATGTTACACTGGGCCGGCTTGAGGATTTTGAGCGTGCTGAAGGTGTCGCCGCGGCGCAGCCGGACAAGCAGGGCAGTGAGATTGCAGATCTTGGCCTGACCCTGATCCCGCTCAACGATATCGTGCGCGAGCAATTCGGCATTCCTGAAAATGTGGAAGGTGTCGCGGTTATCGATGTTGAATCCGCAAGCGCCGCCGCTGAAAAGGGTATCCGCCCCGGGGATGTGATTGTCGAGGTGGCGCAGCAGGAAGTCAGCTCGCCGGCTGATGTTTCCAAGAAAGTCGCGGAAATTCGCAAGAGCGATAAAAAGTCGGTGCTGCTGTTACTTAATCGCGGCGGCGATTTGCGCTTTGTCGCGGTGCGACTGGCCGACGAGTAAAAACTCAGACGAAGCCCGGATGCGCTGATGCGCGTCCGGGCTAGCCCAATATTGAAAAGCGTTTTTGTTGTTTCTGTTGGCGCTTTGCGCGTAGGTCCGGTCAGCCGGCATGAAACTCGCTGCTGCGGTAACCCTGCAGATAAAGTAATGCGGTCAGATCCGCATGATTGATTTGCGCGCGGGCGGCGGCGGCAACCACCGGTTTGGCGCGATAGGCCACCCCCATCCCGGCCACTTCGATCATGGCGAGATCATTGGCGCCGTCTCCAACGGCCAGCGCCTGATCGGGCGTGATCTGCAATTTCTCGCATTGATGGCGCAGGGTGGCGAGCTTGGCTTCGCGACCCAGGATCGGATCGGCGACCCCCGTCAGGCGGCCATTTTCAAACAGAAGCCGGTTGGCGAATGTTTCATGAAAACCGACTTCACGCGCGACCCGTTCGGTGAAATAGGTAAACCCGCCCGACACCAGAACACATTGCGCGCCATTTGCCCGCATGGTCTGCACCAAGGCCTGTGCGCCGGGCATCAACTTCACCCGCTCCGCATAGGCGGTGGCAAGCGTCGCCTCGGGTAACGGGCCCAGCATACCGATCCGTGCGCGCAACGCTGCCTCAAATTCCAGCTCGCCGCGCATCGCCTGCTCGGTAATCGCGGCAACTTCCTTTTTCCTGCCGGCGAAATCCGCGATTTCATCGAGGCATTCGACGGTGATTATCGTCGAATCCATGTCGGCGATCAGCAATTTGCGCCGCCTTTCCTCCCGCTCTTCGTGAATGACAAGATCGACCGGGGCATTGCCAATCACTGTGCGGATGGCAGGCGCCGCTTCCGCCGGGGAAACACCCGCGCAAGCAAGATCGCAAGCGATCCCGGGTGCAAGCCAGTCGGGTGTTCCCGCAATACCGCCCAGATCTTCCAGCTTGTCACGGACGGCATCCAATAGCCCCGCATCAATCACGGGACGCGCTGGATCACAGATCAGCGTGAGGAGAATTTGCATAATTGAAGCGCCAAGGTAAAAAAGCCTGTGAAACGGATCGGATGACAATTGTGCAGCAGCATGCAGTTCTTATTGCAGGGCCGACCGCCAGCGGCAAGTCCGCTGTCGCGTTGCGGCTCGCCGAGGCGCTGGCGGGCGCAGGCGGCGCGGTCATCATCAATGCTGACAGCATGCAGCTATATCGCGAGCTGGCTGTGCTTACCGCGCGGCCCACGCAGGTGGAGATGGATCGCGTTCCGCACAGGCTTTATGGCATCCGGCACGCATGGGAGCCCTGTTCGGCAGGGCAGTGGGCGGAACTTGCGGCGGCCGAAATGCGTGCCAGCTGGCAGGGTGGCCGCATCCCCATTCTGGTCGGCGGCACAGGGCTTTATTTCCGCGCACTGATGGAGGGGCTTGCGGCAATACCCGATATTGATCCGCAAGTCAGGCAAGCCGCGCGGCAGCATATGGCGCAGATCGGTCCTGCGGCCTTCCATGCCGCGCTTGCGGCGCGCGATCCGCAAACCGCGGCTGGTTTGCGGCCGACAGATCCACAGCGCCTGTTGCGCGCCTGGGAGGTGCTGGTACAAACCGGCAGGCCGCTTGCCGCATGGCAGCAGGAGCCGGTGCGCGCGCCATTCGCGGAGCAGGAAGTAAAGTTCATTCCCATCGCATTGATGCCGGCGCGGCAGGACATCTATCGCCGCTGCGATCTGCGTTTTGATGCGATGATTGCCACCGGTGCGCTTGATGAGGTTGCCGCGCTTGATGAACTGGCGCGTGTGCGGGGTCTGCCTGACAGCCTGCCCTTGCTGCGCGCGGTCGGGGTGCCGCATCTGCGCGCCTATCTGCGGGGCGAACTTGATCGCGCCACAGCGGTTGAAAAAGCCAAAACCGCCACCCGACGATATGCCAAAAGGCAGATGACCTGGATTCGCCATCAAATGATTGCGTGGAATATCATTGATGCGCAAGATTCAGAAAGTTTATATTCTGAAATCTTTTCAATAATTGTCAATTCTGGGTTGACCGGGCAAGATTGAGCCGTTAGGTTGCGCCGGCTATTCGGATGATCCGCCATCTGGGGATCAGGGCCAGCCGGCATCAGGGCCGGCTTTCTTTTTTGGTAAGACGGTCTTTGCCTGCGGCTGGCAGATGTCGCGGCGTGAGACAATGGGAAAAATGTGATGACTGAGAATGGGATAACCGGCGCGGGAATCGTGATCAAGGCGCTGGAGGATCAGGGCGTAGAAGTGATCTTCGGCTATCCCGGTGGCGCGGTTCTGCCAATTTATGATGAGCTGTTTCAGCGGGATCATAAAATCAAGCATGTGCTGGTCCGACATGAGCAGGGGGCCGTGCATGCGGCGGAAGGCTATGCGCGGGCAACAGGCAAGCCCGGGGTCGTGCTTGTCACCTCCGGTCCCGGCGCAACCAATGCGGTGACCGGTCTGACCGATGCGTTGATGGATTCGATCCCGCTTGTCGTGCTGACCGGTCAGGTCCCCACCGCGCTGATCGGCAATGACGCGTTTCAGGAGGCCGATACAGTCGGCATCACGCGCCCTTGCACAAAGCATAACTGGCTTGTCAAAGATCCCGACAATCTGGCGCGGGTCATTCATGAAGCCTTCTATGTGGCGACCAAGGGGCGCCCCGGTCCGGTCGTCATCGATATCCCGAAGGATGTGCAGTTTGCGTCGGGGACCTATGTTGGTCCGGGCAATGTGACCCACCGCACCTATAAACCGCGGGTAAAGGGCGATCTCGAGAAGATCAAGGATGCGGTCGATGCGCTTGCCGCTGCGAAAAAGCCGGTCATCTATACCGGTGGCGGCGTGATCAATTCGGGCCCCGCGGCCAGTCAGCTGTTGCGCGAGCTCGCCCGGCTGACAGGCTATCCTGTTACCTCCACCCTGATGGGGCTTGGCGCTTTCCCGGCAGATGATCCGCAATGGCTCGGCATGCTGGGCATGCATGGCACATGGGAAGCCAATCATGCGATGCATCAATGTGATGTCATGCTGTGTGTTGGTGCGCGGTTCGATGATCGGGTGACGGGGCGTCTTGATGCCTTTTCACCAAACTCCACCAAGATCCATATCGATATCGATCCCTCCTCGATCAACAAGAATGTGATCGTCGATATTCCGATCGTCGGTGATGTCGCGCATGTGCTGGAGGATCTGATCCGTGTCTGGAAGGCAAAGGTCTGCCGTCCCGACAAGGCAGCGCTTGAGCAATGGTGGCATGAAATCGATGGCTGGCGTGCGCGTAATTGTCTGGCCTATGCGGCCTCGGACGCGATCATCAAGCCGCAATATGCGATCGAACGGCTTTATGCCCTGACCAAGGACCGTGACACCTATATCACCACCGAGGTTGGGCAGCATCAGATGTGGGCGGCGCAGTTTTTCCGCTTTCAGGAACCAAATCGCTGGATGACGTCGGGGGGGCTTGGCACCATGGGCTATGGCCTGCCGGCGGCAGTGGGCGTGCAGATGGCATTCCCCGACAGCCTGGTTATCGATATTGCGGGGGAAGCATCGGTGCAAATGACGATGCAGGAAATGTCGACGGCGGTTCAGTATGATCTGCCGATCAAGATTTTCATCCTGAATAACGAATATATGGGCATGGTCCGGCAATGGCAGGAATTGCTGCATGGTGGACGATATTCCCATTCCTATTCGGATTCCCTGCCCGATTTCGTCAAGCTTGCCGAAGCCTATGGGGCGGTGGGGATCCGTGCGAGCGACCCCGCAAGCCTTGATGATGCGATTGCCGAGATGATCGATGTCAAAAGGCCGGTATTGTTTGATTGCGTCGTCGATAAAGCGGAAAACTGCTTCCCGATGATCCCGTCGGGGGCGGCGCATAATGAAATGATTTTGAGCGATCTGGCCGAGCAGAGCGTTTCCGACGCCGGCAAGACCCTGGTCTGATCCGGGCTCAGTTACGAAAGAGTATGTCTATGTCCGCAGGTGAGGCAATTCAGACCCACACGATTGCAGTGCTGGTCGACAATGAGGCGGGTGTGCTGGCCCGGGTGATCGGCCTGTTTTCGGGCCGTGGCTATAATATCGAGAGCTTGACGGTCGCCGAGGTTGACGCGGAAGAACATACCTCGCGCATCACAATTGTGACATCGGGCTCGGCGCAGGTGATCGAACAGATCAAGGCGCAGCTCGACAGGCTGGTGCCGGTGCATCGGGTCGTCGATCTGACGGTCGAGACGGTGCCGCTCGCGCGCGAACTTGCGCTGCTCAAGCTGCGGGCGTCGGGGGAAAAGCGGGTTGAATCCCTGCGGCTCGCCGATGCGTTCCGGGCGCGGGTCGTGGATTCGACGTTGAACTCCTTCGTCTTCGAACTCACAGGCTCACCGGAAAAAATCAATGCCTTTATCGAGCTGATGGGGCCGCTTGGCCTGATCGATGTATCGCGCACCGGAGTCGCGGCTATTTCCCGCGGCGCCGAACCGTTGTAAGACGGGCGCAAATTAGTGGCGCCGTATCGCTGTTGACGCGCGCGCCGGTTAACCCATGAATGAAGCTAACGAGAAAGCGGGGAAGTGCCATGCGCGTGTATTATGATCGCGATGCCGACGTCAATCTGATCAAATCTAAAAAAGTGGCCATTATCGGTTACGGCAGTCAGGGGCATGCGCATGCGCTGAACCTGAAGGATTCCGGGGTCAAGGAAGTGGCGGTGGCGCTGCGTCCGGGGTCGGCCAGTGCGGCGAAAGCCGAAGCCGAGGGGCTGAAGGTGATGAGCCCGGCCGATGCGGCAAAATGGGCCGATATGATGATGATGCTGACGCCTGATGAATTGCAGGCCAGCATTTATGAGGACAGCCTGCGCGATAATATGCGCGAAGGTACCGCTTTGGCGTTTGCCCATGGTCTGAATATCCATTTCAATCTGATTGATCCGCGGCCCGATCTCGATATTTTCATGATCGCGCCCAAAGGGCCTGGCCATACGGTACGGTCGGAATATCAGCGCGGCGCGGGTGTGCCCTGCCTGATCGCTGTGGCGCAGGATGCGAGCGGCAATGCCCATGATATTGGCCTGTCCTACGCGTCGGCCATTGGTGGTGGCCGTGCGGGCATCATCGAAACAACCTTCCAGGAAGAATGCGAAACCGACCTGTTTGGCGAGCAGACAGTGCTGTGCGGCGGGTTGGTCGAACTGATGAAGGCGGGCTTCGATACGCTGGTCGAGGCCGGCTACGCGCCGGAGATGGCCTATTTCGAATGCGTCCACGAAGTGAAGCTGATCGTCGATCTGATCTATGAAGGCGGTATCGCCAACATGAACTATTCGATCTCAAATACAGCTGAATATGGCGAATATGTCACCGGCCCGCGGGTCGTGACCGATGCGACGCGGCAGGCGATGCGCGACTCGCTCAACGATATTCAGTCAGGCAAGTTCACCCGCGACTGGATGCTGGAGAATCAGGTGCATCAGACCAACTTCAAGGCGATGCGCGCCCGGATGAGCCAGCATGGTATCGAGGATGTGGGCGAGCGGCTGCGCGCCATGATGCCCTGGATCGCCGAAAGCCGGCTGGTCGACAAAAGCAAGAACTAGCACAGGAATTAATCCCGAAAGGGCGGGGGGCGACCCCGCCCTTTTCCGCTGTCCTTGCATGATCCTGTTCGGGTCAGGGCTGGCGTCGTTGCCCTGCGCGGTGCGGTTTAAAGCTCATTGATGATTTCATGTTCCTGATTGAACCAGAGCGGTGATTTCGACAAATCGATGAATTTGCGTTCATCCTCCAGCAGGATGCGTCCCGCCTCGCGCGCCGCCGGATCGTCGCGGTTCAGATCCTCGGGGCTGTCCCACCACAGTTCCGCAATCCCGTCATAGCCTTCGGGTGCGCCGCGCGGACCGCGCAGCGGTTCGTTCAGCTCTTCAGGTGCGGCATGCACCTGCACATAGCGCTTGATGCGCAATGCATCCTTGTGCCGCGCCACAAGCGGGGCATGGTGATTGCGCCAGTAATCCTGAAACTCCGCGCGGCTTAGATGCGGCAGGCGGGTCAGGCAAAAAGTCAGCTTGATCATGGTTTTCCTCCCCTTTTATTTTGTCTTGTTCGCGGCGCGTTAATCGAGTTCCACCCAGACAGGCACATGGTCTGAAGGTTTCTCCCAGCCGCGTGTGTGCTTGTCGATTTCGCAGCCTGTCAGCCGGTCTGCGGCCTGTGGCGACAGGAGCAGATAGTCGATGCGGATACCATGATCCTTCTGCCATGCGCCGCCCTGATAGTCCCAGAAGGTATAGCGGTGCGGTTCAGTATGGCAGGCGCGGTAGGCATCGGTCAGCCCGAGATTGAGGAGCTGCCGCATCTGGGCGATCGATTCGGGCCGGAACAGCGCATCCCCCTCCCATGCGGCGGGATCATGCACGTCGTCATCGGTCAGGATGACGTTATAGTCGCCGCCAAGTACAAAAGCTTCCTCATTGGCCAGCAGCTCACGCCCATGGGCAAGCAAGCGCTTCATCCAGGCAAGCTTGTAATCGAATTTCGGGCTGTCGACCGGGTTACCGTTCGGCAGATAGATCGAGGCGACGCGCAGCGGCTGTTCGCCATGTTCGACCACCGCTTCGATATAACGCGCCTGATCGTCTTCGGGGTCGCCAGGCAGGCCGCGCCGGATATCGCTCAATGGCGATTTCGATAAAATTGCCACCCCGTTATAGGTCTTCTGGCCGTGCAGCGCGATATTGTAGCCAAGTTCCTCGATCTCCAGTGCGGGAAATTTCTCATCCATGGATTTGATTTCCTGCAGCAAGGCCACATCGGGTGCGGCCTGTCTGAGATAATCGAGCACGACAGGCAGGCGTGCCTTGACCGAATTCACGTTCCAGGTGGCAATCTTCATTGGGATAAAGCAATCCTTTGCAGCAATCGGGAGATTCTCGAGCGGGTCGGGGCGCAGCTTAGCGGATTCCGGCAGGCGCGAAAATGTGCTTGCGCTTGACAGCGGGGGGCGTACCCGGCACAGGAAGAAGAAAGCACAGAAATTTGCGGAAAGTTGGGAGGATTGATATGGCCCGCGCATTTACGTTTCCCGGCCAGGGCAGTCAGGCCGTCGGCATGGGGCAGCAATTGGCCGAGGCCATGCCCGCCGCACGCGAGGTATTTGAGGAAGTCAATGACGCCCTGTCGCAAAATCTGACGCGGCTGATGTGGGAAGGTCCCGAGGATGAACTGACGCTGACAGAAAATGCGCAACCTGCCCTGATGGCCGTCAGTGTTGCTGTCGCGCGTGTCCTCGAACGCGATGGCGGTCTTGATCTTGGTGAAAAGGTCAAATTCGTCGCCGGGCATTCGCTTGGCGAATATTCCGCGCTGACGGTTGCCGGCGCCGTTGGTCTTTCCGATACGGCGCGGCTGCTCAAGCTGCGTGGCCAGTCAATGCAGAAGGCGGTGCCGGTGGGTGAGGGGGCGATGGCCGCCCTGCTTGGTGCGGATCTGACGCAGGCCGAGGCTGCCGCCGCGGCGGGCGCGGAAGCCGCAGGGGCGGTTTGTCAGGTGGCCAATGACAATGCGCCGGGGCAGGTTGTGATCAGCGGTGCGCGCGCGGCGGTGGAGGCGGCAATCGCCGCTGCCAAGGAAATGGGTGTCAAACGCGGCACGTTGTTGCCGGTCAGCGCACCTTGCATCGGCCGCAGGCTGCA
>CALAQW010000159.1 GCA_937888955.1 uncultured Alphaproteobacteria bacterium | reverse complement strand
CGCGATCAGGCCATCAAGGGCGCGCCGCCGAGAGCCGCATCCGTCCCGGCCACACGGCGCTGGCTGAAGCTGTTGCACGAAATTACGCCAAACTGCTTGCCTATAAGGATGAGTTTGAAGTCGCACGTCTTTACACGGATGGGCGCTTTGCGGACAGCCTTGCACGCCAGTTCAAGGGCAAACCGAAAATCAAACTGCACATTTCCCCGCCGCTTGTCGCACGTCGCGATCCCGATACCGGACGCCCGCGCAAGATCGCGGTCGGCAGCTGGATCCTGCCTGCCTTCAAGCTGCTTGCGCGCATGAAGGGACTGCGTCAAAGCCCGCTCAACCCTTTCGGATGGAGTGCGGACCGGCGGCTCGAAAAAGCGCTGATCGCGGAATATGAGGATGCGATCGAACGGATCCTTGGCAGGCTGACGGCCGAGAACCACGAGACCGCTGTCGCCATCGCAAATCTGCCCGATGACATACGCGGATTCGGTCCTGTCAAACAGGCGGCGGCAAACGCCACGCGCCATCGAGCGATGCAATTGCTGTCCCAATTCACTGCCAATCGCGACCTGAAGGAGGCGATGTGATGAGAACCGACACCCCTGCCACCCGGACCCTCGCTATCGAAACATTGGCAATCGATACGCATGAACAGGTGATCCATGTCACCGATCCGGCCACGGGCCTGAATGCCTTCATCGCGATCCACGATACCAGTATGGGCCCCGCGCTTGGCGGCTGCCGCTTCTGGCCATTCGCAAGCGAGGACGAGGCGCTTGCCGATGTATTGCGCCTGTCGCGCGGCATGACGTTCAAGAATATTCTGGCCGGGCTGCCGCATGGCGGCGGCAAGGCGGTGATCATCGGCGATCCCCGGAAAATCGGCACGCCGGCGCTGTTCCGTGCCTTTGGGGAGGCGATGAACACGCTAGAAGGGCGCTATACGACCGGCGAGGATGTCGGGGTCAGTGTCGCCGATATGCAGCATGTGCGCGAGACGACGCCCTATGTCTCGGGCCTTGACAGCGGCCCGGCGGCGAGCGGCGATCCCTCACCATTGACCGCGCGCGGGGTGGTTGCCGGCATGCGGGCGGCGCTCGAACATCGTTACGGGCTGGCCTCCTTCGACCGCGTCAAGGTCGGCGTGCAGGGGCTTGGGCATGTGGGCTTTGCCCTGTGCGGGCTGCTGCATCGGCTGGGCGCGCAACTGACCGTCGCGGACCTCAATGAGACGCAGCTGCGCCGCGCGGTCACTGAATTCGGCGCAACAGTTGCAGCACCCGATGACATTCTTGCCGCGCGCGTCGATATCCTGGCCCCTTGCGCACTTGGCGGCATTCTCAACCCGCACAGCCTGCCCCGCATCGCCGCCCCCATTATCGCAGGGTCCGCCAATAATCAGCTTTCGGATGATGAAGTGGGGGATATGCTGTGGCGCGCGGATATTCTTTACGCACCTGACTATGTGATCAATGCAGGCGGCGTCATCAATGTGGCTGCCGAAAGCTCGGGTCATTATGACAAACGGCAGGTGATGCGGCAGGTCTGCCGGATCGGCGGCACATTGCAGGGGATTTTCGCCCGCGCGAAATGCGAGGACCGCTCCCCCCACCGTATCGCCGATGAAATCGCCCTGGAAAGGCTGCGCGCCGCCCGCGCGCTTCAGACCGCAGCCTGAGCCTTGCGCAGCCGGATGACTTTCCACAAGGATTTGACGGTCAATAAAATCTCGCCGCGCGCCTGAAAATCCGCGTCGACAAAGATGATCTCGCGGGTCTTGCGCACGAGCCTGGGTCGGCATTCCACCAGATCGCCGATCCGGCCGGGCGCAAGAAAGGTCGTGTTCATCGATAATGTAACCGCCGGCATCCCGTCATTTGCCGCAAAGGCGGCATTCGCGACAACCGAGTCGGCAAAACTCATCAACATGCCGCCATGGGCGATTTCATTGACATTCGTATGCTGCTCGCCGACCCGGAAAGCATAGGAATAATCGCCTTCAGGCTCCGGCCGCGCATAGAATGGCCCGATCAGCACCTCATACGGGTCGACCGGGCTGAGATCGGGTTCATAGCCAAGCGCGATGATATCGGGGTCCGTCTGCATTACCGCGCCCCCAGCACTTTCCAGACGCCCGAGGCGGTCATCACCAACTGATCGTCGGCGTGCAGTTCCCCGGCAACGAAAATCAGCGCCCGCGTCTTGCGGGTAACCCGGCTTGTCGCCTCAAGCCAGCAATCGCCACGCGCCATCGACACGAAATCGCATTGCAGCGATACGGTGCTGAGCGCATTGCCATCAATCGCCCAGCGCGCCGCACGGCCCAGCGCAATATCACAGAAATTGAGCAGCATCCCCCCATGCACCCCGCCCCCGCGATTAAGATGATGGTTGCGGATGAATACACGGAACAAATTGCGTCCGTCCTCGCACTGACGGCCGTAAAACGGGCCTGTCAGACGATTGAACGGGCTGACGGCAAGAAGTTCGTAGCCATCAGGTACCCCGGGCTCCGACGCGTTTTCCGCATTCATGAAATATCGATCCGATTCCGCTATAATTCCGGTTGGCGCGCTTTTACCTTGTCGCCATGTGAATGAAAAGACATCGGCACAATCGGCATGCAGCATGGGGGTGATGGGCAAAACCAATATCGAACGACTTGGCGAATTACGCAAAGCCGCCTAAAACAATGACAATCGACTTACCGGGGAGGGTGAAACGATGAAGTATCTGCATACCATGGTGCGCGTGCGCGACCTTGACGACTCGCTGCATTTTTATTGCGATTGTCTGGGGCTTGTCGAACTGGGCCGCTATGAGATCGAGGAAGGACGTTTTACGCTTGTCTTCCTTGCCGCGCCGGGCAACGAGCATGCGCAGATCGAGTTGACCTATAATTGGGACCCGGAAGAGCTCGATGAAGGGCGGAATTTCGGCCACATCGCGTATCGCGTTGATAATATTTACGAAATCTGCCAACGCATGATGGATAAGGGGGTCACAATCAATCGGCCGCCGCGCGACGGGCAGATGGCTTTCGTCCGCTCCCCGGACAATATTTCCATTGAATTGCTGCAGGAAGGCGACCCGCTGCCAGCTGCGGAACCCTGGGCATCGATGCAAAATAGCGGCCATTGGTGATCTAAAAAACCTCGTTGAACGTTGATAAAAATGGGGGCAGCCCACCCAGAAAACAGATTCTGCCGGCTGCATAATTTCCGGGGAACAATTGCATGACGCCTTTGACGCGCCTGCAAGAAGATGACGCGTTTGCGCCAGACGGTGAAACCGGCACCCGACCATGGACCGGCCCCGATCAGTCGCGCCGCAAGGTTTTTCTCCGGCTGCTGGTTCTGTACGTGCTCGGGTCGCTTGCCGCGGTCGTCGTGGTCATGGTGCTGGGCTTGCTGGGGCTGGAATTCTCCGCCCGGCAATGGCTGGCGGTCGCGACCGTCGGCCCCCCTGCGATCATCGGTTATATCCTGCTCGATATCTGGATTATCCGGCGGCAGTTTCAGCCACTGGGCCGGGCCCTGTCGGAAATCGAAAACAACCCCGCGACACCCGATCCGGCAATTCTGTCTGCGGGGCTGCAATGCGCGCTGAATATGCCTTTCAAGGCTTTCCTGCGGGTCACCTGCGTGCACGGGATTGCAGCGACAGGCGCAGCGCTGCTGGCCATGATATTGGGCAATCTGCTGCTCGATAGTCAGTTCAGACCCTGGCAATTCTGGATGTTCAGCTCGACAGTGCTGCTGTTTGCGACGCCGGCGCATGCGATTGTCGAATTTTTTGCGATCGGTCGCATGGTTACCCCGACGATCCGCTATCTGACGCGGCACGGGGCGTTTCTGCTACCCGGCGATCAGGAGAAACTCGTCGCCATCCGGCTGCGTGCAAAGCTTGGCTATCTGGCGGTTTTCGTTTCCACCCTGCCCACGATCTTCATCGCCGCCTCCATCATCGTCAAACTCAATCTGCTGTTCGACGGGCTGGGAATCGAAATGAGCGACAGCCACCTGCAGCCCATCTGGCTGTGGATCGGCGGGGCGGTGTCGATCGCAGCAATTGGCTCGCTTGCCATGTCGCTTCTGACCGCAAGCGAGGTATCGCGGGCTGCTGGCGCGCTTGTCAATGCAATGCGTTCGGTCGAACGAGGTCAGCTCGATATCCAGCTCACCGTCACCGGCACCGATGAATATGCCGATATCTTTCAGGGCTTCAACCTGATGACGACCGGGCTGCGCGACGAGGTGGCGATGCTGGAGCTGACCCATGAACTGTCGGGCGAATTGCATATCGATGCGCTGATCGGACGGATCATGGGGGCCACAACCAAGTTGCTGAATGCGGACCGCGCGACTTTATTCGTCCATGATCCCAAACATAACGAGCTTTGGTCGCGTTATGCCGACGGGCTCGAGATAACCGAAATCCGAATTGCGGATAATGATGGAATTGCCGGCCAGGTATTCCAGACCGGACAAACCGCCAATATTGGCGATCCTTATGCCGATCCGCGCTTTAACCCGGAGGTTGACCGCAAGACCGGATACCGCACCGAAAGCATCCTGTGCATGCCGATCGCCAATAAGGCAGGCGTCCGCATCGCGGTAATTCAGGTGCTGAACAAGCTGCGGCCGGGCGGTTTTACCGCCAAGGATGAAACCCGGCTGCGCGCCTTTGCGGCCCAAATCGCGATTACCCTGGAAAACGCCACCTTGTTCGAGGAAGTGCTGACCATCAGCAATTACAACGAGAATATCCTGGTCTCAAGCTCGAACGGCATCATTACCCTGGACCCGGACGGGCAGATCGCAACGGCCAATACCGCCGCGCTCGCTATTCTCAAACTGACAGAGGCGGAATGCGTCGGGCAGCCGGCCAACGCCATTTTTGACGGCGAAAATCACTGGGTGCTCGATGCGGTTAAGCGGGTCAATTCGACCGGACAGCGCGATGTTTCGGTCGATGCGCTACTGCGCTGGCCCGACCGGGGCGATGCGTCGGTCAACCTCACCGTGTCGCCACTGCGCGATCAGGAGGATGAAACCCTTGGCAGCCTGCTGCTACTTGAGGACATCACCAACGAAACCCGCGTGAAAGCCACGATGGCGCGCTATATGTCAAAGGAAGTGGCCGATCAGCTGCTTGCCGATGAAAGCCAGCTTGAGGGTAAGGATCAACGCGTCACCATCCTGTTTTCCGATATCCGCAAATTCACAACCCTCTCAGAAGCACTGGGCGCAACCGAAACCGTTTCCATGCTGAACGAATATTTCGAGGATATGGTTGAGGTGATTTTCCAGCATAACGGTATCCTCGACAAATATATCGGTGATGCGATCATGGCGCTTTTTGGCGCGCCTTTCGTATCCGAAAGCGATGCCGATAATGCGATTCTGGTTGCCAATGAGATGATTTCAACCCTGTACGGCCTTAACGCGCGCCGCCGCGAGCGTGGGCGGGTCATGCTTGATATCGGGATCGGGATCGGTACCGGCGATGTGGTACTTGGCAATATCGGATCGCCCAAGCGGCTGGAATATACCGCGATTGGCGACAGTGTGAATCTCGCTGCCAGGCTTGAAAGCGCGACAAAACAATATGGCGTGCCGATACTGGTCAGCGAATTCACCGTCAATGACCTGACGCAGCCGGTGAAACTGCGCGAAATCGACCTGATGCGCGTGAAAGGAAAAGATAAACCCGTCGCTGTCTTCGAGGCCCTCGATCATTATACGGAAATAAGCTTTCCGAACATGGATGACGCGATCGGCGCGTTCACCGAGGGGATGACGGCATATCGGGCGCGCGACTTCCAGCAGGCCCGGGACTGGTTCAGCAAGGCATTGCGCGCAAACCGCCATGACGGCCCCTCGCAGATCTACCTTGAACGGTGCGCGAAATTCCTTACCGCCCCGCCCGCCGGGGACTGGGATGGCGTCTGGACAATGACGGAAAAATAGCCCTCCCCACCGCGCCGGGTTATAAGGGGCACAGCGACACATTACGCCCGACAGGGCAAGGTCGGAAGCCCGGCCTGCAGGTCGCGCAAGTAACGACACCCCGGATTTTCAAAACATAGGGCCATTGCATGCGATTTTCGCTGATTTTCGGGTTATTGATTGCCGCATTACTTGGTTATGCCGTCTACTGGTTCATGCTTGCAGACCAGATCGAGGTGGCGGTGCGCGACTGGACCAGGCAGCAGCGTGAAGACGGCGTCAGCATTTCCTATGACGCGCTGGAAATAGGCGGCTTCCCCTATCGGATGCAGGTTGAACTCCGCAATCTCAGGATCGGCACAATCCGCACAGACGCGCAGTCTGACGGGCAACGGGACTGGCGTTGGCAGACCCCCTTGCTGGTTGGCAATGTCTTGCCCTACAGGCTCGATCATATCGTTCTGCGCGCGCCGGAACCGCAAGAATTCACGGTTTTGCGCGGAGGCGAGACAGATAGATCCTACAGGCTGACCCCCGATATTGCCCAGGCATCGCTTATTCTTGATGACGGACAGATCGAACGCCTGGCGATCGATGTGAGCGATGCGCGATTGTCGGGCAGTGATATCGAGGATGTGGCGTTGGGGCGTGTGCAACTGCATGCGCGACAGGTAGAGACCCAAGGCCAGTCAGCAACGTTGGAACTCGCATTGCAGGCTGAAAATATCCGCTATCAGCCCTTGTCGGACACAGCACTTGGTCCGGTGATCGAAGCCGCACGGATCAAGGGTGCCCTGACCGGCACGGCATTTCACAAGGGTCTGTCCCTGCTGACAGAACAGGGACAGACCCCTGGCAGTTTCCAATTGACCGATCTGCAACTGCGCTGGGGTGCGCTGGATCTGGATGCGGCGGGCACGGTTGGTCTTGATGCTGAGAACCGGCCTGAAGGTGCGCTGACCACACGCATTTCAGGCTACAATGATATTCTCACCGCGCTGCAGCATGCCAGGCAGTTGACCCCGGAAGAGGCACAGACCGCGCAAACCGCACTCAACCTGATTGCGCTGACCGCCGGGCGCGGCGACAACACGCTGTCGCTGCCGCTCGTCATGCGCGATGGCGATTTGCTGCTCGGCCCTGTCCGGATCGCGCGGCTGCCGCAAATAGCGTTGCGATAACCTTCCCCAGGCGCACTATCAGCCGGACAGCCTCACCCTGAAAAGGATTCCTTGCGGATCGAAATATTCTTTACATCCGCGAAGAAATCAAAACTCCAATGTCCCCCTTCGCGTCCGATACCTGAGTGACGCGCGCCGCCAAAGGGGGCGGCAAGATCGCGGATGAAGAAGCAATTCACCCAAACGGTTCCGGCAACAAGCTGTCCGGCGATGCGGTTGGCGCGCGCCGCATCGCGCGAGAACAATGTCGCCGCGAGCCCGTATTCCGTGCCGTTCGCGGCAGCGATCAGTTCGGCTTCGTCATCGAAGGTCTGCCAGGTCAGTACCGGCCCGAACACTTCCTTGCGGTTAATCTCCGCTTCCAGCGACACCCCGCTCAGCATCGTCGGCGCGAAATAAAGCTCCCCTGCATCATGCCGCGCGCCACCCCACAGACATTGCGCGCCCGCAGCCATTGCGCGTTCGACAAACCCGCTGACCCTGTCAAAATGTTCCGGCGTGATCAGCGGCCCGACCCGCACCGTTTTATCGCGCGGATCGCCGACCTTCATATGGGTGACGGCCTGCTTTACCTTTTCCTGGAAATCATCGGAAATCGACGCGTCGACGAATAGTCGTGTCCCGGCCAGACAGACCTGTCCCGCATTCAGATATTGCGTCGCGACCGTGTGTGCCGCCGCATCGAGATCGGCATCCGCAAGCACGATGAAGGGGGATTTACCGCCCAGCTCGAAACTCACCGGCACCAGATTTTCCGCCGCCGCCTTGCCGATCAGCCGCGCAGTATCGGTCGAGCCGGTGAAACTGATCCGGTTGATCCGGGGATGCGCGACAAGCGCGGCCCCCGCCGCCTCGCCAATCCCCTGTACGACATTCAGTACACCGGGCGGCACCCCCGCTTCTGCCGCGATAGCGGACATCAGGGAACAGGTCAGCGGCGCCCATTCGGGCGGCGGTCGAAACCCTCGATAAC
>CALAQW010000158.1 GCA_937888955.1 uncultured Alphaproteobacteria bacterium | reverse complement strand
CTGTAATTGTCGGGTTAGCCACCGGGCAACCCCCCACCAGGAAACGCGGATATGGTATCAGAGGGCACGGAAATTTCAGGCTCTCACATTGGGCCTGCGCCCGCTGCCGTTCGGCCAGTGGCTCCGGACGATCAAGAAGCCAACCAACAGGCTGCGTTAGACGCCTTGCGGCAACTCCAAACTGACCTGAGCCCGATGGTCGGGTACGATCAGGAAACCCGGCCCGGATCGAACGCACCGGAACTGCCCCTGTCGCAAGATCAACTGGATTTGTTGCGTGGCTTTGTTGCTGCTGAAATCGCCCTGCTCGGGGCACCGATCATGGATAATGATACACGCAATATTATTCAGAAGATCACTATGAAACTGCGCGAAATCGAAGAACTATTGAAAGCCGCAAACGCTGTGAACAAGCAAGCGAGCAAACTCCTCATTACACTGGGATTGGCGATTGCCGCTATCTTCCGATTCATCCACTAGATGCCCAACGCACCAGCACGGACCGCGCCGCGTCGGAGCGTTTGAGCGACGCGAAAAAAGTGCAAGACAAAAATGGTGGGCCCGGCAGGATTCGAACCTGCGACAACACCGTTATGAGCGGTGCGTTCTAACCACTGAACTACGGGCCCGCACCCGCTATAGCAGTTATTGGCACGCGACTGAACAGAAGATTGGCCCGTTGCGCAAGCCCGCCCGATTGCTTACAACCGGGGAAATTTCCGGGCCGCGCGGCCCGCTGCCCTATCGTTCGGAGTTGTCCTATGGCGTCCTATCAATATGTCTTCGTCATGCAGGGATTGAGCAAGAGCTTTCCCGGTGGCCGGCAGGTGTTGAACGATATCCGCCTGTCCTTTCTGCCCGGCGCGAAGATCGGCATCATCGGCGTGAATGGCGCGGGTAAATCCACCCTGCTGCGCATCATGGCCGGGGTCGATACCGAATTTCAGGGGGAAGCCTGGGCCGCGGACGGGGTCAAGGTTGGCTATCTGCCGCAGGAGCCCCAACTCGACGACAGCAAGGATGTCTGGGGCAATGTGATTGAAGGGGTGGCGGAAACCCGCGCGCTGCTCACCGAATTCGAGGAGGTATCCGCGCAGTTCGGCGAGGTTGTCGATGATGACGAAATGAATGCGCTGCTCGAACGGCAGGCCGCCCTGCAGGAGGAGATCGACGCGCGCAATGCCTGGGACCTCGATTCCCGGGTCGAGATGGCGATGGAGGCGCTGCGCTGCCCGCCCGGCGATACCCCGGTCACCAATCTGTCGGGCGGTGAAAAGCGGCGGATCGCGCTGTGCAAACTGCTGCTGTCGCAACCCGATATGCTGCTGCTTGACGAGCCGACCAACCATCTGGACGCGGAAACGGTCGCCTGGCTTGAGCGCTATTTGCAGGATTATCCGGGCACTGTCTGCCTGATCACCCATGACCGCTATTTCCTCGACAATGTCACGGGCTGGATCCTCGAGCTCGATCGCGGGCGGGGCATCCCTTATGAGGGCAATTATTCAAGCTGGCTTGAGCAGAAGCAGAAACGGCTGCAGCAGGAAGAACGTGAAGAGGCGGCGCAACGCGGCACCCTGGACCGCGAGCTTGACTGGATCCGGCAATCCCCGCGCGCGCGGCAGGCCAAGAACAAGGCCCGGATCAGCGCCTATAACGATCTGCTGGCCAAGGCGGAAGCGCGCAGCTCCCTGCCCGGCAAGGCGCAGATCGTGATCCCGGCGGGGCCCCGGCTTGGCAATATCGCGATCGAGGCGGAGCATCTGTGCAAGGGATTTGGCGACCAGCTTTTGATCGACGATCTGTCCTTCCGGCTGCCGTCGGGCGGCATTGTCGGGATAATCGGGCCGAACGGCGCCGGAAAAACCACCCTGTTCCGTATGTTAACAGGACAGGAGAGCCCCGATGAGGGGGCGCTCAAGGTGGGGGAGACGGTGGCGCTTGGCTATGTGGATCAGTCACGCGATGCGCTCGATCCCAACAAGAATGTGTGGGAAGAAATATCGGGCGGCGCGGATGTCGTGCCGCTTGGCAAGGTGGAAATGAACAGCCGCGCCTATGTCGGTGCCTTCAACTTCAAGGGCAGCGACCAGCAGAAGAAGGTCGGTCAGTTATCGGGCGGCGAGCGCAACCGCGTGCATCTGGCGAAGATGCTGAAATCGGGGGCCAACCTGCTGCTGCTTGACGAACCGACCAACGATCTGGATGTGGATACGTTGCGCGCGCTGGAAGATGCGCTGTCCGAATTTGCCGGCTGCGCGATGATCATCAGCCATGACCGCTGGTTCCTGGACCGTATTGCCACGCATATCCTCGCATTTGAAGGAGACAGCCATGTGGAATGGTTCGAAGGCAATTATGAGGAATATGAGGCCGACCGGAAACGCCGGCTTGGTCATGAGGCGGAGCAGCCGCACCGGCTTAAATTCAAGAAATTCAGCCGCGCCTGAACCAACCCGTCAATTCCGCAAACTGATTATCGCGGCGGGGTTGCTGCCGCTCGGCGGCGTCACGGCTTTCGCGCAGGAACCGCTGCCCTTGCGCAGCATCACCCTGTCGACAAGCGGCATTGCGCTTTATACCCATCACGGTAAAGCGGGCACGGACGGCAAGCTGCGCTTTCCTGTCGCCGCAAGCCAGATCGACGATTTTCTGAAAAGCGTGCTGATCGCCGACCCCGAAGGCCGGCCGCAATCGCTGACGCTACCCGGGCGCGCACCCCTGTCCGCGCTGTTTGCCAATTTGCGCTTTGACCCCGATGATTTTCAGTCGTCGGCATCGCTGCTACGCGCCCTGACCGGGACCGAAATCACTGTGTCAGGGCCGCAAAAACTGCACGGCACATTGCTGACGGTGACAGCCCAAGCCGCGGATGGCGCCCTGCCGCAACAGCACCGGGTCAGCCTGTTGAGCGATGGCGGCATTCGCCAATTCATTCTCGAAGAAGCCGAAAACATCACATTTCCCCCCGAGATCGAGGCTGAAATCGCCACCGCCGCCGCGGGGATCGCCGCCAGCCGCGCGCAGGAACAAAGACAGGTGGAATTCACCCTGGCGCGACCCGGCAATCAAGCCATCACGCTCAGCTATCTTGCCGACGCGCCGATCTGGAAAGCGGCCTACAGGCTTGTGATACCCGGCGATACCGACCGGGCAAGCAAAGCGAATTTGCAAGGCTGGGCCGTATTTGAAAATAACAGCCCCTTTGCCTGGCAGGGGGTGGAAATCACCCTTACCTCGGGCAATCCGGTCACATTTCGGCAAAACCTCTATGATTCATATTATGTCGACCGGCCCGAATTGCCGGTACAGCCCTATCGCGCGGTTGTGCCGCGCGCCGATCAGGGGGAGATGGATGACGCGGCCGTCCGCAATATGCCTGCTCCCCGCGCCCAGAAAATGTTCGACAGCCGCATGACACTGCCGATGGCGGCCGCCGAAGGCAGTGCCGCCTTACCGGGCATGCCCCTGCCACAAACCGAAAATCGCGAGGATATCGGGCAAATTCATTTCTCCTTCGCGCAGAAATTCGATGCACTGCCCGGCCATAGTGTCAGTGCACCGATTATCGAACAGCATGTGCCCATTGCGGCCAGTTGGCTGTATCAGGCCGATACCGACCCGCATCACCCGCTATTTTCCCTGCGCATCGAAAACAGCAGTGAACGCGCATTGCCGCCGGGTATCCTGACGCTTTACAGCGCAACCGATTGCGACAGCCCGGTCTGCGCCCCCGATTTCGCGGGCGATGCGGCATTTCCGGGGCTGGCACCTGGCGTCGAACGGTTTCTGACATTCGCGCTTGATCGCGATACCCGTATCGACCGCGAGACAAGCAGCGACAAGCGTTTGCAAAAGGCAACGATCAGCGACGGAATCCTGCGCTTGTCCCATCGCCTGCAGCAAACCACGCGCTACACTGTCCGCGCGCCGGAAACCACGGGGCGGAAGGTGATTATCGAACATCCCAAGCGCGGCGGATGGCAGCTTGCCGGCAAGGCCGAAAGCGAAACCCCGACCCATTACCGCCTTGCCCTGCCGGTTGCCGCGGGCAAAACCGACAGCCTGGCCGTCACATTGGAACGTGTGACGCTGGAGCAGATCTCTCTTCTTGATGGGACCAATGAAAATATCCTTGTGGCATTGCGTGCGAATGGTGAACTGGATGGCAAGCTGCGCGATGCTTTGGAAAACATTGCCGAACGCCGTCGCACACTCGCCCGGATTGACGCTGAAATCGCCACGCTCGCGCGCGATTATCAGAATGCGGTGAGCGAGCAGCAGCGTGTCCGCGCCAATCTCGAGGCTGTGCAGCCCGACAGCGATCTGTACCGGGATTACATCGGTAAGCTCACCGCGCTGGAAGCAGATATCGGGCAGTCAAACAAAGCGCTGATGGAAAAGAACGCACAAGCCGACAAAGCACGGCAGGCGCTGGCGGACTATATCGCGAAATTAGAAATATAGCGCGGGCAAACACCGATCTGGCAATCAGGGAAAGCGGGGCGCAACAGGCCAGGCCCCGCAACATCTCAATTTGAAGCGGAAACTTTTTCCGGCGGCTGGATCGTGGCCGCAACCCCACGCAACCGGTCAAGCAGAACGGTCATATCCCCGCCATTGCTTTGAATGACCGAGGCAAACTCCGAACGCTGACTGATCGCCATGCTGATACCTTCGATCATGATATCGACGATCTTCAGCCCTTGCCCCGAATCCCGCACGCGCCAATCCACCCGGATCGGCTCGACTGCCTTGGGCGCTCTGACAAGTGTGGTGACGATATGTTCCTTGCCAGAATTGCTGACCACCCCCTTCACGGTAACGGTGGAATGAGCGTATTCACTCAATCGGCTGGCGTAGGAAGCAATGACGTAATCGCCAAAAAGGCTGTCATATTCGCTGCGCTGTTCAGGTGTTGCCCGGCGCCAATATTTCCCCAGCACGAACCGGCCGACGCGCGGAAGGTCCACCCCTTCGCGCAGCAGGCTGCGAAACTTCTGGAACCGTGCCGCATCCTCGAGGGTATCATCGCGCAACACGGCAAATGCCTTGTTGGCAAGATCATCGACAAATTGTTGCGGTGTCGGCGATGCGATTGCCGGGGCCGACTGCAAGCAGAATCCCACAGCCAGAACAAATAACACCAGACGCAGGAAGCGCATGGGATTAAACGCCGTTTCTGTGTCGAACTGCGTGAGGGATAGTTGTCTTGTCATGCGATTTATTACAGCTGAATTATAACTTGGGTTAGTAGCTGGCTTGCGTCAGGAGATCTGCGGAAGTCGGGGACATTTCCACCATACCTTCCAGCGGGAATCCCTGCTCGGGCAAATCCGGAATTTTCATCTCAGGACCTTCTTGCGTGGGCGCTGCGGGGACATGATCTTGTTCCCCGTTTTGAAGCGCTGGCTGCTCCCCCGCCCCGTCCGACACCGGCTCGGCTGCCGGCATATCATCTTCAGGAAAATCAAAATCCGGCAGTTGATCGAAGTCAGGCGCGCCATCGCGAATTTCATCGCGAATGCTTTGACGATAAAGGCTGCGCACAGCGGCATAGTAATCAACAGATGTCCGCTCCAATTCGTCAATCTCATCAATGACCTGATGCCGGACATCGACCAGATCAGTGGCAAATATCGCACCATCAAGCAGCAACTCGTCACGCAAGGCGTAATCAACCGGATTGGTCAGCCGGTCGACCATAAAGCCCACCGCATCACGCGGCGGCAACGGACCAAGCAGCGGCCACATCAGATATGGGCCTTCCGGAATACCCCAATAACCCAGCGTCTGCGCGAAATCCTCGTCATGCCGGGCCAGCCCAAGCTCTTCCGCCGGGTCGAAAAAGCCGAAAAAGCCGATTGTCGTATTGATGGCAAAACGCGAAACGGTGATGCCGGCGCGATTTAGCTTGAATTGCAGAATATCATTGAGCAGCACCACCGGCGTTTCCAGATTATCCAGAAAATCGGTCACCGATCGCCGCGCACCCAATGGCAATACCTCGCGATAGGCAATGGCAGTCGGGCGTAAGATCGCTTTATCAAGACCGACATTGAATTCGAAAATTACCCGGTTCACCGGCTCGAACGGATCGTTCACATCGTCTTCCGACAAGCGATCTAGCGGCGTAACAGCTTCATCAGATTGCGCAATTGCATCACCGGCAACAGGGGCCTGCGCATTCACGGTATCGACAACGGACATAGCGAAAAAGCAGCCTGCCAGGCTCACTATTGCCGCCAGTCGGCAAACATCAAACATATGCCGCATTACCCGTAATACTCCCCTCGACCTGACGACCACTGCGATATCGCCAATCCGAGTCTTAGACAACCGGCCTGCCGCTTGGCTTCCCGCCCGCAGCCTGCTCTCCCCTGTGTCCCGAAAGACTCCGACCGTCTACCTACACTAAATTCATCGATAACGCATTAACACATCGTATAACGGTCAGGTTGGCGCCCAAACTTGTCAATTGCGGGGCAGCATCGCCAGAACACACAAAGCGCACGACACCCCAAGAATGCATTATCAGGTGCGAATGTGCGCGGCGGATGGCAAGAGCGCAACTGACAATTGACGAGATTGTGACCAAAATACGCAGTTGTTGCCAATTTGCTGCTCTCCGCGCTGGCCGCGCATCAGGCTCACACGCCCAAAATGCGTCGAGAGCGTTAGAATTTCAGCAAATTTCATGACGAACGCAAAAGATATGTTGAAACATAAATATATCTTTATGTATATAAGCCATCAAACATAAAGCGATGCGCGGCGAAGGAAAGCAGTGCGGTGGACAATTTACTGACAGGATTGCGTGCGGCGGCTGAGCCGACTCGCTTGCGGATTTTGGCGCTGCTGTCGCATGGTGAGCTGACGGTATCCGAACTCACGCGCATTCTGGGGCAAAGCCAACCCCGTGTCAGCCGCCATCTGAAATTGCTTTGCGATGCCGGGCTCGCCAGGCGCATACCCGAGGGGACCTGGGCCTTTTACCGCCTGGCCGAGGATGGCCCCAATCGCCATCTGGTTGACGCGTTAGCCGAACTGCTGCCACGCGAGGATGAAGCCACATCGCCTGATCGTGCCCGGCTTGCCGAGGTGAAGCAGGAGCGCGCGCGTCAGGCGGCTGACTATTTCCGCCAGAATGCCGATAAATGGGACAATATCCGCTCGCTGCATGTGTCCGAACAGGCCGTGGAAGCAATGATGTGCGATATGATCGGGGACGCCCCTGTCGCGCATATTCTGGATCTTGGCACCGGAACAGGACAGATTTTGCGCTTGATGGCCGACCGCGCGGAAAAGGCGACCGGCATCGATTTCAGCCGGGAAATGTTGGCGCTGGCGCGGGCCAATCTGGATGCTGCCGGTTGCCACAATGCACAAGTGCGATTGGCCGAAATTCAAAGCCTGCCCCTGCCTGATGATTGCGCCGATCTGATTACCATACATCAGGTGCTGCATTATCTTGACGATCCCGCCATTGCCCTGCGCGAGGCGGCGCGGGTGCTGAAACCGGGCGGGCGCATTCTGCTTGTGGATTTCGCGCCGCATGAGATCGAAAAGCTACGCGAGGAACATGCCCACCGCCGGTTGGGGTTTTCGGAATCTGAGGTTTTACGCTGGTGCGACACTGCGGGGCTGAAAGTCGATGAGATGCGGCATTTGCCGCCCGCATCGGCTGACGGGCTGACGGTTTGTTTATGGCTTGCCACGCCCGCATCCACGCAGGCACACCGCCATCGCGATGAATTACAGGAGGCTTCTGCGTGAATTTGCAGCAGACAGAACAAGGCGAAAAGGAAGAGGCCGGGTCCGCCTGGATTTTGAGCGCGCAGGAAGCGCTCGATTCGGCCCGCGCCGGGGATATGACGGTATCGTTCGAGTTTTTCCCGCCCAAAACGCCTGAGATGGAAGAAACGCTGTGGCGCTCGATCACACGGCTTGCGCCGTTTCAGCCTGAATTCGTCTCGGTCACCTATGGCGCTGGCGGCTCGACCCGGCAGCGCACCCATGACACGGTGAAGCGTATTCTCGATGAAACCGCGCTGACGCCTGCGGCCCATCTCACCTGCGTAGGCGCGGACCGGGCCGAGGTTGACCAGGTTATCGAGGATTACTGGATAGGGGGTATAGCTGT
>CALAQW010000157.1 GCA_937888955.1 uncultured Alphaproteobacteria bacterium | reverse complement strand
AGTCGAGGCCGGGCTGATCGACCGGGGCGGACGAGCAACCGCCTGCCGGTCGCCGGGGTGAACGGGATCGAGGCCTGCAATTTGGGGTAATAGTTGCCGCCGGCACGCTCGAACGCATGCGCCCAGCTATGGTCGAAGACATATTCGCCCTGGGAATGGTTCTTGAGATAAAGCGGCACCGCGCCAAGCAGGGTGCCGGCGGCGTCTTCCGCGACAAGGTGGTGGGGTGCCCAGCCGGTCTCCGCGCTCACCGATCCTGAATCCTCAAGCGCGCTCAGGAAGGCATAGCTCAGAAACGGGTTGGTCGGCACATCGCAATCGGGCAGGGCGGTGGCGGGATTGGCGCAGCCATCCCACGCCTCGGCCGCGATATCGCCGATCTGCCGGACCAGGCGGATTGTGATGTCTGAGCTGTTGTTCATAAATTCAGTTTAGCGCGATTCCGGTTGCCGAACATGGGGTCAGGCGTAAATCCTTCGAAGATATAGCTGTCCGCATGAATTTCGGCCAGGGCGCGTTGGTCTTCGCTGCGCACGGTCCAGCAGATCAGCGGTATGCCCGCGCGGCGCACCGCACGGCTGGCCGGATTGGGCAGATCGCGTACATGATAGGAGACAAAGTGCGGCTGGCTCACATCGCTGCGCCATAATTTCGTCCAGTCGAGCCGGTCCTGCCATGACATTCCCCGATCGGGCCGGCGGATAAAGTCAGCCGCGATCTGACCACGGATGAATTCAGGCGCCATTTCGGCAAACCAGCCAACGCTTTCAGGGGTAAAGGACTGCACCGCGACGGGCCCGTGATAAGCGTCAAGCAAGTGTGCAACGGCCTGCTCCAGCGGGCCTATCCTCTGCCTGGGCGCGATCTTCAGCTCGATGAGCAGCGGTACCCGCCCGCCAATTTCCGCCAGCAGGTCAGCCAGAAGCGGTATTTTTTCCCCCGTTCCGACCAATGGCAAAGTGCTGAGTGACGCCGCTGTTTGGGTGTGTACGTAACCTGTCTCCCCGGTCATCCGGTCCAGGGTGAAATCATGAAACACGACCGGCGTGCCGCAGGCGGCAAGCTGAACGTCAAGCTCGATGCCGTAGCCATGCGTGGCGGCGGCACGGAAGGCGGCAAGACTGTTCTCGGGCAGGTCTGACTTTGCGTCATGCAACCCGCGATGGGCGTAGCGATAGGTTGTGATCCAGTCAGCCATGGAGGGTGCTCAATTCCCGATGGAAAAGATGCCGCCGACTTCCACCGCCACGCCAAGCGGCAGGCTGCCGCACCCGACCGCAAACCGTGAATGCACGCCAACCTGGCCAAGTACCTCGACAATCAGGTCGGAAGCGCCATTGATGACCGCCGGATGGTCGCGAAAGTCGGCCGTTGCATTCACAAATCCCTCGATCCGCAGGCAGCCGCGCACCCGGTCGAGATCGCCATCGCAGGCCGCCTGCAATTGTGCAAGCAGGTTAAGCGCGCATAGCCGTGCCGCCTGCTGCCCCTCTGCGACACTGAATTCGGCGCCGCATTTGCCCTGCCATTCGATCCCGTTCGGACCGACGGGGACCTGGCCTGAAATAAATACCTGATTGCCCGAAATAACGAAGGGGGTATAGTTCGCCGCCGGTGCGGCCGGTTTCGGCAGGACGATCCCAAGTTCGTCCAGGCGTTGTGCGATCTTTCCCGGCATTTCTTGTCCTTTCATCGATAAAACAGGCGGTCAGGGTAAAACGGGCATTCGTGCTGGCATTGTGATCAGGATGTATGGCAAATCCATGATCCGCAAGACAAACGGCAAATCGGGAGCGTTGCTGTCATGGATTATCTGATGCCTGCGGAATGGACCCCGCATCAGCGCTGCTGGATTGCCTGGCCATGCCGCGAAAGCCTGTGGCACACGGCGGCAGGGCTTGATGCGGCGCGGCATGCCTATGCACAGGTTGCGCGCGCCATCGCGGCATTCGAGCCGGTAACGATGATCGCCCGTCCCGAAGATGCGGCGATGGCGCGGCAGCTATGCGGGGACGGGGTGCAGGTGGCCCCTTATCCGCTTGATGATTCGTGGATGCGCGATATCGGGCCGAGTTTTGTGCGTCGCAGTGACGGGGCGCTGGCTGGCGTTTGCTGGCGGTTCAACGGTTGGGGCGGGAAATATCGGCCCTTTGAGCATGACGCGGCACTTGCCACGGCGCTGCTTGACGATCTTGGGATTGCGCGGCTTGAGACCCCACTCATTATGGAAGGGGGGGCTATTCATGTGGACGGACGCGGTACGATGATCGCGACCGAACAATGTCTGCTGAATCCAAATCGCGCTGCGGGGCTGTCACGCGCCGGGATCGAGGCCGAATTTTCCCGCCTGCTCGGGATCAAGCAGGTGATCTGGCTGGGAGAGGGGTTATCCGGGGATGAGACGGATGGCCATGTCGACAATCTTTGCTGTTTTGCGGGAGAGGGGCGTCTGTTGCTGCAGGGTTGCGCGGATCGCGCGGACCCCAATTTTGCGATTGCGGCGGATGCGCTGGCGCGACTGAAGGCAGCGCGCGATTGCGATGGCAGGTCATTTGAGATCGGCATATTACCAATGCCTGCGCCGCGCCATGACGTGGCAGGCGCGCGGCTTATTCTAAGTTATGTGAATTTCTATATCGCCAACGGTGCGGTGATTGTGCCGGCCTTTGACGATCCGGCGGATGAGCCGGCGCGCGCGATGATCGGGGCGTGTTTTCCGGGCAGGCAGGTTGTCCAGCTGCCTGCGCTTGATATCGTGGCGGGTGGCGGGGGCATTCACTGCATCACGCAGCAGATGCCCGCCCTATCGTTGCCTTAGTCGACTGTCTGGCTGATCAGATGCAGATTGCGGCGCCGGCTGAGCTTGTTCTTGTACATGGCGCGGTCGGCTTTGCGCATTAGTGGTTCCGGCTCGGACCAGCCCGAATAATGCGCGGCACCGAAGCTTGCCCGGATGGGAATGCGTACATCACCATATTTATAGGATGTGCTGTTCAGTTTCTCATCCAGAATTGCAATACGCGAAAGCCCGTCGCGGCGCTGCGAATGAACAAGCAGGACCGCGAATTCATCACCGCCAAGCCGTGATACAAGGTCGGTCTTGCGCACATTGCCGGTCAGGATCTCGCCGGTGCGCCGAAGGATCAGATCGCCGGCTTCATGGCCATAGGTGTCGTTGATCGACTTGAAATTATCAAGGTCGATAAACGCCAGGATACCTTCTTCACTGTGGCGGCGCGCCGACTGCAATGCGCGTTTCAGGCCGAATGAGAAACCGCGGCGATTGAGCAATCCTGTCAGCTCATCTGTCATACTGAGCGATTCCAGCCGATGGATTCGGGCATCCTGTTCAGCGATACGTTGCTCGGCCTGCGCGGCGAAGTTCAGCATTTCAGTGACCAGCGCCTGCCCGCGCGGTTCCTTGCCAAGTCCCAGATCGTTGCATAGTTGCCGCAACCGTTCTTGAGAAATTGGGGTGGAATTCAGCTGATTAGCCACATACGCATTATTATTGAGAACACTCTGGTTCATGACGTTCCTCCCTCACACATTCCGCATTATGGCGGCTCCCAGGCAGAGGAGTTGGAGCAACTTTTGTGCCAGAAAAACAGGTGGGGATTCTGGCGGAATTCCTGGTGATCAGAGGTTTTGTTGCAAAAAATGCCGGGCAAAAATTTCCTGTAATGCAGCTATTACCGCACCCTGTTGGGGGGTGTCTTGCCCGAAAAGAATGCTTGCAGATTTGCGATGGCGCAGAACCCCATGGCGTCGCGCGTTTCATAAGTCGCACTACCCAGATGCGGCAGTAAAAAGCTGTTTGGCAATGTGCGGAAACGCGGATCGATATCAGGTTCGTTTGCGTAGACATCCAGCCCGATTGCACCCAGCCGACCATTCGACAAGGCATCAAGCACCGCCGCCTCATCGAGAATATCGCCCCTTGCCGTATTGATCAGGATTGCCCCGGGCTTCATGAGCGCAAGCCGGTCGGCATCAAGACTGCCACGCGTCTGCGGTGTCGATGCGCAGTTCACCGATAGCATGTCGCAATGCCGCAGCAGCGATTCCAGTTCGGCGTGATAATGCGCGCCCGCTTCCAGGGCTGCGGGCAATTGGTTGCGATTGTGATAGTGGATTTCCATACCGAAGGGCCGCGCGCGGGCGGCGACGGCGCGTCCGATCTCACCCATGCCGTAAATGCCGAGCTTCTTGCCGGTGAGTTGCGTCCCAAGCATGCCGGTCGGTGCCCAGGCGCCCCAGCGATTCTCGCGGATAAGTCGCGCGCCATCGGTTGCCTTCCTCGCCGCGCCAAGCAGTAACAGCATTGCGATTTCCGCTGTCGCATCGGTCAGCACGCCTGGCGTATTGGTGACGGCGATGCCGCGTGCATTGGCCGCTGCAATGTCGATATGATCGTAACCGACCGAAAATGTTGCGATGATGCGTGTGCGCTCGGGCAGGGCGCTGATCAGATTTGCGTCAAGCCGGTCGGTTATCGTGACCAGCAGGCCATCGGCATTCTGCGCCCCGCGTAGCAATGCCTCAGGTGATGGCAGATTATCGTCTTCGTTGAACTGCGGATCAAATAACGCACCGAGTTGATGTTCAACATGCCGGGGTAACCGGCGGGTGACGAAGATCGAAGGCTTTACCAAACTGAATTCCGTTCTGTTTGCCCGAAGGCATGTCGTAAAGTTGAGATGACATTTCCGTCACCGATTGCGATGCTGCAACGAAAGCGGCATTATATGCAATCAGCCTTGTTTGATCGCCTGGGGAATGCCCGGATCGTTTGGGGAGAGATAATCTTGCGGCTCAAGAAGATTTTGTCTGACGGCATCAAATGGGGTGTGGCGGCCTGTTTTGGATTGTTGTCCGTTGGCGATCTGCGCGCGGCAAGCATTGCGCCGCAACTATCCCATCGTGCGGTTTATCAATTGCAATTGAGCGAGGCGCTGTCGCCCGGTGTGTCGGCGGTCGAGGGGAAGATGGTCGTCGAATGGCGTGAGACATGCGAGGGATATTTGACCGAACAACGCATTGTTATCCGCACTGATCTGGAAAATGGCAAGGTCAGCCTGAACGACGTATCCACCTCGTCCTGGGAAGCGCTGGATGGGAGTGAGTTTCGTTTCGATCTTCGGCAACTTGTCGATAACCAGTTGGCGGAAGTTTTGCGCGGCGATGCCAATGCGGGGCGTGACGACAATGCTGCCCGCGCTGTTTTCAAGCAACCCGCATCCGCTGAGTTGTCGTTGCCCGAAAGCATTCTCTTCCCAAGCAAGCATATGGAGGAGGTGCTTGCCGCCGCCGCCAGGGGCAAGAGCAATGTCACAGCTGTCCTGTTCGATGGGTCATCGGACAAGGAGTATTACAAAGTTATCACGTCAATCGGGCGAAAACAGGAAACCGTTGCCGCGCAGGACTGGGCCGCGGGGCAGCATTGGTGGCCTGTGCAGATTTCATTCTACAATCCGTTTGAACCCGATGCTGAACCGCAATTTGAAATGTCATTCCATCTGTATACGAATGGTGTGACTGAAAATGTAACCATGCGTTACAGGCAGTTTGTTCTGGCGGGTGAGTTGCAGGAAATCACCGCCTTTCCCGTGCCTGATTGCTGAGCCTGCGGTTCGGCCGAAGCGATGGCCTTATTTCTGTTTGGGGGCAAATCCGCGCCCCTTGTCGATGGCGTGCGGGCCGAATTTCCCCCGGACGGCATCGAGCGCCTGTTCCACGACGTGATGCCGGGGCGCGGGGTCTGAAAGCAGGGTTTGTTGCTGCGGTTGTTGCTGTGCTGCCCCTGGCTGTTCGAGCCCGGTCAGGCCGATGCCGATAAGCCGAAACGCTGTGCCTGTCGTTTCCTGCGCGAGCAGCCGTTGTGCATGCTGAAAAACCTCCGCGGCGAGGTTGCTTGGCGCGGACAATTGCGCGCTGCGGGTGCGTATCCTGAAATCTTTGGTCTTGAGTTTCAGTGTTACCCCTGTGCCGCACTGGCCGGCTGCTTTTGCGCGGTGAGATACCTTCTCGCATAGCTGCCAGAGCCGGCGTTCAAGATGCGCGGGATCTGAAATATCCGTGGCAAATGTGGTTTCGGCGGAAATCGATTTCGCCTGGCGCCGGGTTTCCACCGGACGCGAATCCTCCCCCCGTGAAAATCTGTAAAGCCTGTATCCGAATTTGCCATAGTGCGCGACGAGATCGCTTTCGCTGCGTTGCTGCAATTGACCGATATGTGTGATGCCATCCTTGTAAAGGCGTGCCCGCGTCGCCTTGCCCACGCCCCAGATCCAGGAAACCGGCTTATCAGCGAGAAACGGGATAATTTCCTGCTGGCCCAGGCACGCAAATCCGCGCGGCTTGTCGAGCTCGGATGCAAGTTTCGCCATCGATTTGTTGTAGCTCAGGCCAATCGATACGGTGATGCCAAGCTGTTGTTCGATTTGCGTGGCAAGCGTGACAAGCGATTGCGCGGCGCATTTGCCATGCAGCCGTTCCGTGCCTGACAGGTCAAGAAAGGCCTCGTCAATCGACAGGGGCTGGATCAGCGGGGTCCAGCTTTCCATCAATTGCCGGACCTGCCCGCTGACGGCGCTGTATTTCGCCATATCGGGTGAGATGATCACCGCATCGGGGCAGGCCTGCCTTGCCTTGAACATGGGTTGCGCCGAATGGACACCATATGTACGGGCGATATAGCAGGCCGTTGCGACAACGCCGCGCTGGCCACCGCCAATAATCACGGGTCGGTTTGCAAGTTCGGGATTATCGCGCTTCTCTACCGCTGCATAAAAGGCATCGCAGTCCAGATGTGCGACGGTAAGCCGGTCGATTTCATCGTGCCAGACAAGCCTTGGACTGTTGCAGTTCGTGCAGCGCCCGATAACAGGCCCGGTGAACCCGGCAGCGCAATCGCGGCAAACGCCGCTGATCCCTCTGATCCTGCGGGTCCTTGCCGGTTCTGTCATGATGCAGGCCACAGCCAGGCGGCCCCGCGCACACCGCTGGCATCGCCATGCCGCGCCGCCGACAAAACCGTGTCGATGCGATCTGAAAAGACATATCGCGGCCAAAGCCGGGGGACTTCGGTGACAAGTTCTGCGATATTTGACATGCCGCCACCCAGTACGATGCAGTGCGGATCAAGGATATTGATCACACTGGCGGTGGCGCGCGCAAGCCTGTCGATATAGCGCCCAAGGCTGTCACCGCAGTCTGCATTGCCCTGCCGCGCCTGCGCGACGATCTGTTCGGGGGTAAGGCTTTGGCCTGACTGTTCCTTGTGCCGTGCGGCGAAGCCCGGGCCCGAAAGAAACGTCTCTATGCAACCGGTTTTGCCGCAATAGCAATCCGGCCCGGGCAGTTCCGCTGTCCCGGCTGCCACATCGGGCCAGGGCAGGGGATTATGTCCCCACTCCCCGGCGATGGCATTCGGCCCGGTCAGTAGTTTCCCGTCAATGACGATGCCACCACCACAGCCTGTGCCCAGAATGATCCCGAAAACCGTAGCCGCCCCTGCGCCGGCGCCGTCTTGCGCTTCCGAAATGGCAAAGCAGTCCGCATCGTTTGCCGTGCGGACAGGCCGGTCCAGAAAATGCCCCAGATCGCCGCGCAGGTCACGGCCATTAAGCCATTCGGAGTTGGCATTCTTGATGGTGCCGGTGCGTGCGGACACCGCACCGGGTACGCCGATACCGACTGTCGCCCCCGAACAGTTTGCAGCCTTCTCCAGCGACACAACAATCTGCGCGATTGCGGCCAGTGTTGCGCGGTAATCCCCGCGTGGCGTTCGGATGCGCTGTTCGGCGCAGACTGTCCCGTCATTGCGCATCGCCACCGCAGCGATTTTCGTGCCGCCAAGGTCGATGCCGATGCGGATGCCAGATGAAGAGTGGTCATGTGCCATCGGGCGATCTGGCCTTTCCAATGCCTATTGCGGCCCCGTAAACCCGGCCAGATCGAGCGCTTGGGCGATATAGGCATGTGCATCATCCCAGCTTGTCGTATGCAGATGACAATCCGGCGCGGGCCCCATCAGCGCCGCCAGCCGGCTATCGGCGATGAAGTGCAACAGATGGACATCCTCAACCAGCTCGGAGACAGAGGCGAGGTTGGGTGGCAGATCGTCCAGAAAGAAGATCGGCGCCTTGATGTTGCTGCGCAGATGCCGTACCGCCGCGCCCTTAGGGCCGCTATTTGCGACCAGCGGATAGTCCATGCCATGCTGGCGCAACCACCGTTGACGGGCGGCCCGTTGCGGTTGCGGCACGTTACTCAATACGATGATTTGCGTTCGCTTGCTGAGTGCTGAAAGCGCGTCGGCCGCGCCAGGGACCGGCAACAGGCTTTCAGTATCGGCGGCAAAGAATTGCGCAAGCAGCTCCTGCACTTCCGCGCGTTCGACAACCGAATGGTCCTCGGCGCGTTTGACATTGCCCGAAATCGCAAAGCTCTGCAGGTCGAGCCAAAATCCGTTGCGTGTCAGAAACCCCTCAAGCCCGACAATGAATTGCGCAATAACCTCATCCGCGTCGGTCACGATAAGGGGTTGGTCGGATTGCAGTGGCAGTGCATCCAATTGCGCCTGAATGTCGCGTGTCAGCATAGGCAGGGTTTCTTTGCTGTTTTATCGTCGGCGGTGTGGGTTTTACCTGTGTTGTCCGGTGGCGGCGGGTGCCGGGTGGGCGTCACCGCCATTCACTAGTCGGGATGGGCACCGCGTCAGCCATCCCCGACGCAATCGCGCGGTATGGTTAGGTCCATTCATAAACACCACCGCCTGGCAATTGCGCGCGGGCTTGCGCCGGCTGCTCCGGGCTGAGTTCGGCGGCTTCGCAAAAATTGAGCAGGTCGGCCTCGTTCATCAACAGATAGTCCAGAATGCCGCCCAGGAGTTCCGGGTCGTCGATCCGGTTTTCCAGGTCCGCGGGGCTGAGGCCCGATAGATCCATGAACCGCCCTAAATGATCTGTGTCTGACAAAATGAAGGTCAGCGCCTGAAGCGCGACCGATTGTGCCCATTCTCGAATCTTCTGTGTCATTTTACTAAATTAACCACTGCCTTACGTTTTTCGGCTAGTTTTATTCGGTAATACAATAAGGTGTGATGGCGGTTGTAATATTGTTTGACGCATTTAATCGCTAAATGATTGACAACTGTAGCTTGGTTGCAACCAAAAGCAGGCGGATGGTATCTATGCCGCATTGTCGCGAAAATTTTATCAGAAAATATAAGAGATCCTAGGCCGATGGCGAAGAAAGTTCTGATTTGCGAGGACAATGAGCTCAACATGAAATTGTTTCATGATTTGCTCACAGCCCATGGATATGAAACCATACAGACATCTGACGGTATGGATGCGATGGAACTGGCGCGCACGCATCACCCGGATCTTATCTTGATGGATATTCAATTGCCCGAGGTATCGGGGCTGGAAGTCACAAAATGGATCAAGGAAGACGATGATTTGCGTGATATTCCGGTCATTGCGGTCACCGCCTTTGCAATGAAGGGGGATGAGGACCGCATTCGCAGTGGCGGGTGCCAAGCCTATATCGCGAAGCCGATTTCAGTCACCGAGTTTCTGGAAACCGTGCAACGTTTTCTGGACTGAGGAATAACTTTTATGACAGCGCGTGTGCTAGTTGTTGACGATGTGGCGGCAAACGTAAAGCTGCTCGAAGCCAAGCTCAGCGCCGAATATTACGAAGTCCTGACCGCGGAAAACGGGCAGCAGGCCATCGAGGTCGCGGCAAAGGAAATGCCCGACATTATCCTGATGGACGTCATGATGCCCGTCATGGACGGCTTCACCGCATGCCGCGAAATCAAGAAGAACCCCACACTGCGTCATATCCCGGTGGTGATGATCACCGCGCTTGATCAGGCAAGCGACCGGGTACAGGGGCTTGAGGCGGGTGCGGATGATTTTATCAGCAAGCCAATCAAGAATATTCCTCTCTTTCCCCGGGTTCGCAGTCTGGTGCGGCTGAAGATGATGACCGATGAGTTGCGCGCGCGCGAGGTGACCGGGCGTAATCTGGGCCTTATCGATTACCCGAATTGGGACGATGAATTGATCGCCCCGGGGCAGATACTGGTTGTGGACGATCAGCCACGTTCGGCACAGCGGGTCGAGGAAACATTGTCGGAAGCCGGTCATCGGGTGGTTGTCGAGGCGGATGCGGTCAACGCGCTCACACTGGCGCGCAACGATAATTTCGATCTGATTATCACCAGTCTTTCTTTGAGCGAGTATGATCCGTTGCGATTTTGCTCGCAGATGCGTACCGGCGAGGAAACCCGTACGACGCCGCTTTTGATTATTGTCGAGGATCCCGAGACGGACGGGTTGGTGCGCGGCCTCGATATGGGCGTGAACGACTATCTGGTCCGCCCGATCGAACGGAATGAACTGATGGCCAGGGTTCAGACGCAATTGCGCTGGCGTCGCTATGCCGAGCAATTACGCCAGAACGTCCAGTGCAGCATGGAGCTTGCGATCACCGATCCGATGACGCAGCTTTTTAATCGCCGTTACATGGAAACCCATTTGGATGGCTTGATCGCGCGGTCGGGACAGGAGCAGCGGCCGGTTGCGGTGATGATGCTGGATATCGATCATTTCAAGCAGGTTAATGATACCTGGGGGCACGATGCGGGGGATCGTGTCCTGATCCAGTTCGCCAAGGGAATTTCACGTAATATTCGCGGGATTGACCTGGCTTGCCGTTATGGCGGTGAGGAATTTGTGGTCATCATGCCCGAGACCGATGCCGCGATTGCCGGCGTGGTGGCCGAACGGATCCGCGAATATACCGAGAATTATGCGTTTCATGTGAGCGCGAGCGAAACGATTGCCGTTACGACAAGCATCGGTGTGGCGAGCAGCCTGGAAGGGGAAGCGATTGCTATGGAAACCCTGAAACGGGCAGATCAGGCGCTCTATCAGGCAAAAAAGAACGGCCGCAACCGGGTGGTCGAGGCCGCATCCTGATTAAATAATGGCCGCAGCGGGCTCCTCTGGCGACCCTGCAGGGTCGCAACTGCGCGAAACCGTATCGCAGCAGATTCAAACAGCGCCGTTGCGTTTCAAGTCCACCGCAGTTCAAGTATACCGGAATAAACGGGAGGCCGCCTTTTTTGGAGGTGCGGCACCAGATGCGGACCGGAGCGTCTGAACGGCAGCGACGTAATAATCGCACCCGCCGCGCTTCAATCCGCCTGATTTTGGCTACTTGATTTTGGTTTCTTTGAAATCCACATGCTTGCGCGCAACCGGGTCATACTTGCGCATGACAAGTTTTTCGGTCTGGGTGCGCGAATTCTTCTTCGTTACATAGAAGTAGCCCGTGCCCGCGGTGCTTTGTAATTTGATTTTGATGGTCGCGGCTTTAGCCATCGCCACATGCTCCCAATAATCTTGTCGTCGACGAAGCGCGCACACTAACCGCGTCGCGGCCAAAGTCAAGTAAACTTCATCGTCTTTGGGCGTTGCGCAAGACCCGGCTGGATAATGCGCTTCCGCGATACTAATGCGCTTCGGCGATGCGTTTGCCGTTCCTGAAATAATAGAACGGGACGGGCAGTTCGGCCGCCTTGCGTTCGGTTAAATTGACCCGGCGTTCGACTTCGTCGAGCATCAGCAAGGTGATTCCCTGCAATTCAAGCAGTTTTGCTTCGCTTACCGGCAGCCAGTGGATTTCCAGCAATTCGCCGGACGCATCGGAAAGTTCATGCAAATCGCCGGCAATATGCTCAGCATCGGTCATGAAGAAACGCGCGTCGAAACGCTTATGCCGGAACGGTGGTGTAATGGCACGGCCAATGTAACTCATAATATCGAGTGCCGGTGCGACCCCGCCTTGCGAGAAGCTTGTCCAGACGGCGGAACGTGTTGCCATTGGCTGACCGGTATGCCGCCCGACGATCAGGCCGGTTTCCTCGAAGGTTTCGCGTACCGCCGCCATACCGAGCGCGCGCGCCTTTGTCGGGCTGCAGCCTTTAAGAAGGCGTGACTGCACTTCCGGGCGCAAATCGCTATGCGGTTTCACCATATTGTCGCCGCGATCGACCCGTCCGCCGGGAAAGACAAATTTATTCGGCAGGAAATCATGGCCGTCGCTGCGTCGCCCCATCAGGATTTCGGGCACCGCACGGTCGCGCCGTACGATGATTAGCGTGGACGCATCCTTGGGGCGCACGGCCCGGCCCGGTTTTTTGATTTGCTGCGTATTCTGGCTTTTTTGTTGTGACATCTGTTTTGATCCTCCCCGCGTGCGGCAGATTGCACCGGTTGGGGGCGCGCTGTCCAGTATCTCAGCCCGGCGGCGCATATTGTCGACGCGACCGATGAAACGCGGCGATACCGTGCTTCATCATGTCGTATCGGCGCTTGAACAATGACGCCGCTTTCCGTCATACTCGGATCCGAGGCTGGGCTTGACGGAAAAGAAGAGGGGCGCAAGCTGCCCATTATGGTTATCGCCCCAATACGGTTATCGTCAGGTGCAAATCTCTGATAAGTTATTGAACAAAGTGTGTGTGGATTCGTGCATGGTGGATTGGCCATGCTGGTTTTCATGCCTGCAATATAAAATCTGATGGCGGCATCAGGAGGCATTTTACGGGATCCGATTAGACGGTTGCCCGGTGCGTGCTGAACCTGGCCCGGCGAGAGGAAGAGCAAGGGAGTAAGATGAGCGGATTTCAATTTGAAGCTCCAACTTCGGTAGACGAAGCTGTGGGGCTGCTGGGCAATGCCGCCGGTAATGCCCGCGTGCTGGCGGGTGGGACCGATCTGCTGGTGCAATTGCGCGCCGGCGTCGTCAAGCCGGATTTGGTCGTTGATATCAAACGTATCGAGGAGCTGAAGGCCATCAAGCAGGAAAGCGATGGCAGCTTTGTGATTGGTGCGGCGGTCTGCGGTCAGGCGATCAGCGAAAACGAAGCACTGCACAAGGCGTGGCCCGGGGTTGTCGAGGCGATGGACCTGATCGGGTCAACGCAGGTTCAGGGGCGTGCGTCCCTGGGGGGCAATCTGTGCAATGCGTCGCCCGCCGCCGACAGTGTGCCGGGTATCATTGCCGCGGGCGCTATTTGTATTGTCGCGGGGCCGAATGGCCGGCGCGAAGTGCCGGTTGAGGATATCCCCACAGGTCCGGGTAAAACGTCGCTTGCCAAAGGCGAATTCGTTGTGGCGTTCAAATTGCCGCCGCGACCGGCGCATTCGGGCGATGCTTATCTGCGGATGATCCCGCGTACGGAAATGGATATCGCGATCGTCGGTGCGGGGGTGAACCTGACGCTTGACGATAATGGCGTCTGCACGGCCGCGCGGGTGGCGCTGGGGGCGGTGGCGCCCACGGCGCTGCTTGTCAAGGAAGCGGGTGATGCGCTGATCGGGACCAAGCTTGATGATGCGGCGCTGAAGAAGCTGGCGGCGGCGGCAAGCGCTGCGTGCAAACCGATTGATGATAAACGCGGCACCATTGAATATCGCAAAAAAGTCGCCGGGGTGCTGGCCCAGCGGGCGGCAAAAATCGCGCTTGAGCGGGCAGGGAGTAACTAATGGCTAAATTTCATGTAACTGCGACGGTTAATGGCGAAGAGGTCGAGTATCTTTGCGACCCGCAACAGACTTTGCTTGATGTATTGCGCGATGAGCTGAACCTGACGGGCACCAAGGAAGGTTGTTCTTCGGGCGATTGCGGCGCTTGCAGCGTGATTCTGGACGGCCGGCTGGTTTGTTCCTGCCTGGCGCTGGGCGCCGAGCTTGACGGGGCGGAGATCGAGACCATTGAAGGCATGGCCGAAGGCGACGAGCTGCATCCGCTGCAACAGAAATTCCTGGAGGAAGCGGCGCTGCAATGCGGCTTCTGCACACCGGGTTTTCTGGTTGCCGCCAAGAATTTGCTGGAACGCAACCCGGATCCGACGGAGACCGAAGTCCGGTACTGGCTGGCTGGCAATCTGTGCCGTTGCACAGGCTATGACAAAATCATTCGTTCGGTGCTCGACGTCGCCGCAGAAATGAGAGGATCGTAAAATGGGATATGAAGATAAAGAGCTGAAATGGGTTGGCACCCGCCAGATCCGCCCCGACGGGGTTGACAAGGTCACAGGCCGTGCGAATTTCGGGGCGGATCTCAATCTGCCGGGCATGCTGACGGGCAAGATCCTTCGCAGCCCGCATCCGCATGCGAAAATCGTGTCGATCAACACCGATAAAGCGGCGGCCCTGCCCGGTGTGAAGGCGATCGTTACCGGTGCGGATATGCCTGAAATGCCATCAGAGATGGCGCAGGCCGGTGAGGGCGCGGTCAATTTCCGTTACCTGTCCAACAATATCATGGCGCATGACAAGGTGCTGTATGACGGGCATCCGGTTGCAGCGGTTGCCGCGATCAGCGATGCGGTTGCCAATGAGGCGCTGGCGTTGATCGAGGTGGAATATGAAGTTCTGCCGCATGTGATCGATGTGGAAGAGGCGATGAAGCCCGATGCACCGGTGCTTCACGATACGATTTTCACCGCGGGCGTCGAGCCCAAGCCTGAGAAGCCTTCCAATGTGGTGATGCGCGTACAGATGGGCTTTGGCGATCCCGACGCAGGCTATGAAAAATCCGATGTCGTGATCGAACGCAATTATACGACGAAGCCGGTTCACCAGGGCTATATCGAGCCGCATGCCGCGGTCGTTGAATGGACCGAAAGCGATGAATGCCGTATCTGGTGTTCGAGCCAGGGTCAGTTCATGGTGCGGACGTTCACGGCCAAGCTGCTTGATCTGGAGCTGGCGCAGGTGCGTGTCACACCGGCGGAGATTGGCGGCGGTTTCGGTGGCAAGACCACCATCTATCTTGAGCCTGTGGCTGCTATCCTGTCGCGCAAATCCCATCGGCCGGTGCGGATGGTGATGTCGCGCGACGAGGTGTTCCGGGCAACCGGCCCGACGTCGGGAACCGCGATGCGTGTCAAGATCGGCGCCACCAAAGACGGCAAGATCCTGGGTGCCGAGGCGGAACTGAAATATCAGGCAGGTGCCTATCCCGGTTCGCCGGTGGCGCCGGGCTGCATGACCGCATTCGCCCCCTATGCGCTGGAGAATGTCAAGACGGTGGGCTATGACGTGGTCGTCAACCGCCCCTTGAGCGCCTCCTACCGCGCGCCGGGTGCGCCGATGGCGTCATTCGCGGTCGAAAGCGCGATTGACGAACTGGCGCAGGAATTGGGCATGGATCCGATCGATCTGCGGCTCAAGAATGCCGCGAAAGAGGGAACCCAGGCACCCTATGGGCCGAAGTTCAAGAGCATCGGTTATATCGAAACGCTGGAAGCCGCGAAGGCGCATCCGAACTATAACATCCCGCTTGGCCCCAATCAGGGCCGCGGTGTGGCCTCGGGTTTCTGGTTCAATATCGGCATGCAGTCGAGCGCAACGGTCAATGTGGCCGAAGACGGCACCGTCTGCGTGATTTCGGGCAATCCCGATATTGGCGGCTCGCGCGCGTCGCTTGCCATGATGGCGGCCGAGGTGCTGGGCGTTGACTATAACAAGGTCAAGATCATTGTCGGTGATACGGCCAGCATCGGATACAATGATGTGACCGGTGGCAGCCGCGTGACATTTGCGACCGGCATGGCGATCATTCAGGCGGCTGAAGATGTGGTTCAGCAATTGCGCGAACGCGCCGCCATGACCTGGGATATCGGTGTTGACGCCGTTGTCTGGGAAGATGGCTTTGCGCGTCCCGCCAGTGCCAATGCCGGGGACTTCAAACCTCTCTCGCTTGCCGATATCGCTGCCAAGGCAGGCCGCACAGGCGGACCGATCAATGGCAAGGCCGCGATCAATGCACGCGGTGCCGGCGCGGGCTTTGGCACCCATATCTGCGATGTGGAAGTCGATCCCGATACCGGTCATGTGACCGTCCTGCGCTATACAGCGGTGCAGGATGCGGGCAAGGCCATTCATCCGGGCTATGTGGAAGGTCAGATGCAGGGCGGCGTCGCCCAGGGTGTCGGCTGGGCCCTGAATGAAGAATATATCTATGGCGAGGATGGCCGGCTGCAAAATCCGGGCTTCCTGGATTACCGCATGCCTGTGGCGTCCGACCTGCCGATGATCGATACGGTGATCGTCGAGGTTCCGAACCCCGCGCACCCGTTTGGGGTACGCGGTGTGGGTGAGGTGCCGATCGTGCCGCCGCTCGGTGCGACCGCCAATGCCGTGTCGCGCGCCATCGGCAAGCGGATGACCGATCTGCCCTTGTCGCCGCCGGCGATTGTCGCCGCGCTCGACAGTTAAGAGGTAGAGAGTATGGCTCAGGTTGTACTGAGCAATGAGCTTGGCCGCCAGTTCGCTGGCGGCCAAACGCATTTTGAGGTGGATGCCGCCAATGTCCGGAAGCTCATTCAGGCATTGGACAAGATGTTTCCCGGCATTGGGGCCGAGCTGGAATCAGACGGCATCGCTATCGCAATCGACGGCGAAATTATTTCCGATCCCTTTCTTGAGGTGATCGCGGAAGACAGCGAAGTCTTCTTCCTGCCCGCGATCAAGGGCGGGTAATTCAAGGGCACCAGTTGGCGCTTTCCTGTAGCTTGTCGCGCCAGCCGCCCGACCAGTTTTTGGCCCATATGTATTTCCGTGGCCTGTTTTAGCCCGGTTCGCGTCGCGTCCTGTATCCGTGCATATCACAATTACGGGCAGCCAGACCCGCCCCTTCACACTATACTGATCACCGGGGCAGGGATGCGTTGTCACGGGATTAGTATGATCCCGATGTAATTTTATTGACAATATGTCAGAGTAAAAGGAAGATAACTGACATGTCTGTTACCAATGACATAAATGACGTCGATGAGTCGGCAAATGGCACCTTGTCAAAGCGGGAGCGGCGGAAAGCCGAAAGCCGTGAGCGCTTGATGAAGGCTGCCAGCAAGCTGTTTGTCGCGCATGGCTATCATGAAACCCGTCCGCAGGATATCTCGCGCGAGGCCGGGGTGGGGCACGGTACGTTCTATCTGTATTTCTCCGATAAACGGGAATGTTTCCAGGCATTTGTCGCGCAGACCCATGCGGAAATCGAAGCATTGGTGCAGCCTGAACTCGCGAAATGCCGAAACGGGGCTGAGCGCGTCTATGCGGCGCTGAAAGTTGCGATGGAATATTCCGAAGCCAATCCCGGTGTGCTGCGCGCTGCCTGGGCAGGGCATCAATTGATGAGCCGCGAAGAGGGCGGACCCGCCGAATCGATTGTCGATCATTGGGCCAGGGGCTGGGCGGCAGCGGTGCGGCAGGCGCAACGCAGCGGGATGGCCTGGGCCGATTATGATCCGGAAATTATCGGCCGGGTGATTTTGATGGTGACAAGCGTTGTCACCATGCCGGTGGGAGGCAAGAGAGAGGATAAGGAGCGTTATCTTCGAAATGTCACACAGTTCGTGGTGCGCGCGCTGGCTGCGCCTGACTGCCATGGCAAGGCGCGGATCGTCAGCGGACCGGATGCGGATGGCGCCATACAGGTGGAAGATCCATAAATTTTAAAATTAAAGGGTGGAGAGGTTCGCAATGGCAAAGAATGTTTATAGCTATGACGAGATCATGGCCGAGCATGATTATGCGCAACCCCATGAAGTTATGGGCAAATTGCTGCATGGCGGATTTGATGCGGAAGGGAATTACATTTCCCCGCGGATGCTGCATCGCGGCCCTGCCGTGGCACAGTGGGCCAGCAACCTCGAGGCCCGTGGCGGCAAGCTGATCGATGCAAGCCAGAAACTGTTGAAACGGGATAACTACCCCAATCACGCGCAGCAGAAATTCCTGTTGCAGCATGGGCTTGGTAAAACTTTATGGGACTCGCTGACACTTACCGGCATCATCGAGGGGCGCGGCAAGGTCTTCAGCGATGTCGTCGGTCCCGACTTCCAGGAATTCTTTGTCGAGGATATTTCCGAACTTGCGGTCGGCCATTTGAACAAGGGGCTGCATCACGCGCATGGGCGCGATGAAGGCGGCATGGATAACAGCGATATCGGCGCACATGACGAGATGTGGTTCGTC
Organism: uncultured Alphaproteobacteria bacterium; assembly: GCA_937888955.1. Lineage (GTDB taxonomy): Bacteria > Pseudomonadota > Alphaproteobacteria > UBA11222 > UBA11222 > CALAQW01. The sequence goes on along the minus strand of CALAQW010000157.1, from coordinate 11,762 downwards.
GTCCGTGATCTGCTGTTCGGAAAAGACGCCTTTGCCATTCCAACCGCACCTGAAGAAATCGGGCGTCCCGAAATGGGGCGGCTGTTTCCGCAGATTTCAAAGACGCTTGAAGAGTTCCTGCTCATCTATATGAACATTCTGATGGTCGAAGTGCGTGCGGAAAAAATGTTCTCATTCTGCTGTGAACTGTTCCGCGATCCGGAAATGTTCACCGATCGTCGCGACATTGCCGAACAGGCGGCGCAGATGGTTGAACGGATCCGCCAGGACGAGGCGATCCATGTCGGCTATTTGCAGGCCGTATTGTCTGAAATGCGGACTTTGACATTCAAGACGGTCGATGGCGGAACAATCAGCGGCAGCGAACTGCTCGATCCCGTATGGGAGGGCATGGTCGCCTATCATTCGACGACCGTCTATGACACGGCGCGCGAACAAACACGCGCCAGCATCGTGCGGCAATTGGAAAAACTAGCTGACTCCGATCAGTTGATTGCCGAATTCGACAGGCTGGAAACGCCGCTTGCGGCTGCAGCCGAATAGGCGCCGCCGTCACCACAGTAAATCCAGGTTCTACCGCTTTGTAAATTACAGGATAGTAAGATGTTGAAGCTTGTTTATTCCGCCGATGAGCTCATGGCGAGCCATCCCTTTGCGCAGTTTCATGAAGCCGCCGGGCACAAATTGCATGGCGGTTTCGATAACGACGGGGCCTATACGCCGCCGCGTTCGCTGCACCGCTGGCCCGCCATTCATGCCTGGCAGGCGGAGGTCGAGCGCAAGGGATTGCCGCTTATTGACTGCAGCCCGGATCTGCTGAAAATGGGCAATTATCCGAGCACGGATCAGCAGCGGTTTTTGCTGCGCAACGGTTTTGCGCAGACATTGTGGAATTCGCTGACGATCGCGGGCATCATCGAGGGGCGCGGCAAGCTGCTTGCGGATTTCCCGGCCCCGAATTTTCAGGAAATCATTGTCGAGGATATCAGCGAAATGTGCCTGGGGCACCTGAACAAGGGGCTGCTGGTGGCGCATGGCTGGGACGAAGGGGGTAATCCGGCCACTGATATCGGTGCGCATGACGAGATGTGGTTTGCGGTACGCGACGCATTATTCGGGGAAGGGGCATATCCCCTGCCTGAACCGCCTGAACGGATTGGCCGGCCCGAGCAAGGTCGCCTGATGCCGCAGATCCCGCAGGCGCATGAAGAATATCTTCTGCTGCTGATGAACCTCACCATGATCGAGGTGCGCGCGGAAGCGACTTTCCGCTTCTATGAAAGTGTCGTCAATGCAACGGATACCTTTGCGGATAATCCCGAAGGGGTTCAACTGGCGGCCGAGCTGATCGATCGTATCCGGCAGGACGAGAATATCCATGTCGCAAGCCTGCGGGTCATGCTGTCGGAATTCCGTGGACTGACGATCAAGACGAATGATGGCGGCACCATGGCCGGTAAGGATCTGTTCGATCCGATCTGGGCGCCGATGATCGAGTGGCATGTGACGACGGCGTTCCAGGCAAGCCGCGAGCAAACCCGCGACACCTTGCGTGAGCAGATACTGGCTGCGCCCGATGGCGAAAAACTGTTTGCCGAATTCGAAGCGCTGGAACAGCGCCAGATGGCGGCGGAGTAGCTCGGGATGAAGGATCTGGCAGGCAAGACCGCCTTTATCACAGGCGGTGCAAGCGGTATCGGTTATGGCATGGCGCAGGCATTCGCCGCCCAAGGCATGAATATCATGCTCGCGGATATCGAGCAGGGGGCGCTCGATAAAGCGGTTGCTGCCCTGTCCGATGAAACGAATGTCCGCGTTGCGGGCGTACTTTGCGATGTATCGATGCGGGATGCGGTATTCGAAGCCGCGCAGAAGGCTTTTGACGAATTCGGCAAGGTGCATATCGTCTGCAGCAATGCGGGGATTGGCGCCGGCGGTCCGATTGAAAAGATTCCGCAATCCGATTGGGACTGGGTGGTCGGGGTCAACCAGATGGCGATCGTCTATGCCATTCAGGCCTTTTTGCCGCATATCAAGGCACATGGCGAAGGGGGACATTTTGTCACCACCGCCTCGATGGCCGGCATTATTGCCGCAGGCGCGACAGGTGGACCTTACACCGCCACGAAATTCGCCGCAGTCGGTATCAGCGATGTTCTGCGCGGCGAGCTGGAAAAAACCAATATCAGCGCGTCGGTCTTGTGCCCGGGATTCGTGAATACGAACATCACCAATGCCGGGCGTAACCGGCCAGACAGGTTCGGCGGCCCGATCGCGCCGGTCGCGCCAAAAAGCGACTCAGATGCGGTGCGGCAGGAAATGATGCTTCAGGGCATCAAGGGCGGCCTTGATCCGCGTATTGTCGGTGAGCTTGTGCGTGAAGGGGTGGAAGGCGACTGGCCCTACATTTTCACCGACCCCAATATGCGCGCGATTGTCGAGATGCGTTACAAGGCCATCCTCGATGGCTTTGACAAGCTTGTCGCAAGCAAGGCGCTGGCGGGAAAATAATGCCGGCGCAGGCCTGACAAGCACAGGCCTGCGTTCTGCCAACAGATAATGACGGGTGAAGAAAACCGCCCGCTTCAACAATGCGAATGGGCATAATGATGTAGCAGGGAGCGATAAAGCGATGAAATTCGGAACATTTTATGAGCACCAGTTACCGCGTCCATGGACAGAAGGGCTTGAGCAGCAGCTGTTTCAGGACGCGCTGAAGCAGGTGGAGCTTGCCGATAATCTGGGGATCGAATTCGCCTGGGAGGTGGAGCATCATTTCCTGGAGGAATATTCGCACTCTTCCGCGCCCGAAGTTTTTCTCGCCGCCTGTTCGCAGCGGACAAAGAACATCCGGCTTGGTCATGGCATCGTGCTGATGCCGCCTGGATATAACCATCCGGCGCGGGTGGCCGAACGGATCGCGACGCTTGATCTTGTGTCAAATGGCAGGGTTGAATGGGGAACCGGCGAATCTTCCGCCTTGCTTGAACTTGGCGGATACAATGTCGATGTGGCGCGTAAGCGGGCCGCTTGGCGCGAATGCGTCGAACAATGCGCCAATATGATGGTCATGGACCCCTATCCGGGCTTCAAGGGCGAATTTTTCGATATGCCGACACGCAACGTTGTGCCAAAGCCGGTACAACGCCCGCATCCGCCGATCTGGGTGGCGTGCTCCAACCGTGAGACGATCAAGCTTGCCGCGCGCTGCGGGATTGGTGCATTGACCTTTGCCTTTGTCGATCCCGAGGAAGCGAAAAAATGGGTCGATGATTATTACAGCATCATCAAATCGGAAGAATGCGTGCCCATCGGCCATACGGTGAATGCGAATATCGCGATGGTGACAGGGTTTTCGGTTCATCCCGATGCCCAGGTCGCGAAAGATCGCGGGATGGATGGCTTCCGCTTCTTCGGCTATGCGCTTGGCCATCACTATATTTTCGGGGAGCATAAGCCGGGCCGGACCGATATCTGGAAGAATTTCGAACAGGCGCGTGCTGCATTACCCGAAGAGGGCGAGGCGCGCGGTATCGGTACCCCCGATCAGTTGCGCAATCACCTGCGCGGATTTCAGGAAGCCGGGGTCGATCAGGTGGCCTTCATCCAGCAGGGCGGCAAGAACAAGCATGAGCATATCTGCGAGGCGCTTGAGCTGTTCGCGCGCGAGGTGAAGCCCGAATTCAGCGAGTTCGAGGCGGAGCGCGAGAAGAAAAAGAATGAAGAGCTTGCGCCCTTTATCGAGAAGGCCTTGGCGCGCAAGAAATTCATGAAAGCGCTGACCGATGAGGAAATTCCAAATGTGATCGCGCTTGGCCGGCAGATCACCGATGAGGGCAGCGGTGCCGTGCAGGAGGAGCCCGAGCAACGCTCCGGTTCGGGGATCAGCATCGTGCGCAATGACCCCACCCGGGCGGCGGAGTAGCGGCGCGCTGAACCGCGTTTGCGGGATCGCAGACGGAAACTGTTGAATGCAGCCTGGCCAGGTCCCGGGCCCTTGTGCCCGGCTGCATTGTCCGCTCGCCCATCATAGGGCAGATACGGCAAAAGCCCTGGCAATTGCTACGGCCCTATGTTCCAATTTCCCCTGATTTCAATTTCCCCTGATTTCGATTTCCCCCGATTTCGATTTCAAGGACAATCAATAGGGAAGGGAACGGTAGGATGGATGTGGGGCTTGCATTGGTGTTTCAGGGCACCGACCAGTCAAAAACCGATCAATATGTATATCAGAACGAGCTGCGGCTCGGGATGATGGCCGAAGAGCTTGGCTTTCAGTCGATCTGGAGTGTGGAACATCACTTCACGGATTATACGATGTGCCCGGATGTTACTCAGTTTCTGAGCTACTTCGCGGCGAAAAGCGACAAGCTGCTGCTTGGTTCCATGGTCATCGTGTTGCCATGGCATGATCCGATGCGGGTGGCTGAAGAGATTTCGATGCTCGACAATATGTCGAACGGGCGGATGATCCTCGGGGTCGGTCGCGGGCTGGGCCGGATCGAGTTCGACGGCTTTGGCCGCGATATGAATGAGAGCCGCGAATATTTCACCGAATCCGCCGAAATGATCCTTGAAGGGCTGGAAACCGGGTTCTGCGAATATGATGGCCGGCTTGTGAAGCAATTGCGCCGTGAAATTCGTCCACGTCCTTTCAAAAGCTTCAAGGGGCGCACCTATGCCGCCGCTGTGTCGCCAGAATCATCAAAGATCATGGCGCGTCTGGGTGTCGGGATTCTGATCATCCCGCAAAAACCGTGGGAGCATGTGGAGCGTGAGCTTGCCGATTACCGCGCAATCTATCGCGAGGTGAACGGGACGGACGCGCCCGCGCCGATCCTGGGCGGTTGGACCTATTGCGACGCGGATGCGGCGCGCGCTGAAGAGATGGCGTTGAAATATATCGGCGGATATTACCAGACCGTTGTCGACCATTATGAAATGCAGGGCGACCATCTGAAGAACACGAAAGGCTATGAAGGGTATGTCGCCATGCAGGAAATGGCGAACCAGAATGTCAATGCGATGATCGAGTTCTTCATGAGCATCCAGGTCTGGGGCACGCCTGAACAATGCTATGATCGTATTGTCAACTTTACCTCGCGCACCGGGGCGGGTGCTTATAACGGGGTATTCAGCTATGCCGGCATGCCCTACGAGGATGCGGAGAAAAGCATGCGTCTGTTTGCGAAAGAGGTTATGCCGGAGGTCAAGAAACTGCCCGGCGCGCCGTTGATGGAACTGGCCCGGGCGGCCGAATAAAAAAAGCGAATGCGGGGCGGGTTGCCCCGCATTCTTGCCATAATTTAAGAACATGTATTTGCTTTAGTACGCGCTGTCATCGGGGCGATGGCAATGAATTTGAGAAGGGGATTTTGATGAAAAAGCTACTTTGGATTTTGGTCGTGCTGGTCCTTGTGGTGGGTGCGGCGCTGTATATCAGCTACACGCAGCTCGGCGGTATCATAGAAGCGGCAATCGAGGAATATGGCGCGGACATTACCGCGACCGAAGTCGAAGTTGACGCGGTGGATGTGGATCTTCCCGCCGGCAAAGCGGCAATAAACGGTTTTGTCATCGGGACGCCAGCGGGATTTTCAGCCGATCATACCTTTAGGCTCGATAAGATCGCGCTCGCATTGGATACAAATAATCTGAGTGCGGAGCAGGTCGTTATCAACAGTTTGGAGATTAATGGTCCTGTGATCTGGTATGAGCTTGGCAATGGCGGCAGCAACATTGCCGCCTTGCAGAATAATGTCGATCGTTATCTTGCGGAAAGTGGGATTGAGTCCCCGGCGGAGCCGGATCAGGCAGATGCCGCAACGGACGGACAGGCGGTTAAGCTTGTTATCAATGATCTGTATTTCCGGAATGCTTCGGTTAATGTCAGCACGACAGCGGTGCCGGGAAAGAAAGTTTCCGTGACTATTCCGGATCTGCATCTGCGTGATCTTGGCAAGAGCGGCGATGGCGTTACCGGCGCGGAACTGGTTGACAAGATCCTCGAGGCGCTCAAACCTGAAATCGTCAAGGCGGCAAGCAATATCGACCCTGCGGAACTGATCGGTACGCTGGGCGATCAGGCCGGGGAATTCGCATCGATGCTTCAGAAAGGTGTTGCAGCCGACGGCGGCAAGCTCGCGGAGGACCTCAAGAAGGCGTTGGAAGGCAAGCTGCCGGCAGAGGCAGGCCAGATACAGGAAATGCTGCAAAACGGCTCGGGTGACGCGGAACAGACGCTCGAAGATGCGACGGACGGTGCGAAAAAGTCGCTCGACGACATCAAGGGCATGTTTGGAAAATAACCTGGAAAGCACGCAGTTCCGGGATTTAAGGGGCGACATTCAAGTCGCCCCTTTTTTGTTGTGAATGCGATCCGGTTCAGCTGTTTTCCTGCGCTTTCAGATGGCGCGCCAACACATTGCGGCACTCCACCGCGAACGGGAAGCCGGCATAGGCTGAATACATCAGGATCATTTCTTCAAGCTCTGGGACCGTCACGCCATTCGTGATGGCGGCGGGCACGTGGATCTCAAGCTCATCCTGTCGTCCGAGTGCTGCGAGGACAGACACGACAAGCAGGCTGCGATCACGGCGCGGCAGTTGTGAACGCGCCCAGATATCGCCAAAGCAGAAATCAACCGCTGCCGCGCCAAGCGGGCCAAGCCCGACCGCGCCCTTGCTGTCATCAGTGGGGCGTTCGGTGGGGATCGGTCGGCCCGTGATGATGCTGAGTCCCTCGGCACCGCGTTTCCACCGTTCCGCATCGCTCAGCCGTTCGGCCGGCGGCAGTTTGCCATCGGTGGGGGCGTGGCCCATCTTCTCAAGCACTTCGTTGGTTACACGCATCGCATCGAGCGCGCGCGGAAATCCCGCATAACCGCACATATGGGTCATGACTTCGCGCACTTCCTCGGGCGTCATGCCGTGATTGATCGCGCCGCGCACATGCATTTTCAACTGATTGGTCTGGTTGAGCGCAGCCAGCACCGAAATCACAACAAAGCTGCGATCGCGGCGGCTTAGGCCCGGCCGGCTCCACAGGTCGCCAAGCGCGTAATCGACGACGAACGAACCGAGCGCGCCATTCGCGTCTTCCAGCCGCTGTGCCTGTGCTTCAGCGTCATCACGCCCGCTTAAGGTAGTCAGTACGTCAAGGCCGCGGGCACGCCGCGCCGCATGAGATCCGTCACTCATTGTTGCTCCTCCCCTGAAATCTTTCTTTGGATTATGTTTATCAGGGGATGGTAGCGCCTATTAAGGGCTGCGCGAAAGCCTTATATCCGGAACCCCGCGCTACCGGCTAGAAACGATAGCCGATCACGGTACCGAGGTAGAATTGCGTCAATACCTGATCAAGCGTGCCCGCGATCGGGCTTGTTTCCGCATCGCCCAGAAGCCGCCCGGCCCCCCCGTCGATTGACAGGTACATGCCACCCTGAAAGCTATGCACAAAGCTTGCATAAACATTGGCGTCACGCGGTCCCGCCTTGGCGCTGAATGCGGGAACCTGCGGCGTTGCGCGTGCTGTCGGTACGCCGAAATAGGCCTCCATATAGCTTTGGTCGGCAGCAGTTACGTTGACACCCAGAAACAAGGTGTCACGCGCGCCCGCGCGGATGGCTGTCGCCATATCGAGACGCGCCAATGCGCCCTGATGGCCACCGCCAACGCCCTTGCGGATGTCGCCCTTGAGGCGCAGCCAGCCCAGATAGCTTTCGAAATAGAGGCCGACTTCCGCGCTCGGATCGATATCGGCAAGATTGCGTGTCAGATCATAATCGCTTGAATCGCGGCCTTCATCGAATGTGATACGCGGGCCCGCCCGGAAGTTGCCTGTATCGAACAGGAACAAGCCAAGCCCACGCTGCGTGCTGGCAAAAAGACGGCCGCGATATTCGACATCGATAAGCGGCAGGAGCGACGTTTTGTAATCTTCCGCGCCCAGAAATTCAGGGCGTTGAAACAGTCCAAGACCAAGATTGACTTCCAGATCACGATCGCCACTTGGCAGGATCGAAACCGCGCCCTGCAGTGCTGTTTCCATCTCGATTGCGTGCGCAAGGCGTGTCATTGCGGGCAAACAGCAGATTATTGCCGCAAAAAAAGAAATGGCCAAACGACGCAGAGTCATAAATTCACACCTTTGGAAGCACCTTTCATGCGGGCAACCTAACTGAACTCTCTGCGGGCGACAATGTGATTGGTGACGCGCCTGCCTGAATAGCCTAATGACTGACGGAAATTATTCAGGCGCAGCGATGCGCCGTATTCGACAACAATTGAAGTTGATGCCATGGCAGCTACGGGCGGTACGCATATTCTGGTTGTAGGGAATGAAAAAGGCGGGTCTGGCAAGACCACGACGGCCATGCATATTGCGGTGGCTGTCATGCGGGCGGGGCATAAGGTTGCGACAATCGATTTGGACCCCAGACAGCGCAGCCTGACACGTTACGCCGAAAACCGGCGTCACTGGGCGGAAATGAAAGAGCTCGCCATACCGCACAGCACGCATCGTTTGATCAAACTCAGTGATCGTGAATCGGTGACCGCACGCAAGCAGGATGAGGAGGCAAGGCTCGCGCGCTGCATCGCGGAACTCGGCGAAAGCCATGATTTCATCATTATCGATTGCCCCGGCAGCGACAGCGCCTTGTCACGGGCCGCGCATAGTTATGCAGACACACTCGTCACGCCGCTGAATGACAGTTTCATCGATTTTGATTTGCTTGCCCAAATCGATCCGGAGACATTCGCGGTGGATGGTCCAAGCCTTTACAGCGAGCTGGTTTGGGACAGCCGTAAATCCCGTGCACTGCGTGATCGCGGCACGATCGACTGGGTTGTGATCCGCAACCGGATGTCCAGCCTGAATGCGCGCAATAAGGAGCGGGTCGGCGAAGTGTTGCAAACGCTGTCGCGGCAGGTGGGGTTCCGTCTGGGCGCGGGATTTGGCGAACGGGTGATCTATCGCGAACTGTTTCCCAGCGGATTGACGCTACTGGATTTGCGTGACGAGGATGTCGATATAACATTCAGTATGTCGCACGTCGCCGCGTTGCAGGAATTGCGTGATATTATTGCCTTCCTCCGGCTGCCGCAGCTTGTGCTGCCCTTTGATGCTTCCGGGAAGGCGGTAGCAGGCGGGATGCATTGAAGCGGGACGTCATGACTAAAAGGAAACGGGCATCTATTATGTCCGCCATTCAGGTTTCAGGAGCCGCTGATCAAGGCACATGAGTGAAAAACTGCCCGGCAGGAAAAAGGCTTCGGCGCGCGAGCTTGATGCATTCGTCGCAAAGGCAAAAGCGCTGAGCAATGCCGAACCCGGACAGCAGCCGGGCCGGTTGCTGTTTGCCATCGATGCGACGATGAGCCGGCAGCCCAGCTGGGATATGGCAAGTCATATTCAGGCCGGGATGTTCCGTGAAACCATGGCAATCGGCGGGCTGTCGGTTCAGCTTGTCTGGTTTCGCGGATTTTCCGAGTTCAAGGTAAACCCCTGGGCGAATGACGCGCAGGCCTTGGCGCGACAGATGCAGCCGGTACATTGTTTGAGCGGCCGGACGCAGATCGTTCGTTGTTTGACACATGCCCTGAAAGCCGGGCGCAAAGACCGGCTGAAAGCGGTGATCTATATTGGCGATTGTGTCGAGGAACCTGAAGGGGAACTTTACCGCCTGGCCGGACAGCTTGGGCTTTCGGGTGTTCGCCTGTTCACATTTCATGAAGGCAATGATGCGCGCGCCGAGCGCTGCTTTCGCGAACTGGCACGGCTGTCCGGGGGCGCCTTTGCGAAATTCGATCTTAACTCGCCTGATCGTTTGCGCGAGTTGTTAGGTGCTGTTGCCGTCTATGCGGCTGGCGGACGGCAGGCATTGCATGATCATGGGAGGCAGGGGGCAGAAGCAGCAAAGCATCTTCTTGCCCAGATGCAGGGCGATACGTCACGCTAACCCTGTTTGCGATGGAAAGCCGACGCAATTTGGGGCGTATGTCGCAAACTGATTTGAGGTGGGAATGATCTGGCTGTTTTTCGGTTTGTTGTTTCTTTTTGCGCTGATGTTGCTGACGCGACAGATCGGTCAGGCAAACCGGGCGCAATTATCGCGGTGGCTGCGCTACGGCGGGGCGGGGCTGATGGCGCTGATCGCCGCCTTTTTTGCACTGACCGGGCGATTGCCGATCGCAGCGCCCTTTGCGGGGTTTGCCATGCTGCTGCTGGGCGGGGCGGGCGGCGTCTTGCGACGCACCCTGTTTGGCGGGAACAGCGCCGGATCGGCAGGCAGCGGTCCGAATAATGCCGGCAGTTCCGAAGTTGAAACTGATTACCTCCGCATGCGACTTGATCATCAAAGCGGCGATATCACGGGGGAAGTGCTGCGCGGGGAACAGGCGGGCAAAAAGCTCGATATGCTGGATCTGGCACAAAGCATTGCACTTTATCATGAAGTGTCCGAGGCCGACCCGCAGTCGGTTGCGGTGCTCGAAACATGGCTCGACCGTCGATTTGGCGATGACTGGCGCGACGCGGCCCGCAAAGGTGAGGGGGCCGACAAGTCCGACCAGGCGAATCGGGGGCAATCGGGGCGGCGCGCACGTAGCAGTGGTGGCGCCATGACACGGGCGGAGGCGCTGGAGCTTCTGGGGCTGAGCGAAGGCGTGGGTCGGGAAGAAATCCGCGCGGCCCATCGCCGTCTCATGCAGAAATTTCATCCCGATCATGGCGGCTCCGACTATCTTGCCAGCCGTATCAATCAGGCTAAGGAAGTGCTGCTTTCGTGAGTTTGCGCCATTCCGTCACTTGCAGGTAACAGGCGTGCATGTAAAACAGTGGCTGATTGTGACAGCTCAGGTGGTGCGGAAGAAGATATGACGGTAGCTCCGGTCAAGAAGGCGGTGTTTCCAGTGGCGGGACTCGGTACGCGGTTTTTGCCCGCAACCAAGGTCATGCCGAAGGAAATGCTGACGGTTGTCGATAAACCCTTGATCCAGTATGCGGTGGAAGAGGCCGCTGCGGCGGGGATCGAGGAGTTTATTTTTGTCACCAGCCGGGGCAAAGGCATTCTGGAGGATCATTTCGATCAGTCGCCGGAACTGATGGCTGCACTTACCGATAAAGGTAAGGACGAAATGGCCGCGGACTTGAAATCGTGGTTGCCTGCGGCGGGGAAAGTCATCTCTGTCCGCCAGCCCGAACCGCTGGGGCTTGGCCACGCGGTGTGGTGCGCGCGACATGTGGTGGGGGATGCGCCATTTGCGGTGTTGCTGGTGGATGACCTTATCGATGCCGACCCTTCCTGCATGGCGCAGATGATCGCGGCCTATGAACAGCTGGGCGAGAATCTGGTGCTGGTCGAGGAGGTGCCACCGGCGCAGACGAACAGATATGGCATTCTGGATGTCGCCGAGGATCAGGGCGATTTTGTGAAGGTGAAGGGGTTCGTGGAAAAACCGGAACCCGAAGATGCGCCCTCCAACCTGTCGATTATCGGACGGTATATCTTCCAGCCGCAAATTTTCGATTTTCTGGCGCAGCAGGGCAAGGGTGCAGGCGGTGAAATACAACTGACCGATGCAATGGCCAGCATGCTGTCAACGCAGCAATTTCATGGCGTGCGCTATCAGGGGGAAAGGTTCGATTGTGGCGACAAGCTCGGCTTTTTGCAGGCAAATGTCGCGTTGGGGCTCGCGCGGTCGGAATTTAGTACGCCTTTGCGGGCGTTTCTCGAGATGCGGTTGAAAGCTGATGGTGG
>CALAQW010000156.1 GCA_937888955.1 uncultured Alphaproteobacteria bacterium | reverse complement strand
GCGCCGCACCCGAAAACACCGCAAACCCAAGCGGCAATCCCGATAATATCGTGCGCGCGCACAGCGCAGGCGCAAGGCGTTGTCGCGCGTTCCGGTGCATATATCGTAATTTCCCCGCCATCGCCTGCGCCTTCTAAGATTCTAGATACGGTTAACGCAGCGGCAGGGATCACAGAAAGTTAAGAAATAATTGCTGACCCGACAAATGCTGCAACTATCAGCGGAAACCTGCTCCTTTGTTACTACAGCGATTGCCCCTTTAACAAGCGCGGCAGGGTGCCGACTTCGCCAGCGGCATGGCGCAGAAAGAGGTTGCGCATGGGCGCGATCCGGTCGACCAGCGCCATTCCCAGATTCCTGGCTAACCGCAACGGCGGCAGATCATTGGAAAAAAGCCGGTTCAACAGATCGGTCGTGACCGCAAGGCTCATATTGTCGAAACGCCGCCATTGCGCATATCCGGCAAGCGTCGTCGGCGCGCCGATATCAAGACCCAGCCGATGCGCGTCCACAATCACTTCAGCCAGCGCGGCAGCGTCGCGCAAGCCAAGATTAAGCCCCTGACCGGCAATCGGGTGAATACCGTGCGCGGCATCGCCGATCAGCGCCAGTCGCGGGGCGATATAATCGCGCGCCAGATGAAATGCCAGCGGATAGGACCAGCGCGGCCCGTGTGAACAAACCGCGCCCCAATGGCTGCCAAAACGCTGGCTGAGTTCGGCATCAAAGGCGTTTTGATCAAGCTGCATGATGGCGTTCGCGCGCGCCGTCGGCTCGGTCCAGACGAGCGACGCGCGATTGCCTGTCATCGGCAGGATCGCGAAGGGGCCCGCGGGCAGAAAATACTCATGCGCCACCCCCGCATGCGGGCGGTCGTGATGAACCGTCGTCACAATCCCTGTCTGGCCATAGGCCCACCGCACGGTCTTGATCTTCGCCGCCGTGCGCAGTGCGGAATCACGCCCGTCCGCCGCCACGCACAGGCGCGCGCGCAACTTGTCCCCGGAGGCGAGCCGAACTGTGACGCCATCGCTGTCAGGCTCCGCATCCAGCACCCGGTCAGGGGCAATCAGCGTCATATTTCCCTGTTGCGCCACCGCCCGGTTCTGGGCAACGCGAATGACCCTGTTTTCAACGATATGACCAAGCGGCCCCGCCCCCGCATCCGTATGACCGAAATGCAGGGTAAGCGGCGATGGGCCGCGATATCCGCCTGAAGCGGGCGCCCCGTCGCTTACCAAAATATCCAGGATCGGCTGCGCCTCCGATGCCATGTCGCCTGTCAGCCCCAGCGCGTCAAACATCCTGTAGGATGCGCGCCCGAGAGCAGAGACACGGCCGTCAAAGACAGCCTCGGTGGCCGCCTCTGGCGGCACCGGATCGATCACCGCCACCTGTAGCCCGGCCGCCGCGACCGCATGCGCGAGGCTCAGCCCGACCAAACCACCCCCGGCGATAATCAGATCAACATCCATCGCATATACGCCTATTCAAGAGTCAGGACCGCCTTGTTTTTAGTCAAATGCCCCAATTTGCATAAAATTTAGGCAAAAACAGGCGGCGATCTGACCATCATCACAAAAATTCCGCACAAAATGCAAAGATAAACCCGATTTTCCAAAACCGGCACGGTTCTTGATTCCCTCTGCCCTATTGAATTGCCGTCGCAACAATTTGTCTCGCTATTTTGAGCAACGGCACCCTGACAACGATGCGAGAGGGGACAGTCCGATGAAACTCGTAATGGCTATCATCAAGCCGTTCAAGCTCGATGAGGTGCGCGAAGCACTGACCGGCTTGGGAATCGAGGGGCTCACCGTGACCGAGGTTAAAGGTTACGGCCGGCAAAAAGGCCACACGGAAATTTACCGTGGCGCCGAATATGCCGTGAGCTTCCTGCCAAAATTAAAAGTCGAGGTCGCCGTGGCCTCCGATCAGGTCGATCCGGTTGTGGATGCCATCGTGGCAGCCGCGAAGACCGGCCAGATCGGCGACGGCAAGATCTTTGTTTCACCAATTGACCAGGTCGTACGTGTGCGTACCGGCGAAAAAGACGCTGACGCGCTTTAGGAGATTGTCATGGGAAGAATAACCAAATCTGTATTCACGGGAGGCGCGGCCGCGCTTATTCTGGCCGGTATCAGCGAACCTGCCGCCGCCGCCGTCAGCGAAGAAAGCGCATATGTTTTCAATACCTTGCTGTTTTTGATCGGCGGCTTTCTGGTGATGTTCATGGCAGCGGGTTTCTGCATGCTGGAAGCCGGCCTCGTACGCAGCAAGAACGTCGCGACGATCTGCCTGAAGAACATCTCGCTTTATTCGATCTCGGGCCTGATGTTCTTCATCGTGGGCTATAATCTGATGTACGGTATCGACGAAGGTGGCTTTATCGGCAGCTTCATGCCATTCGCCCCCGATGATGCCGCTGCGCTGGCTGAGGAAAACCCTGCCTTTGGCGGAGGCGACGGTTATTCGGCGAGCTCTGACTGGTTCTTCCAGATGGTGTTCTGCGCCACCACAGCCTCGATCGTGTCAGGCACCCTGGCCGAGCGTATCAAGGTCTGGCCGTTCCTGATTTTCACCGCTGTCCTGACCGGTATTATCTACCCGATCGAGGGATCATGGCAGTGGGGCGGCGGCTTCCTGTCGGCGATGGGCTTTTCCGATTTTGCGGGATCGACCATTGTGCATTCGGCCGGTGGCTGGGCTGCGTTGACCGGTGCGATCCTGCTGGGCGCTCGTACGGGCAAATTCAGCGCGGATGGCCGCATCAACCCGATTCCCGGCTCCAACCTGCCGCTGGCGACCCTGGGCACATTCATCCTGTGGCTCGGCTGGTTCGGCTTTAACGGCGGCTCGCAGCTGGCGCTTGGTTCCGCGGCGAATGCCGTGGCGGTGTCGAATATCTTCATCAACACCAATATCGCCGCTGCCGCCGGTACGGTCGCCGCGATGTTGCTGACCCAGGCGATCTACAAGAAGGTCGATCTGACGATGGCGCTCAATGGCGCGCTGGCCGGCCTTGTGTCGATCACCGCCGAACCGCTCACGCCCTCGCTCGGCTCCGCCGCGGCGATCGGCGCGGTTGGCGGCGTCCTGGTCGTGATTTTCGTGCCGCTGCTCGACAAGCTGAAAATCGACGATGTGGTCGGTGCCATTTCGGTGCATCTGGTCGCTGGTATCTGGGGCACCATGGCGGTTCCCATCACCAATGCGGATACAAGCTTCGGCACCCAGTTTATCGGTGTGATTTCGATCGGCGCGTTTGTTGCCATCGCAAGCTTCATCGTCTGGGGCATTCTGAAAGCTACGATCGGCATCCGCTGTTCGGAAGAAGAGGAATATGCAGGCCTCGACAAGACCGAACTCGGCCTTGAAGCCTATCCGGAATTTGGCCGCGGTTCACAGACCGTTACCTGAGCCACATTCCTTCCCCACAATTACTGGACGATGCGTATCTGACTGCGGGCTCACCTTCCCCCAAAAAGAATTTTCGTCCAGTAACTGGCCCGGGTTCCACCCGGGCCTTTTTTTTGCCGAATGGCCGACAGCAAGCCGTCACCCGGCTGATCAAATCGGATACCAAAGACGCAGAGAAAAGGTGGATAAGTGCGATCGAGGACAGCGCGGCAAGGCCACCGCATCAAACGGTTAACCGATCGCGATATTATCGATCAGCCTGGTCTTGCCGATGCGGGCTGCCGCCAGCAGACGCGCGGGCTGCCCCTCCCAGATGTTCAGCACGGCGAGGGTTTGCGCATCGCGCAGCTCGAGATAATCGACAGTATCAAATCCGCCCCGCAACAGTTCGGCCGTGCCCCAGTCAAGATGCGGCGCAACCGGCGCGCCTTGCGACAATTTCGCGGCCACCGC
>CALAQW010000155.1 GCA_937888955.1 uncultured Alphaproteobacteria bacterium | reverse complement strand
ATCTTGCCGGGCGTATGCCCAGGCGGCTTTACGCGGATCCGTCCTCACCGCTTGCAGGGCTGATCTGACAGGTTGCGGTGTGCGTCAGTGCCGCTTGTCGCACTGGCTTTATGGTGCCCCGGGCTTGCATGCAAAAGGATGCGATATGTCCCAGCCTGTCGATGAGACATCTGTCATCGCGTTTCTGCATACGTCAGATGTTCATGTTGCGACATTCGACGCCTTGCGTGACCGCCTGGCGCCCGACCTCAAGCTGCATCATGAGGTGCGGGCGGATCTGTTGCAGGACATGATGCCAGGCGGTTGCTGCGCACCAGGGTTTTTGTCCGGCACGCGTGCGGTGCTGACCGCGCTGGCCGAGCCGCCCACAGCGCTTGTCTTATGCACCTGTTCAACTCTTGGCCCGCTGGCAGAGGCAATTGCCGAAGCCGAAAATCTGCCGTTCCTGCGCTTTGACCGTCCGATGGCTGACGCTGCCGTCGCTCAGGCGGACAGGATTGCCGTCATGGGTTGTCTCGAGGGGGCGGTACATGCCACCGGTTTGCTGATTTCGGATGCGGCGCGCAGGGCAGGGCGGCAAATCGATCTTCAAACCTGCTGCTATCCCGAATTATGGGATCTTTTCTGTGACGGGGCATTGGCGGCATATCATGCTGCCATCGCGGAACAGCTTGCCAAGGTTGCGGCGACAACCGATCTGATTGTGTTGGCGCAGGCTTCCATGGCTCCCGCACTGATGCTTGGCACGGAAATACCGGTTCCGGTTTTGAGCAGTCCGGAGCTTGGCTTTCGCGCGGCGCTTGCGAAAATCGGATATGCGGCGCATTGCTGAGCGGTGCCGGTTTCACATCTGTAGGAAAACAAGGGAAGGGTCAGAATATGGGCAAACGATCTTATGTCGCCACTGCTGTGATTTGCGCTGTGCTGATGGGTGGTATCTCGACGCCAGTGATGGCTGGGGAAACACCGGCCCCCGAAGGCGCGCGGGTATATTTCATAACCCCGTCGGAGGGGGAAACGGTGAAGGGTGATGTGCATGTGCGCTTCGGTCTGTCCGGTGTCGGGGTCGCGCCGGCGGGGGTCGAGAAAGCGGGAACCGGCCATCATCATCTGCTGATCGATACGGATTTGCCAGAGGGCGAGGCGCTCGATTCCCCGATACCGAGCGATGCCCAGCATCGGCATTTCGGCGGCGGCCAGACCGAAGCGGTGGTCGCTTTGCCGCCCGGTGAACATCATCTGCAGCTATTGCTTGGTGATCACAACCACATCCCCCATAACCCGCCAATTCATTCAGAGCGGATCACGATTACCGTGGAATAGAAGTGGAATAGAAAAAGCGCGGCCGGAACTGCTCTTCCGCCGCGCTTCTTCCTGCGTGTCCTGTCGGGCCGGCGCGTCTGTCGCGGCCGGCCTTGCGTCATGGTTAGCCTTTTGCGGCTTCCCCCAGAAGCTTGAACACACGGCCGGTGCCGTCATTCACGCTTTCATAGGTCACATAATTGTCGAAGTCGCTGATCTCGCCCCATTTGGCGGCGACGTCATCGGCGCTGACCTCACCGGGGATCAGCACGCCTTGTGCCTCGATCGTCCTGACGGCTGCATAAAAGCCCGCGCCGGCCGTGATGATCGCGCCGGTCGGCGCATCTTCGCTCAACATGAACAGAACGGCAGGGGTAACCAGTTCGGGCTTCAGCGCCGCAAGCGCCTGCGGCGGCATCAGGCTTTCGGTCATCCGGGTTGCCGCGATGGGCGCCAGCGTATTGACCTTGATATTGTATTTCCGGCCTTCCTGCTTCAGCGAATTCATCAGCCCGACCTGACCGAGTTTGGCCGCCGCATAGTTGGTTTGGCCGAAATTCCCGTACAGCCCGCTGCCCGATGTGGTCATCACGATGCGGCCGTAATTCTGCTCCTGCATGATCGGCCATACAGCCCTTGTGACATAGGCTGCGCCCGACAAGTGCACATCGACGACAATATCGAAATCCTCGACACTCATCTTTGCGAATGTCTTGTCGCGCAGGATGCCGGCATTATTGACCAGCAGATCAATCCGCCCGAAAGCCTCCATCGTCTGCTTCACAAGATTGTCGACACCTGTCACATCCGACACGCTCGATCCGTTGGCGATCGCGTCGCCGCCCGCGGCCTTGATTTCGGCAACCACCTGTTCCGCGGATTCGCTCGACCCGCCGGTGCCGTCCACATTGCCGCCAAGATCATTGACGACGACTTTTGCGCCCAGTGAGGCCAGCTGCAATGCGTGTGAACGGCCAAGTCCGTTACCCGCGCCTGTGACGATTGCGACTTTCCCGTCGAACCTGATTGTCATTGAAAACTCCCTGTCCCTGCTATGAGTATGTCCGGCGCCCGACCGGCCGCGAATGCGGCTGGCCTGCCGGCCCCGCTTGGCGCTATTGTTTGCCCGACGGGGCGCGGAAGGTCAAGCTGCCACACTGTTTGCACCAAGGCGATAATGACAT
>CALAQW010000154.1 GCA_937888955.1 uncultured Alphaproteobacteria bacterium | reverse complement strand
TTGACGTCGACAATCAACCCCGGCATGGCCTTTTGCGCCTTGGCGATGTGGCGGGCGGAAAAGCGCAGGCTGATGCGCGCGCCGCCCATCGGGCTGTCGGTGATGTCCATCTCGCAGCCGAGCCGGTGCGTCAGATTTTCGGCGGTTGCAAGACCTAGCCGCGTCACTGCAGGCCGTGAGGCTTGCTGTATATCGGGTGCTCTCACCCCATCGTGGTGTGCGCTAGCCGCTGTCAATGGTCCAGCCGCAGCAACCGCCGGTGGCGGGCCGTCATCGGCAATCGCCAGGATCATCTGTCCGCTGCTGTCCGGGGCAGCGCTGATATGGATATGTCCGCCCGTGTCTGTATAGGTCAGCGCATTGGTCAGCAGGGCCAGCAGGATATGGCGCAGGACAAGCGGGTCGGTCCGCACTGGCGATGTTTTTGCTTGCACACGGTTTTCAACCATGATGGCCTTCTGACGGGCCTGTTCGCGGGTCATTTCGGTGACGCGGGTGACCATGGCGTGGAGGTTGACCGGTTCCAGCCGCAAGCTATAGTCGGCGCGTTCAACTTTTGACAGGTCGAACAGATCATCGAGCAATTGCGACAAATTCCGCCCGCTTTGCAGAATATCCTCGGCATAGTCGCGGTAGCGAACCGGTTTCAGCGGGCCGATGCGTTCCGTCGCGATAAGTTCCGAAAAGCCGAGTATGGCATTAAGCGGGGTCCGCAACTCATGGCCCATCGCACGGAAAAACTGTGTTTTTGCGTGGCTTGAGGCATGGCTTTCTTGCAGGGCGCGTTCAATCTCGTAAGTCTGCGCCAGATAGGCCATGGTCATTTTGCCGGTGCGCCAGGCCAGCAGGATCGCAATCGCACCGCAAGCAAGCGCCAACAGGGCATAAACGATGCCGTCACCGGGCTGTTGCGCCCACCAGATGCTGATCGAGGGATAAATCGCCGCCGCATATATAAAGGCGGTTTTTAGATCGCTGACCGTGCCGAAAATCACAACGATGGGCGCGATGATGAAGATTGCCGTCATGCCCATTTGGGTGACCGGATCGCAATGGGCAAAGAACAGCCAGGGCATGGTGCCCCAGGCAAAGCCCGTGATGACGATGCCGAAGCGAAACATGCTGCGCCAGAAATTTTCGCTGCAATCGGCGCGCGCGGTGCGGAACCAGATATAATAGGACAGCCGGATCACAAAGGCGCCGATGACCAGCGCCGACCAGATCAGAATCAGCTGCAGTGGCACCTGATCGCGCAACAGATAGCCGATGACCGGCACGATCATGGCGGTTGCGGCAAAGCCTGCCGGAACGCTCGCATACAGATGCTGGACCTGCGCGCGTTTGAGCGGCGCCCGGAATCTCCGTTGCTGTTCCATTGCCAGGCCAACCCTTTCGAAGCGGGAATTCAGACCGCCAGGCCATTGCGTCGCGGTCACTTGCAATAACGACATAGCGAAGTTGCGTTAGAATTGCGTTAAATCCGCCTGCGCCAGCAGGCCGGTCTGCTGCGGCTGAACCGTGCTGGCAAAGCGGGGCCCGGTTGCGGCTTCGATCCCGCCTTGACAGAGCCGCCGCACCCCGCCTATATGGCCCTCCGCAGCCCATGATGACGCAGCCCCCGGCCATCGCTTGTGCGATGGCGCCACAGGACAGCCGCAAGATCAAGGCGCATGCCCACAGGGCGGAGTAGCTCAGCTGGTTAGAGCAGCGGAATCATAATCCGCGTGTCGGGGGTTCGAGTCCCTCCTCCGCTACCAAAATTCCTTATATAGATCGGAAGAGCGTCGTGTAGGG
>CALAQW010000153.1 GCA_937888955.1 uncultured Alphaproteobacteria bacterium | reverse complement strand
GCCCGCCCGCGGCGCGTGCCGCCACCCCGCCGACATTGGCTGATACCTTTGCATAGCGGCGCGCCCGCGCGCTCAGCCGGTTTCGTTCGCGATCATCCCGGTTATATTCGCGATCATCCTTGCCCGCGGCCATGCCAATCAGCCTGCGCCAAGCTCCGCTTCAAGCTCGTCGATAAAGCCTGAAATCATCGCCAGCCCGGTCTGCCAGAAGGCCGGATCCCCGGCATCAAGCCCGAAGGGTGCAAGCAGCTCCCCGTGCCGCTTGCTGCCGCCGGCGCGCAGCATATCGAAATATTTCTCCTGAAAGCCTTGCTCCGCCTGCTGATAAACAGCGAACAGCGAGTTTACCAGGCAATCCCCGAACGCATAGGCATAGACATAGAAAGGCGAATGAATGAAGTGCGGAATATAACACCAGTAATTCTCGTACCCCGCACCGAGGTCGATTGCCGGGCCAAGGCTTTCACGCTGCACCTCAAGCCAGATTTGACCGAGCCGCTCGGCAGTCAGTTCCCCGTCGCGGCATTCCTCATGCACCCGGCGTTCGAAACTGTAAAAGGCGATCTGGCGCACAACGGTGTTGATCATATCCTCGATCTTGGCAGCCAGAAGCCCGCGCCGTTCCGCCGGCGTGCGCGCCGCGCTCAACAGGCTCTGGAAGGTCAGCATCTCGCCAAACACGCTGGCGGTTTCGGCAAGCGTCAGGGGCGTATCGGCGAGCAGCGGCCCCTGCCCGGCCGCGAGCACCTGATGCACCCCATGCCCCAGCTCATGGGCAAGTGTCATGACATCGCGCGTCCGCCCCTGATAGTTCACCAGCACGAAGGGGTGTGCACTCGGTGTGGTGGGATGGGCAAATGCGCCCCCTGTCTTGCCCGGCCGCACCGGCGCATGGATCCAGTTCTCGTCAAAAAAGCGCCGCCCGATCGCCGCCATCTCCGGCGCGAACCGGTGATAGGCCGACAGCACCGTCTCGCGCGCCTCATCCCAGCCGATCGCCCGGTCCGGCTGATCGGGCACCGGCGCATTGCGGTCCCAGAAGGCAAGCTTGTCCATCCCCATCCAGCGCGCCTTCAAGGCGTAATAGCGATGCGACAGGCGCGGATACGCCTCACGCACGGCGGTAACAAGCGCGTCCACCACTTCCGCCTCAACCTGGTTGGACAGATGCCGCGCCGTCGCCGGATCGGGATAGTTACGCCAGCGATCCTCGACCTGCTTGTCCTTGGCAAGGGTGTTGGTAATCAGTGTGAACAGGCTGATATTTTCGCCAAATACCCGCGACAGCGCGGCTGCCGCATCGGCGCGCAGCCCCGCATCGGCGTCCGACAGAAGATGCAGCGTCTCTTCCTCTGTCAGGGTCTTGCCGCGCACCTCGAAACGCAGCCCGGCGAGGGTCTCATCGAACAGCCGGTTCCACGCCGCCCGCCCCGACACCGACTTCTCGACCAGCATCTGCTCAAGCTCGTCCGACAGCTGATAAGGGCGATAGACACGCAGATCATCGATCCACGGACGATAGGCCGCCAGCGCACTGTTTTCGTCAAGCATGGCGGACAGCCGGTCATCGGCAATGCGGTTGATCTCCAGCGTGAAGAAAACAAGTGTCGATCCGATGCGGCTCATCCGCGCCTGGGCATTGCCCTGAAACTGCGCCAGCGCAGGCTCGTTCATCTGCGTCACATAGACAAGCGAGGCAAAAGACATGATCCGCCCGATCAGATCCTCAAGCGCCTCATAGCGCGCGATCGCTTCAGCAAGCCCAGCGGCATCGAGCTTTGCCACCTGCGCGCGATACAAATCGGCGAATGCCTGCGCCTCCGCCTCCGCCGCGTCGAAATCGGCGGCGAATTTGGGATCATCGATGCCGCTATAAAGCGCGCTCAGATCCCATTCGGGCAAATTTCCCATTTCGGCCGCCGGCTCGTTCCGTGTCTGCGCCATAATCTTTCCTTCCGCGCGTTACAATTCCTGCTGATACGCCTCGCCCATCTGCTCATCATCCGGCGCGGGGGCGGGTTCGGGCCGGCTGCGGCGGATCAGAATATCCCCGTTATCGAGGATTTCAGGCGCCTCATATTGCGGGATCGCCATTAACAGGAGCCGCAAGGCCGTGGCGACCCGTTCCGCCGTCTCGCGCAATGCGTCTTCAAGCGGTTGCGGCGGCGCCTGTTCAGACCCGTTGCCGTCCGCCACCTGTTGCAAGCGCGCTTCGGCGGCAAAAAGCGGTGCGCCCGGCATCGCCAGCAAAAGCAGGCAAAGCATTGCGATCCCCGCCGCTCTGCCAGTTACCCCTGTGCCAGTTACCCGGCTTTGCACCATTACCGGTCTCATATCTCGGGCAACCCGACAGCCGCCTTGTAAAGGTCGAGCAGAGCCTGCTGTTCCTGATAGTCGGCCGTGTCCATCTTCCGGAAGCGGATGATCTGACGCATGATTTTCGGATCAAAGCCTGTGCCCTTCGCTTCGGCATAGACTTCCTTGATATCTTCCGCGATCGCCGCCTTTTCTTCCTCCAGCCGTTCGATCCGCTGAATGAATGCGTTGAGATGCTCTACCGCGATCCCGCCCACATCGGACATAAATATCTGTTCCTTCCGTAAGATGCAGTGACTGCCGCGCCCGCCCGATTGCGGGCTGGCAGGTATTAGTCGTGTTTCTTCGCTTTCGCCATGGCTTTAAGCTGCGCGGGCGTGGCCTCGGTCTGGTATTTGTCCTTCCATTCACCATAGGGCATGCCGTAAACGCGTTCGCGCGCCTCGTCGCGGGTCATTGCCACGCCTTGTTCCTCGGCCGCTTCGCGGTACCAGTCCGACAGGCAATTGCGGCAGAAGCCTGCCAGAATCATCAGATCGATATTCTGTACATCGGTGCGTGTGCCAAGATGGCTCACAAGACGGCGGAAGGCCGCTGCTTCCAGTTCGGTTTGTTTCGCTTTATCCATGTCGCTCTCCATGTCGCTCTCCCATTCGCCCGGTTGCGCATCTATCTGTCGTATCTAAAGCCCCGCAACAGTCTCGGCAATCAGCCAATCGACAACATTGCGCAAAGCCTGATCCTCACCAGCCTGTTCAACGGATTGTTGATAGATCTTTCGCTGCATCTGGGCGCTTGTGCCCAGCCTCACAATATCGCGGGCGCGGGCAATTTCATCAGTGCAGTGCAGCGCCTCCGCATCTTCCGCCAGCAGGTCGATCAACTCATCCACAAGTAAGCTTGCCGGCACCAGCTCGCCACGCCCGAAATCGATCAACCCGTCCGTGATACCGTAACGTTGCGCCCGCCAGCGATTTTCCGCAACCAGTGTGCGCGGGTAAATCCGCCAATGCTGATTGCGCGATTTCAGCCGCATCAACATATGCAGCAAACATTGATAAAGTGCGGCAATCGTCAGGCAATCCTCAAGCCGGGTGCAGATGTCGGTCACCCGGCTTTCAAGGGTGGGGAAATTCTCGCTCGGGCGAATATCCCACCAGATCTTGGTGCCGTTCTCGATCACCCCGGCCTTGACCAGATGATCGACACAATTGCGGTAGTCCACATAGGAATCGAACCGGTCCGGCAACCCGCTGCGCGGCAGGCTGTCAAACACCGACAGGCGATAAGACATCAGCCCCGTATCGCGCCCCTGCCAGAACGGGGAGGAGGTGCTGAGCGCCAGCAGATGCGGCAGAAAATAGGTCATCTGGTTCATCAGATCGATCCGAAGATCGGGTTCCTTGATCCCCGCATGCACATGCATGCCGCAAATCAGCATACGCCCGGCCACCACGCCAAGGTCACTCGCAAGCCCTTCATAGCGGGCTTTGTGGGTCACCTCCTGATCGGCCCAGTCCGCTTTCGGGTGGGTCGAGGCAGCAATCGGCGCGAGCCCGAACTGACCCGCGATCGCGGCAATCGTGCCGCGCAGGAACTGCAATTCCTGCCGCGCCTCCCCCACTGTGCGGCAGGGGGAAGTTTCCACCTCCACCTGACATTGCATCAGCTCATTGGCGACACGGCCGGGCAATTGCTTCTCGCATTCGCGCATGAAGGCGTCAGGCGGAGAGGTCGCCAGATCGCGGCTGTCGCGATCGACCAGCAGATATTCCTCCTCGATCCCGATCGTCAGATCCGGCAATTGCGTCATGCCCTGTTACTCCCCAACCGGCCCGGCTGACTGCCGCGCAAGAATTGGCTGCAATTCCCCGGCAAGCCGTTTTGCCCAGCGCCGCGCGCCTTCGGGGGTATCGATCAGATCCTGCCGCAATTCGATCAACACATGCGCAAGCCCGGTATTGGTGCCATGCCGGTTCATGCTGTCGCCGACAAGTTCGCCTGAATAGGGCGCATTGTCGCCGACGCATAATTGCGGGTCGCGCCGCAACGCATCGATCAGCGGCCCGGCAATGCGCGCATCGCGGTCCCACAAAATGCCCACATGCCAGGGCCTTTCATGCCCGTGGAAAACCGGCGTGAAGCTATGTACCGAAATCAGTACCGGCGCGATTCCCGCCGCGCGCGCAATGCGCAACCGTTCCGCGATCGCGTCGTGATAGGGCTGATAGAATCCCGTGACGCGGTGCGACAACTCGGCCTCACTCACATGCCTGTTGCCCGGAATGATCGCCCCGTCGGACAATTTCATAACCAGCGTCGGATCATCGCTGCCGCGATTGGGATCGATCAACAGCCGCGAAAAACCCGACAACACCGCCGGTGCGTCAAGATAGTCCGACAAAGCGCGCGTCACATCCGCCGCCCCGATATCCCAGGCGATATGGCGGTGAAATTCGGTCGCGGGCAACCCCAGATTGTCATATTCAGGGGGGACGTAATTACAGGCATGATCGCAGATGATCAGAATTCGCGGATCCCCCTGCGGCCGCAGCACTGTAAAGGGCGGGTGCGGGTCGCGCGCTGTCTGCGATACCACGCCCGATTCTGTCCCGGCTTCAGGCGGCGAGTTTTCTTCAACACTTCGCATAGGCAGCAATATAAGCCATTCTGGCGCAGAAATAAGGCTTGTTTCGCAAAGGATTTCATGTGGGATCTGGCATCGCAGATACCATCGGGTCGCCGGACCGCCTGCTGCGCCGTCTCTATCAGACGGCGGTGGCGGCGGCGCAGCCTGAACATTATTTACCCCCTGCCCTGCCGCTGCTTTCCGATTTGCCGCACACAGGACGGCTTATCGTGGTGGGAGCGGCCTTGCCGGCTCCC
>CALAQW010000152.1 GCA_937888955.1 uncultured Alphaproteobacteria bacterium | reverse complement strand
TGGCGCTGTGCGGGCAATGCGCCCGGCGCGGCCGTGCCCGCTTCCCGGAAAGCGCCCGCCATTTTTTCTTCCGCGAGCGCCTGCAACCGCGGATCGAGCGTGGTTTCGACAATCAGATCCGCATCGGGCCGGCCGATATAATCGGGCAGCCTGTCGACCACCCAGTCGAGATAATATTGCACCCCATATGCCCCGCCGCTTGCCCGGACCGTCGCAGGGCGGCGGCTGGCCGCGCTGGCACCATCGCCTGTCAGAAATCCCGCATCCACCATATTAGCAAGCACCTGATTGGCCCGCGCCCGGGCCAACGCCAGATCCCGGGTCGGAGCGTAACGGCTTGGCGCTTTCAAGAGCCCTGCCAGCATCGCCGCCTCCGACAGATCGAGCGCGCCAACGGATTTGCCGAAATATTTCTGCGCCGCCGCGGAAATCCCATAGGTGCCGCTGCCGAAATACACCCGGTTGAGATAGAGCGTCAGGATTTCGTCCTTGCTGTATTGCTGCTCAAGCCACACTGCGAGCAGCAGCTCCTGCGCCTTGCGGCGGATACTGCGCTCAGGGGTCAAAAAGACATTCTTGGCCAGTTGCTGGGTAATCGTGCTGCCGCCCTGTACGATCCGGCCGGCGCGCAAATTGGCCCAGGCCGCGCGCAGCAATCCCCAGGGATCAACGCCGATATGACTGTAAAAGCGGCGATCTTCGGTCGCGATCACCGCATTCACAAGATGCGTGGGCATCTCGCGCAACCGGACGGTCGCACCGACAATATCACCGCGCGTGCCGACCGTTTCGCCATTCGCTCCCAGAAAGGTGATCCCGGTGCTCGTACGCCCGCGACCGAGCATGTCGGTGTCCGGCAGATCATAGGCAAACCAGGCAAGCAACAGCGCCGCCGCAATACCGCCCCATAAAAGGAGCACCGCCGACCAGTAACTGACCCGGCGCAGCAGGCTGGCGCGGGTACGTGGCGCAGCTCTGGCGGTTGCGGGCTTACGCCGTGACTTGTTCGCTGGCTTTTTGCGCTTTTCTGGCATGCATGGCGAGCCGGTCGGAGACTAGATATCCAGATTGGCGACGTTCAGCGCATTGTCGGAAATAAACTGACGCCGCGCATCCACCACATCCCCCATCAGTTGCGAAAACAGATCATCGGCGGTATCGGCATGTTCGATCTGCACCTGCAGTAGAGAACGGACTTCCGGGTCGAGCGTGGTCTCCCAGAGCTGTGCGGGATTCATTTCGCCAAGCCCCTTATAACGCTGGATGGACATGCCCTGGCTGCCGAAACGGCGTACAACCCGCAACAATTCGGTTGGCGAGACGACTGTCTCCACATTGTCCTTACGGGTGAAAATGGCCGGCTTGAGATAAACCGCCTGCAACTCGTCAACTTCGGCATCCAGACGGCGCGCCTCCGCCGAGGCGACAAGCGGCGCATCGATTTCGAAGCTTTCGCGGACCCCGCGCAATTCACGATAAAACAGCAAGCCGCCATCGCCGGTGGGTTCCCCCTGCCAGCCGCGTTCCGCCTCCGTTGTGTCACGGTCAAGCACCTGCGCGACATATTGCGCGGCCTCGGCGGCTTTTTCGGGCTCGGACAAGACCTGCGGGTTGAGCGCACCGGCGATCGCCACCTGCTCGATAATGAAGTCGGGATATTTACCGCGCGGCAAACTGTCCAGTGTACGGCGCAAGCGCAGCGCATGCTGCACCAGCGCACGCAGATCGGCGCCGGCCCGCTGCGTGCCGTCATGCAATGTCAGCACGGCGTCTTTCAGCCCGGAATCGATGAGATACTGCTCCAACGCCTGCTCGTCCTTGAGATATTGCTCCGACCCGCTGCGGCTGACCTTATATAGCGGCGGCTGCGCGATGTAGAGATAGCCGCGCTCGATCAACTCGGGCATGTGGCGATAGAAAAATGTCAACAATAAGGTACGGATATGCGCCCCATCGACATCCGCATCGGTCATGATGATGATCTTGTGGTAGCGGATTTTATCGATGTTGAAATCCTCGCGCCCGACGCCGGTGCCAAGCGCTGTGATCAGTGTACCGATCTCATTGGATGACAGGATTTTGTCGAACCGTGCCCGCTCCACATTCAGGATCTTGCCGCGCAGCGGCAGCACCGCCTGATTGCCGCGATCACGCCCCTGCTTTGCCGACCCGCCCGCCGAATCGCCCTCGACGATGAATAATTCTGCCTTGGCCGGATCGCGCTCCTGACAATCGGCCAACTTGCCCGGCAGATTGGAGATATCGAGCGCGCCCTTGCGCCGGGTCAGCTCGCGCGCCTTGCGCGCCGCCTCACGCGCCGCCGCCGCGTCAACCACCTTGGAAATGATGATCTTCGCCTCATTGGGATGCTCGTCCAGCCATTGTGTCAGCCGGTCATTGACCAGCGCCTCGACCACCGGCCGCACTTCGGAGGAAACCAGCTTGTCCTTGGTTTGCGAGGAAAATTTCGGATCGGGCACCTTGACCGACAGCACACAGCTCAACCCTTCGCGCGCATCGTCGCCGGTCAGCGATACCTTCGATTTCTTGGCGATCCCGGAACTGTTCGCATAATTGTTGATGGTGCGGGTCAACGCACCGCGAAAGCCGGCCAGATGGGTGCCGCCATCGCGCTGCGGGATATTGTTGGTAAAGCACAGCACATTCTCGTGATAGCTGTCATTCCACCACAGGGCCAGATCGACGGTGATCCCGTCGCGGCTGTCACTGATGCTGATCGGATGATCGACGAGGCTTGATTTATTGCGGTCGAGATAGCGCACAAAGGCCTCGATCCCACCTTCATAGGCAAGATCCACCTCCCGAGGTTCGACCCCGCGCAAATCACGCAAGGTGATGTGCACGCCCGAATTCAGGAAGGCGAGTTCGCGCAACCGATGCTCCAGCGTGTCGAAATCAAACGCGATGGCGCTGAAAATTTCCAATGAGGGCAGGAAGATGATTTCCGAGCCGGTTTCTTCCCCTGCCTCCCCGACAATTTCCAGCGGCGCTTCGGGATCGCCCATGCGAAAGCGCATGAAATGCTCATGCCCGTCGCGCTTGATACGCACCTCAAGCCATTCCGACAGGGCGTTGACGACGGATACGCCCACCCCGTGCAAACCGCCCGAGACCTTGTAAGAATTCTGATCGAATTTCCCGCCCGCATGCAGATGGGTCATAATGACTTCCGCTGCCGACACCCCCTCCTCGGCATGGATTTCGGTCGGGATTCCACGCCCGTTATCGGACACAGAAACAGATCCGTCCGGCCGCAGGCTGACGATGATCCGGTCGCAATAACCCGCCAGCGATTCGTCGATGGCGTTATCGACCACCTCATAGACCATATGGTGCAGCCCCGAACCGTCATCGGTATCGCCGATATACATGCCCGGCCGCTTGCGCACAGCATCAAGCCCGCGCAGCACCTTGATCGATTCCGCGCCGTAATCTTCCGCCCCGTTACCCGCGGGATCTTCTGTCGGTTGGTTTTCTTCTGACATATAAACTACTTACCGCTATTTACGCGCATGGCACAGCACTCAGCCTTTGATCCGGTCAAAGTGCCGCCACCTCGCTTATTATCCCATCCGCAACTTCAAAATGCTGCGCCCGACAGCCAAGCCCGGCAAATAACTGCCGGTCGGTGCCGGTCAGCCAGGCCTGTGCGCCCAATGCCTCGATCTCATCGAACAAGGCGGCCCGCCGCACCGCATCCAGATGCGCAACCACCTCGTCAAGCAGCAAGAGCGGCGGCGTTCCCGCCGTCCGTAACAGCCGCGCATTGGCAAGAACGATCGAAATCAGCATCGCCTTCTGCTGCCCGGTCGAACAGTCCGCCGCCGGCATGCCGGTCGGCTTGTGCCAGGCAAGCATATCGGTCCGGTGCGGCCCGGCGAGCGCGCGCCCTGCCTCCATATCCCGCTGACGCGACGCCGCCAGCAGGGCGCAGAACGCATCTTCAACCTCGACCGCAGGCCGCTGGTCAGCAAGCCATTGCTCAAGCTCCCCTTCGAGCGCCAGAAGCGGCACTGGAAAGACATCGCCGCGCTGCTCGAGTATCGCTGCAAGACGGGACAGCATTTCACATCGCGCCGCCGCCACCGCCACCCCATGTTCGGCCATCGCCGCCTCCAGCGCATCAAGCCAGCCCGGATCGGCGGACCGCCCCCGGTCGCGCAGCAGGCGGCTGCGATCGCGCATCGCCTTCTCATAGGCATTGACCCGCCGCCCATGGCCGGCATCAAAACCAAGCACCAGCCGGTCAAGAAAACGCCGCCGGCCCGATGCGCCTTCAAGAAACAGCCGGTCCATCTCCGGCGTCAGCCAGCTGACTGACAAAAGCTCCGCCAGCCGGCCGGTACCTGTCTGCTGCTGCCCGTCAATGCGGACAATGCGCCTGTCGCTCAGACTACCATCTTCCGCCGCGACAAGCCCGGTGCCAAGGCGGGTTGCCACACCCGGCGATTGCGGCAAATCCACAGCCGCCGCCACAGCCCAGCCCGCATCCGCATCGATCCGCGTGACCGCGCCCAACCGGGCGCGCCGCAATCCCTGACCCGGCGCAAGAAACGAGATCGCCTCAAGCAGATTGGTCTTGCCGACACCATTATCGCCGGTCAGCACAACAGACCGCCCGTCCAGCGCCAGCCGCAAGCGATGATAGGAACGGAAATCCGTCAGCGACAATTCGCGCACATAGACAGATGCGCGCGCGGCCACAGCGCTTTGCGATAGAATGGCATTTGCCGCCACTGTTCCGATTACCTCGCCTTGCGCGGAAAACGCCTGCCCGCCAATCCCGGCAAAGCAGCGCTGGCTTGCGCACCGCTTTGGATTGCATGGCCCGCAGGCCAGCAGGCCGGCATTACCGCCGCGCGTTCCGCCACCGCTATACCCGCATCGGCATCAATACGTATTGCGCCGCATCATCGCCACTGTCGCGGACCAATGTCGGGGAATGCGCGTCCAGAAATTCAAAAACCGCGCTATCGCCGTCGATCTGCCCCGCAATATCGAGCAGATAGCGTGCGTTAAACCCGATCTCCACCGGAGTTGTGTCATTCCCTCTGATAA
>CALAQW010000151.1 GCA_937888955.1 uncultured Alphaproteobacteria bacterium | reverse complement strand
GTCCTGAAACGCGGCTACTGTGGATTGGATGGTATCAGGCAACCGATTTTCATCCTTGGCGCCTGCAACAAAGCAATCAGCTTTTTGCAGTCCGATCGGTTGTGTCGTTATTGGCCTGTTGCTTGCCATTGTCGATCTGCGGCGGCGTTTCGGTTTCCTGATCCGACATCCCCTGCCGAAAGCTCTTTATGCCTTTCGCGACATCGCCCATCAGATCGGAAATCTTGCCCCGCCCGAACAGCAGCACGACAAGTACCACAACGATCATGATCTGCCAGATACTTAGGCCCATTAGGCTTGCTCCTCATTGACGGTCGGTTGGCGGCGACGGTCGGTTGACTGCATGGTGGCCGTCTTGACGGCGCAAAGACAAGTTTTCCGGACTCTCCCTCCCCGCCACAAAAGAGGATGAGCCGCCGATTTATCCAATAACAGACCGGAACCGGATTTTCATCCGATCTGGGCATATTCTGTCAGAATGCAATCCCCCGCGCAACGCGACGTCCTGATCAAGCGCGCGCCGCATGACCGCAGCGGCAGGGAAAGATCATCATCTGCGACAAGGCGATCTTGACGCCAACCTCCGCACCGGTCGCCGGACAATCCTCATAGGGCAATCTGACACGCAGGCGGGTGCTATCCGCACATAGTCGTAACTGCAGCAGGCGCTCACCACCGAGCGGACTGCAGCGTTCGACAACAGCGCGCGGCAGATCGTCCCGCGCGGCGGCGCCCAGCTTGACCTGCTCAGGCCGGAACAGAATTTCAACACCGTCCCCCTCGGCAAAACCGCCAGCGGGCAGAGCCCCCCAGGGGGTGGCGACCGCACCGTCCTTCACATAAGCATGCAACCGGTTGAGCTGACAGAAAAATTCCGCCACATCAGCATCCACGGGATGGAAATAAAGCTCGTCTGGCGGTCCGATCTGGACAAGCTTTCCCGCACGCATCAGGGCAATCCGGTCCGCCATGCTCATGGCTTCTTCCGGATCGTGGGTAACCATCAGCACCGCAGCTTCCGCCTGCCGCAGAATACTGACCGTTTCCTCACGGACCTCATCGCGCAAACGCCGGTCGAGGCCGGAAAACGGCTCGTCCATCAGAATGATGGAAGGCTGCGGCGCCAATGCCCGCGCCAGCGCGACCCGCTGCTGTTCACCGCCAGACAGGGTATGCGGAAAAGCATCTGCATAGCGTTCCATGCCGACGATACGCAGTGCCTGCATGACGATCCTGTCACGTTCGGCGCGCGATACGCCCAGCACGCCAAAACCGACATTCCGGGCAACGCTCATATGCGGGAACAGGGCATAATCCTGAAACATCAGCCCGACACCGCGTTTTTCGGGGGGAACGAAACAGCCTTCGCCGACCACTTCCGCCCCATCGATAAACACCTGCCCCGCATGGGGCTTTTCAAGTCCGGCCGCAATCCGCAAAGTCGTGGATTTGCCGCATCCGGACGGACCAAGCAGACAGACAAGTTCCCCAGCCCCAACTTCCAGGGAAACATCGTCGACCGCCAACACATCGCCATAACGATGCGACACATGCGACAATGCCAGACGCGGCACGACTTTCACGGCGCCGGCATCTCTTTCGGGGATATTTGCATCTGCACCGGCTGCAACAATATTCGTGGTTTCAGCAACCATTTTTACTTATTCAATCCATCACCACCCGAAACAACGCGACACTTTCGGGCAACTGCGAGCAATTCTTATATAGGAACTGCATGTAGCCATAGCATGCGGCATATTGAAAGCCTTTAGACGGCGATCATCAATTTGCCGGATGTCATGATCAGTTTTCGGTCCTGTCCGGCGGATCGGCCATATCGCCAGCAGCAGGTGCCATGCCGGGTCCGGCAACCACATTGCCGCGCAGCCCGGTCAAAGCTTCATCGTCGGGTGCCAGCGGCTCCTCATCGTCACGCGGGCTGTCGGGATCGGGCAGCTCCAGCCGGAAATCGGGCGGCAATTGCGCATTCAGCAAACCCGCCGCCTTCAGCTCGTCAAGGCCGGGCAGATCCTTGACGCTTTCCAGACCGAAATGATCCTCAAATTGTTTCGTCGTACCAAAGGTCAGGGGCCGACCCGGCGTCTTGCGGCGGCCGCGCGGCCGAACCCATTCGGTTTCAAGCAAGACATCCAGCGTGCCGCGACTGACCGAAACACCGCGAATTTCCTCAATTTCGCCGCGCGTCACAGGCTGATGATAGGCAATGATCGCAAGCGTTTCGACTGCCGCCGCCGAAAGTTTGCGTTCGCGCGTCACCTCCTCACGCAGCAGAAATGCCAGATCCGATGCGGTTCGGAACGCCCACCCGCCCGCGATCCGGATCAGGTTCACACCGCGCAGGGCATAGCTTTCCACAAGCTCCTCAAGCAGCGCCGGCACATCCACACCAGCCGGCAATCTGGCCGCAAGACTTGCCTCGTCCAGCGGTTCAGCCGCCGCGAACAACAGAGCTTCCAGCATGCGTCGATGCTGTGCCGCGTCGGGATACAGCATCGCGACATTAGAAACATCAGGAGAAACGTCAGGAGAAACATCAGCCGAAATATCAGCGGAGTCGTCAGGCGAAGACCCTGACGCGTTTTCAGGCGTCTTGTTTTCCTGCTCATCCTCGCCGGGCATCTTGTCATCGCTCATGGTTCATACCTCTCCGGCGACATGTCTTCTGCTTCGGGCTCACCCTCACGCGCGCGCAGATAGATCGGGGCGAATGTGTCATGCTGCTGCATCTCCGCATGACCGCGACGCACCATTTCGAGTGCGGCGACAAAGGTACTTGCCACAGCGGAACGGACCGCGTTCCCTTCGGTCTCCCCGGCCAGGTCGGGCAGGAATTGTTCGAGTACCGACCAGTCGGGCACATTGCCAAGCAACCGCTTCAACCGCGCCAGCGCATCCTCGATGGAATAAATATGCGGCCGCCGGATATGCATTCTGGGCGGGGCAAGGTCGCGGACCCGGCTATCGCTATAGGCCTTGAGCAATTCATAGAATGACAGACGGTATTCAGACCGGGTGATCGCGCGGACCCCTTCGGGCATGCCACGGCTGAAGACATCGCGGCCCAGCCTGTCGCGGTTGAACAGCCTGGCTGCGACATCGCGCATGGCTTCGAGCCTTTTGAGGCGGAACGCCAGAATTGCAGCCATTTCCTCACCGCTTGGCCCCTCGTCATCGGGTTCGGGCGGCAATAGCAGGCGCGACTTCAGATAGGCAAGCCACGCCGCCATGACCAGATAGTCCGCAGCCAGTTCCAGGCTGAGTTCGCGCGCTCTTTTAATGAAGTCGATATATTGATCAGCCAGCGCCAGGATCGATATCGACAGCAGATCGACCTTTTGCGTCCGCGCCAGCGCCAGCAGCAAATCAAGCGGCCCCTCAAACCCCTCAAGATTGAGGACCATGACCTCGCGCGGGGGGGATTGCGTCATTTCCCAGCCATCATCCTGCGTCTGCCGCGCTGTCTCGTGCTGATCCTGCGGATCTTCATCTTCAATCATCGGTATGACGTTTTTCCTGGCTCACGCGGGTTTCCTGGCCCATGC
This sequence comes from uncultured Alphaproteobacteria bacterium, assembly GCA_937888955.1. Classification (GTDB taxonomy): domain Bacteria; phylum Pseudomonadota; class Alphaproteobacteria; order UBA11222; family UBA11222; genus CALAQW01. The sequence goes on along the minus strand of CALAQW010000151.1, from coordinate 1,494 downwards.
GGGCGGATTATCTGGCTGGATGGACAATGCGGGGGACACACCGATTCGCCCCGACGGCCGCTTCACACCACTATATACGCCGCAAACCGGGCCGACCAGCTAACCCGCTTCAAGCATGTCGAGCAGCGCGTGCAGCGCGTCACGCGCCGCCGCCTCATCAAATGCCATGGGCGGGCGCAATTGCGCCAGGGCCCGGTCACAGCGGCGCGCCGCGGCACCGGCAAGTTCAGGCGTTCCCCGGGCGACCGCACGCATCTCATCCAGATCGCCGCTGCAATGCAGGACGATGTCACAGCCCGCGGCGATACTGTCACGCGCGCGTGCGGTGAAATCGCCGGTCAGGGCGGCCATGCCCAGATCATCGCTCATCAGCACCCCGTCAAAGCCGATTGTGTCCCGGATCACGTCGCCGATCAGGCGTGGCGACTGCGTGGCCGGGCGATCAGGGTCAATCGCCGTGTAGGCGATATGCGCCGTCATGGCGAGCGGCATATGGGCCAGCTTCTGAAAAGGCACGAAATCGGTCTGCGCGAGAAGCGCCAGATCCGCATCCACAACCGGCAGGGACAGGTGACTATCCGCACCAGCCCGACCATGTCCGGGAATATGCTTGATGACCGGCAGGACACCGCCTTCAAGCAGACCCCGACACATCATCGCGCCCAGCCCGGCGACAAGCGCGGCAGAACCGGCAAATGCCCGGTCACCGATGATTGCATGCGCCGACGGCACCGCAATATCGATCAACGGCGCGCAATTGGCGTTAATCCCGGCTGCATGCAATTCAGCGGCAAGTAGCCTCGCATTCAGATAGCAGGCACGCGCGCCCTTCTCGGAATCGATCAAGGACAGATCGCCAAACCGTGCCGCCGGCGGCGCGGCACGCCAGAAAGGCGGCTTCATGCGCGCGACCCGCCCGCCTTCCTGATCGATAAAAATCGGCGCATCCGCGCGCCCGACGCTGTCGCGCAAAGACGCGTTCAATGCCCGCAACTGATCCGGATCGACGATATTGCGCGCAAAAAGAATAAAACCCCAGGGCCGAACATCACGGAAAAAGGCAATCTCCGCCTTGGAAAGGTCCGGTCCAGCACACCCGAAAATTGCCGCGCGCACCGTTATCCCCTATCGGCTGACTGCCAGACAATCCACCGCCGATTTCTTCAATTCAGCGCATTTATCATCCGCATCCGCGCGAGTTGCGAACGGCCCGGCCTGCAAGCGGTACAACCGCCCCTTATCACCGAGATCAACCGGCACGACATAATGGTTGAGCCCGCCAAGCTGCGCCCTGTGCTTGCCCGACAGAAGCGTCCAACCGGCGTCGGCCGCGGCTTCGGTGCGAAAGGCGCCAAGCTGTACGGCATATTTGCTGTCAGCGGGCGGCGCGGCGGTGATCGCGGGCGCGGGCGGCACGGGCAGCGGCGGTTTCGCATCCGATTTCGCCACCGGTTTTTCGGTCGTCGCTTGCGGCTGCGCCCGATGAAAAGACGG
>CALAQW010000150.1 GCA_937888955.1 uncultured Alphaproteobacteria bacterium | reverse complement strand
CGGTCGACGATATAGACATTGGTGTCGCCGATGTTGCGGTGATCGGGGTGCCCCATGAGCGCTGGGGCGAGACGGGGCAGGCCATCGTCGTGCGCGCGGAAGGCGCCAGCCTGAGCGAGGAGGATGTGCTGCGCCATTGCCGGCCCAAGCTTGCGAAATTCAAGCAGCCCGGCACGGTCCGTTTCGTCGATGAATTGCCGCGCAATGCGACAGGCAAGGTACTGAAGCGCGAATTGCGGCTGCAGACGGAAACAAGCACAGACGCTGCGGCGGAATAGCCCGGCACCCCGGCTCTGTTTTGGGACAGAGCCAGGGGATTTCCCGCGCTGCCGCTTTCGCGTAAAAATCCGCCTTCGGTTTCGCATTGTACACAGGAGGGGATAGCAGCGTGTCGGACAGCTCACCGCAACTCAAGGATAGGATCGCCCTGATTACCGGCGCAACCAGCGGGATCGGGCTCGGAATCGCCCGTGCGCTCGCCGCCCAGGGTTGTCATGTCGGGATCAATGGCAGCCGGCCCGAACAGGAAATCGCGCCCCTTTGCGATGACATTGCGGGCGCGTTCGGGGTGCGGTGCGTGCCCCTGTCAGCGGATATGTCCGACCCGCAGGCGATTACGGCGATGGCGGCGGCGGCAGCGCAGGCGCTCGGCCCCGTCGATATTCTGGTCAATAATGCCGGTATCCAGCATGTCGCGCCGATCGATACGTTCCCGGCCGAGATGTGGGACCGGCTGATTGCGGTCAACCTTTCATCTGTTTTCCATGCAAGCCGTGCCGTTTTGCCGGGTATGAAGGCGCGCGGTTGGGGCCGGATCGTGAATATCGCCTCTGCCCACGGGCTTGTCGCCTCCCCCTTCAAATCGGCTTATGTCGCCGCCAAGCATGGCATGGTCGGCTTTACCAAGGTCACAGCACTTGAGACAGCGACAGACGGGATCACCTGCAATGCGATTTGTCCGGGCTATGTCTGGACACCGCTTGTCGAAAAGCAGATCCCCGATCAGGCAAAATCCCACGGCATGTCCGAGGAAGAGGTGATCGATCAGGTGATCCTGGCACCCCAGCCCAACCGGAAATTCGCAAGCGTCGAGGAAATCGGCGCGCTGACCGTGTTCCTGTGTTCGGCGGCGGGCGCGTCGATTACCGGTGCGTCGCTGCCGGTCGATGGTGGCTGGACGGCGCGCTGACCGTGTTTCTGTGTTCCGCGGCACTTGCCCTGATTGTTTGGCAGTGATCGCGCGGCTGTGATCGGGTTTTGCACCGGGCTGTGATAGGATTGACTGTGCGGTTCTGCGACAAGGGAGGGGCAAAGCATGCGACAGATTTTCAGCTTTCTCGTGATGACAGCTGTTTTGTGCGGCGCGGTTGCGGTGCGCGCGCAGAATTTCGACGCGGTGACGATCACGACGACCGCGATTGGCGACGATCTGGCGATGCTGACCGGTCAGGGTGGCAATATCGGCTTGTTTTACGGCCCCGACGGGGTGCTGATGATCGATGATCAGTTCGCACCGCTCAGCGATAAAATCCGTGCGGCAGTGGTGGCGGTCGCGGGGCAGCCGGTGCGGTTTCTTGTGAACACCCACTGGCATGGCGATCATACCGGTGGCAATGAAGCATTCGGTGGTGCGCGCGCGGTGATCGTCGCGCATGAAAATGTCCGTGCACGGATGCAGAAGGGGCAGGCGATGCCCGCGCTCGGCCGTGTCGTGCCGCCAGCGCCCGATGCGGCATTGCCTGTCGTCACGTTTAAGGACGGGGTGAGTTTTCACCTCAACGGAACGCGGGTCGATGTGCATCATATCGCCCATGCCCATACCGATGGCGATGCGCTGGTGCATTTTCCCGACCGCAATGTGCTGCATATGGGCGATATCTACTTTAACGGTTTTTATCCGTTCATCGATGGTTCGAGCGCGGGGTCGCTGGCCGGTATGATTGCGGGCGCGGCACGCGGGCTTGAATTGGCGGACGCGGCAACGGTGATCATTCCCGGCCACGGGCCGCTGTCAAACAGGGGGGAGCTTGCCGCCTATCACGCGATGCTGACCGGGGTTGCGCAGGCGGTGGCCGCGGCGAAAGCAGAAGGGATGAGCGTCGATGACGCGGTGGCGGCCGATATCCTCGCCCCGTTCAATGCCGATTGGGCCGGTGGCTTCATGACGCCGGAACGGTTTCTGCGGTCGGTTTACCCGCTGGCGGACAATTAGATCCCGGCAAATTCCCGTCTCTGTGCCCGCTTTCACTGTCGCCCGGTCGCGAATTTCGTCATAGTGGAAAGGTATTTCAGACCTTTCATTGGAGTTATTGATGTCTTTTGCGGGTAAGTTGCTGTCGCATTCCAAGCGGGGAGTTCTGGCGATTGCGGTCATCGTCGCCGCGCATGGCGGCGCGGCGGCGCAGCAGGGCTGGCTTGATCAGGGACGCGCGCTGCTGGGTACGCTGGGCGGCAATACGGACACCCAGTCCGCCACCACATCGGGCTCGGGCCTGAGCGAGGATCAGATCAGCGCCGGATTGCGCGAGGCCCTGGCGGTCGGCACGGAACGGGTGGTCGACCGGCTTGGCACGACCAATGGCTTTAATGGCAATCCGGATGTGCATATTCCATTGCCTGACAGTCTGAAGATGGCCGATCAGGCGTTGCAGCGGGTCGGGATGGGCGCGATTGGCAGTGATCTTGAATTGCGGCTCAACCGGGCCGCCGAAGCCGCCGTGCCGCAGGCGCGCGCGTTGTTCATCGATGCCATCGCCAAGATGAGCCTGCAGGATGTGCGCGATATCTATAGCGGCCCCAAGGATTCGGCGACCCGCTATTTCGAGGCGCGCATGGCGCAACCGCTGGCCGATGGCATGCGCCCGATTGTCGATGCGCAATTGGCCGAGGTCGGGGCGGTGCAGCTCTACGACCGGATGATCGGGGAATATCGCAATATTCCCTTTGTGCCCGATGTGAAGGCCAATCTGACCGATCATGTGCTGGGCCGCGCGGTTGACGGGGTGTTTCTGTTGCTCGCCCGGGAAGAAGCGGCCATTCGCGAGGATCCCGCCCGGCGCACGACCGAATTGCTGCAAACCGTTTTTGGTGCCGGCGGTTAGGTTATCTGTCAGGCGGCCCGGGGTGGGCATCCGTTTCATCACGGCTGCGTGTCGGTTGGCTGGCCAGCCCGAACAGGATCAGCAGCAGCCAGAAGCTTGCCTGCCACCAATTCTGCCATAACCCGAAGCTGAGCAGGATAAGGCACAGCGTTGCGGTGAATGCGGCGGTTGCGGCCGCCCGCTGGGACGTGGGCAGCGGCAGTGCCGCGATCCCGAAACCCAGGGCAAGAAGCAGGGCTGCCGTGATCAGCGCCCCGGGCAGGCCAAGTTCAAGCCATATCTGTAGCGCCCCGTTATGGGGATGCAGCGGCAGCAGCGTTACATTTGGATAGGCGATATCGCTGCCATCTGGCAATTCCGCCACGAACTGGGTGGCCTTGGCATCGATATGGCGCGCGCCGTCAAATCCCCAGCCCGTCAAGGGTTTCTCGGTGATCCGGTTGGCGGTGTAATGCCAGATTTCGATACGATGTTGCCAGGATGGGGGAATGCTGCGCTTTTCCACGCCGAAGGCTTCGGGCCGGTCGATCTTGTAGGCGATCAGCGGCATAAGCAGAAGCAGGGCGGCGGCGGCAATTGCGATAAATTGCGGTAAACGGCGCGGCGCGGCGAAGGCCAGACCGAATGCCGCAAGTCCCGCCAGCAGCGCCAGCGGCGCAGCCCCCACCGGCAGTTGCAACAGAACAAAGATAGTCGCCCCGAGCAGCAGGGCCAAAACCAGGCCCGTTTTGCCTCTCGCTGGGTGACGATCGATCAGCAAGGCCGCAACCGGCCAGAACAGCAAGACCAGCAGAACGCCGCCGCGCCCGATTGCGTTGAATGCCAGCAGCTGCCGGTAGGCTTCCCTTTGGGCAGCGTCAGGAAATTGTGTGAAGCGATCTGGGTCGATCTGCTTGATCAGGCTGATCAGCGCGCCGCCACTGGCGATTTCAAGGGCATAAAGCGCTAGGATCGCGCTATAGGCGATCAGCAGGGCGCCTGCTGCCCCGCGCGGCAACCGATAGGCGCGCGCACCGGCGAGGGCGGCAAGCCCCCCCAGCCATAAAAGCAGAAGCCGCAAGGCGGTGATCGCGCTGTCCGCCGGGGCAGCGCTCCATGAGATACTGAGCGCGATCCACACGGCAAGTGTACAAAGGGCAAGACCGGGAGGGGTCCCGATCACCTGTCTCAACGCGTCGCGACAGCCCGGCCATGCCGGTGCGGCCAGCGCGCACAGACCCAAGGTTATAATCGTGCCATTGGCAGCAAAAATAATGATCGGCACCGCAGTGATGAGTGCCGCAAGCCAGGCATATGTTGCGCGGGAAGAGGCTGTGGGCGCGGGGGCGGAATTAGGGGCAGATACGGGCACAGGCTGACCAGAAGCAGATCCAGAAAATGTGAAGGGCGGGCCAATCCGACCCGCCCTTCATTCCTGTCGATCCTATCGCACAGTTGCCATGCGATGAAGTGAAGAGTTGCGCGTGGCGTCAGACAACCCCGTAGGCCAGCATGGCGTCGGCCACTTTCACAAAGCCCGCGATATTCGCGCCTTTGAGATAGTTCACATAACCGCCCTGCTCGGCGCCATATTCGACGCAATTGTCATGGATGCCCTGCATGATATCGCGCAGCAATTGCTGCAATTCGGGTTCTTTCCATGAAATCCGCGCGCTGTTCTGGCTCATTTCAAGGCCCGATACCGCAACGCCGCCGGCATTCGCGGCCTTTGACGGGGCAAACAGGATCTTGGACTCGATAAAGGCATCGATTCCTTCCTGCACGGTCGGCATGTTGGCCCCTTCGGAGATGCCCATGCAGCCATTCTTGATCAGCGCCTTGGCTTCCGCGCCGCTGATTTCATTCTGGGTGGCGCAGGGGAAGGCCAGATCGCAAGGCACATTCCACGGGCGTTCACCCGCATGATAGGTGCATTCGAATTGCTTGGTGGCTTCCTCAAGCCGCCCGCGTTTCACATTTTTCAGATCGATGATATAGGCGAGTTTCTCTTCATCGATACCGCCGGGCACGTGAATGAAACCGGAACTGTCGGACATGGTGACCACCTTGCCGCCCAGCTGGATGATCTTTTCGGCCGCATATTGCGCCACATTGCCTGAACCCGAAACCAGGCAGGTCTTGCCCTCAAACCCGTCGCCAACGCGGGTCAGCATGTCCTGCATCATATAGATCGTGCCGTAGCCGGTCGCCTCGGTCCGGATCAGGCTGCCGCCAAATTCCATGCCTTTACCGGTCAGCACGCCGGTGAACTGGTTTTCCAGCCGCTTGTACTGGCCGAACATATAACCGATTTCGCGCGCGCCCACGCCGATATCACCGGCAGGCACGTCGGTATCGGGGCCGATATGGCGATGCAGCTCGGTCATGAATGACTGGCAGAAGCGCATCACTTCATTGTCGGATTTGCCTTTTGGGTTGAAATCCGCGCCGCCCTTGCCGCCGCCCATCGGCAGGCCGGTCAGGCTGTTCTTGAAGGTCTGCTCGAAGGCCAGGAATTTCAGCACGCTCAGCGTGACGCTCGGATGGAAGCGAATGCCGCCCTTATAGGGGCCGATGGCATTACAATTCTGCACACGATAGCCGCGATTAACCCGGATATTACCTTCATCATCTTCCCAGCAGACGCGGAAGGCAACCACCCGGTCCGGCTCGGCCAGCCGCTCCAGGATACGCATTTTTATATATTTTGGCTTATCCTGAATAAAAGGAATGATGCTGCCCGCAACTTCCTGTACCGCCTGATGGAACTCAGGTTCCCCCGGATTACGTCTTTTCAGCCCGTTCATAAATGTATCGAGATCGTCTGCGGCGACTGTCATAGCCTTGCTCCCATTTCGTTGGCATGCATGTACTTGTTTTGTGGGCAAGACTGGATATCCTGCCCCCCGTAACCTGTTGCCGGCGCGGTTGTTTTTCCAAAGAACCTTCGCGCCAGACAACGATCCAGTGTTTTGCGGCCTGCCATGGCAGGCGCGCCGATCGGCCGCAGCGGTTACCCCGACAATTTTCCGCTGCGCCGGATCGCAATCCTCTTATGGATACGTAAAAAAAACAACAATTAACGTCATCATTCGTGACTGGGGTGCTTATAGGATTTTTCTATTATATTTCTGTGACTTTCGTAACACTTCTGAAAGTGATCTTGGGTATATTTGCATATTCACTAAAATGTCTGCGGAATCCGAAGCATGATCATGGCACGCGCGGAAGAGCGAAAAGCGCAGCTCCTGCAAGAAACCATCGCCTATTCAGAGCAGCGTGAAACAAGCGATACAGCCGATCTGAACCGCTTTATCCAGTTGTTTTTTGAAAATGTACTTGCGGAGGATTTGTTGCAGATGTCGCCGTCCGACCTTTATGGGGCGGCGCTTGCGCATTATAAACTGGCGGCAAGCCGCGAAAATGGTGCGGTGCAAATCCGTGTCTATCAGCCTGATATCGAGGCCCATGGCTGGCATTCGCCGCATGCCGTCGTCCAGATCGTCAATGACGATATGCCTTTCCTGCTCGATTCCGTCACCGGTGCGCTCAATCGGATGGGGATCGGTATCCATCTGGTCAGCCATCCGGTGATGCGCGTCCTGCGTGATGATGCGGGGCAGTGGCAGGGTTTATCGGCGGAAGGCAGGCGTGAATCCTTCATTCATCTGTCGATCGACGAACAGGCGGATACGGCAAAGCTTGAGGGTTTGCGCGGACATCTGGCATTTGTGCTGCAAAATGTCCGTGCGGCGGTGACCGACTGGCAGGCCATGCTGAGCCAGCTGGATAAGGCGATTACTGAGCTGGCCGAGCTGCCCGCCGCCATCGAGGTGGTCGAGCGCGACGAGGCGAAAGCCTTCCTGGCATGGTTGAAAGACAATCATTTCACTTTACTTGGCTATGCCGAGTACAGCTTTGCAAATAACGGCAGCGGCGCAGAGGCGAAATTGCGGACCGCCAGCGGCCTTGGCGTGCTGCGTGACCCCGACACGAAATTATTCCGCACCAGCAGCGGTGAGCTTGCCTCACTGTCGCATGAGATTATCGAAAATCTGAAACAGCCGGTGCCGCTGATTATTACCAAGACCGATGTCCGGTCGGTCGTGCATCGCACGACCCATATGGACTATATCGGCGTCAAACAGTTCAATGCCGATGGTGAGGTTATTGGTGAAAAACGCTTTATCGGCCTATTCACCTCAAGCGCCTATAACCGGGTGCCTGGCGATATTCCGCTATTGCGTCACAAGGTCAGCCAGATACTGAAAAAGGCGGGTTTTGCGCCTGACAGCCATGACGGCAAGGCTTTGCTGAATATTCTCGCGACCTATCCGCGCGATGAATTATTCCAGGCGCCATCCGACACGCTTTACGGCAATGCTTTGGGTATGCTGCGCTTGCTTGAGCGGCCGCGCACCCGGCTTTTCATTCGGCAGGACCGGTTTGAGCGTTTTGTGTCCTGTCTTGTCTTTATCGCCCGCGAGCGGTTTCATACCGATCTGCGGCGTGAAATCGGCGATTTGCTGGCGGAATCCTTTGACGGCAAGGTAACCGGTTTTTCGCCTGAATTCGGCGACGAGCCGCTGGCGCGCGTACATTTCATGATCCGCACGACCCCGGGTTCTGTGCCGCAAGTCGATATCGAACAGCTTGAAACGCGGATCGATCAGGCGGCCCGGCAATGGTCCGATCATCTGCATGAGGCAATTCTCGCCCATGCGGGGGGCGAACGCGGACTGAAGCTGTGGGATCAATATCGCAACAGCTTTCCCAGCGATTATTGCGAACGGTTTCATTCCAGTCTGGCGGTACATGACATCGACCGGATGGAACATCTTGCCGCGCGAAAGGGTGGGATCGGCGTCGCCTTCTACCGCAATGTGGAAGATGACGAGGCGACGATACGTTTCAAGCTGTTTCAGCGCGATGAAGCCGTGCCATTGAGCGATTGCCTGCCGATGCTTGAGAATATCGGTCTGCGTGTCATCGGCGAGCATCCCTACGCGATCCGCAAGCGCGACGGCGAACTGTTCTGGCTGCACGATTTCATCATGGGCGAAGCGGAAGGTCGGCCGGTCGATCTGGCGAAATCGCGGGGCAGGCTTGAAGATCTGTTCCAGGCTTTATGGACGCGTCAGGTCGAGAATGACGGGTTTAACAAGCTCGCCTTGCGCGCCGATTTGAGCTGGCGTGAGATCGTCATTCTACGGGCCTATACGAAATTTCTGCGCCAGGCGGCGATCACCTACAGTCAGGAATATATGGAGCGCGCGCTGAACGATAACCCTGGTATCGTTCGTAAGCTGATTGAAGTTTTTACGCTCCGGTTCGATCCGGAAAATGCCGGCAGGAGTGATGCTGCCCAGAAGAAATTGCGGGCTGAAATCAATGCCGCGCTCGACGCGGTCGCAAGTCTTGACGACGATCGGATCCTGCGCCGCTTCCTTAATCTGATCGATGCGACATTGCGGACGAATTTCTTTCAGTCCGGTGCGGATGGCGGGCATAAGAGCTATCTGTCTTTCAAATTCGACAGCAAGGCAATCGACGAACTGCCCAAACCACGGCCGCAAGTCGAGATTTTCGTCTATTCGCCGCGGGTGGAAGGGGTGCATCTGCGCGGCGGCAAGGTCGCGCGGGGCGGGTTGCGCTGGTCCGATAGGCGGGAGGATTTCCGGACCGAGGTGCTCGGGCTTGTCAAGGCGCAGCAGGTCAAGAACGCCGTGATTGTGCCGGTTGGCTCGAAAGGCGGGTTCGTCCCGAAACAAATTCCGGCCAATGCTTCCCGCGATGACGCGCAGGAAGAGGCGATTGCCTGCTACCGGCTGTTCATTTCGGGTTTGCTCGATCTCACGGATAATCTGGTGGATAACAGGGTCGTTCCGCCGACACAGCTTGTGCGCTATGACGCGGATGATCCTTATCTGGTTGTCGCGGCCGATAAGGGGACGGCGACTTTTTCCGATATCGCAAATCAGGTGGCGCGCGATTATGGTTTCTGGCTCGACGATGCGTTCGCATCGGGCGGATCGGCGGGCTACGATCACAAGAAGATGGGCATTACCGCACGCGGCGCGTGGGAAGCGGTGAAGCGCCACTTCCGGGAATTGGGCACCGATATTCAGACCACGCCTTTCACCACCATCGGTTGCGGCGATATGTCGGGCGATGTTTTCGGCAATGGTATGTTGCTGTCGCAACAGACCCGTCTGATCGCCGCTTTCGACCACCGCGATATTTTCATCGATCCCGACCCTGATCCGGCTGCAAGCTATCGTGAACGTCAAAGGCTGTTCGCACTGCCGCGTTCCTCCTGGCAGGATTACGATAAAGGGCTGATCAGCAAGGGAGGCGGTGTGTTCAGCCGTACGGCGAAGTCGATCCCTCTGACGCCGGAAATTCAGAACCTGACGGGCCTGAAGAGCGCGGCACTTGCCCCCAACGACCTGATCCGCGCATTGCTCAAAACCAATGCGGACCTGTTATGGTTCGGCGGTATCGGGACTTATGTGAAGGCTGCCGGGGAAAGTCATCTCGATGTCGGCGACAAGGCCAATGAAGGTGTGCGGGTCGATGCATCCGAACTGCGCGTCAAGGTGGTCGGCGAAGGCGCCAATCTCGGCTGCACGCAACTGGCGCGGATCGAGTTCGCCAAAAAAGGCGGCCGCATCAATACCGATGCGGTGGACAATGCGGCCGGCGTCGATTGTTCGGATCATGAGGTTAATATCAAGATCGTGCTGGGATCGGTCGTCGCGGCAGGCGATATGACCGGCAAGCAGCGCGACCGGTTGCTGGCTGACATGACCGACGAGGTCGCCGGTCTTGTGCTGAACAATAATTATCAGCAAACCCTTGCGATCAGCCTGGAAGCGATGCAGGCCTATCAGATGCGCGATGCGCATCTGCGCTATATGCGCAGCCTCGAACGGCAGGGCAAGCTCGATCCTGCGATCGAATTCCTGCCCAAGGATGAGGAGCTGTCCGAGCGCGCCGCCGCCGGTGCCGGGCTGACGCGGCCTGAAATCGCTGTGCTGACAGCCTATGCGAAAAACGACCTTTTCCAGGCGCTGCTTGATACCGATGTGCCTGATGAGCCCTATCTTGCGCAGGACCTCATCGACTATTTCCCCACACCGCTGCGCGGGCCCTATACGGAAGCCATCCGTGCCCATCGGTTGCGCCGCGAAATCAGCGCCACGCTGCTGGCCAATTCGGTCGTCAACAGGATGGGCCCGACTTTCGTCAATTCGGTGGCGGAAGAAACAGGCTTCGACGTCGCGGAAATTCTGCGCGCCTATGTCGTGGCGCGTGAAAGCCTGCAGATGCGCAGCTGCTGGCAGGCCCTTTCCGCGCTCGACAACAAGGTCGGCACGGATGTGCAGGGGCAGATGCATCTCGACGGCCGCGAATTGCTGCGCCGCGTGACGATCTGGTTCCTGCGCAACGTGCCGCAGCCGCTTGATATCGGCGCCACCGTCGATATCTATCAGCGCGAAATCGGCCAGCTTCGCGGCGAGATCGACAGGCATCTGTCGGCGTTCGAGGCCGCGGCGTTCGAGCGGCGGCGTAATGACTTGCTTGGCTCCGATGTGCCCGAGCGGCTCGCCTGGGAGGCGGCGGCATTCGAGCCGATGGCGGCGGCGGCGGAAATGGTCTTGGTTGCGCGCGATACGGGCCGCAAGATCGGCGATGTCGCCTGTGCCTTCTTCAAGGTCGGATCGGAATTGCAGCTCGACTGGCTGCGGGCCAGTGCCGAAGGCGGCGTTGTTGACGGGCATTGGGAGCGGCTTGCCATGAATGCCATGATCGACGATCTGTTCGGGCAGCAACGGGTGCTGACGTCACAGGCGCTTATCCTGGATGAAAAGCTCGGGCCCGAGGAATCGGTCGATGCCTGGCTTGCAAGTCATGCGCGGACGGTACGCCGCACCGCGGAGCTTATGCAGGAAATGCGGACCGGCATGCTGAGTGTTGCGAAGATTGCCTTCGTCAACCGGCAGGTGCGCGATCTTCTGAACAAGTAGGCAGCAAGCAGGGGCAGGGAAGCGGCCGGCCCGGAATTGCCGACCTCAGGCGGACAGGCGTTTTTCGCGCCGCCGTTGCACCGATGAGGGGATGCGCATCGCTTCGCGATATTTCGCGACGGTGCGCCGTGCAATATCAATTCCTTGCGCCCGCAGCAATGCGACAAGTTTGTCATCAGACAGAATTTTATCGGGCGCCTCGCCATCGATCAGGGTTTTGATCTGATGACGGACAGATTCAGCCGAATGCGCGTCGCCGCCCCGGCTTGAGGCGATCGATGCGGTAAAGAAATATTTCATTTCGTAGATGCCGCGGCTTGTGGCCACATATTTGTTTGCGGTCACGCGGCTGACTGTCGATTCATGCATATCGATTGCCTCGGCCACAGTGCGCAGATTGAGCGGCTTCAGATGCGACACGCCATGTTCGAAAAAGCCATGCTGCTGCTTCACGATTTCCGACGAAACCTTGAGAATGGTTCGCGCGCGCTGCGCCAGGCTTTTCACGAGCCAGTTGGCGTTGCTCAGGCATTCGGAAATATATTGCCGTTCCTCGGGCTTGGCGTGGCGCGTATCGATTGAGGCGCAATATTGCGCATTGACGAGCACCCGCGGCAAAGTGGCGTTATTGAGTTCGACCTTCCAGCTGCCGTCATTGGCTCGCTGCACGAAGACGTCAGGGACGATCGGCTGCACCGGCGCGCCGCCAAAGCTCAGACCGGGCTTGGGATTGAGTGCGCGTAGCTCGGCGATCATGTCCGACAGATCTTCCGCATCGACGCCGCACAACTGTATCAGCGCATCCTTGTCGCGCTGCGCCAGCAGTGCGAGATTGTCGAGCAAGGCCTGCATCGCCGGGTCGCAGCGGTTGCGTTCGCGCAACTGCAATGCAAGACATTCCACAAGATCGCGGGCAAAGACGCCGGTCGGTTCGAATTGCTGCAGGATTTCCAGCACAGTTTCGGCATCCGGCAATGTGCAGCCGATGCGGGCGGCGAGTTCGGTCAATGGCTCGCGCAGATAGCCCGCCTCATCCAGGCTGTCGATCAACTGCACCCCGATCAGCTGATGCTGCGGATTGCCGGTAGCCAGATGAAGCTGTTCGATCAGGTGATCGCGCAGGGAGATTTCCGCACCGACCATTTCGTCGAAATTGAATTCACGCAGCTCGAAGCTGCCGCCGCGGCCCTCGCCGCCCGCATTGGCCCAGCTTTCGCCGGTCAGGGAAGGCTGCGAGGCTGGTTCACGCGCGGTATCCGAGCCGCTATCGCCATCATAGAGATTTTCATAGTCGGTATCGAGCGTATCGGTCGCGCCTGCGGCGGGCGCATCCTCGCGCAGATCGAGCCCGGCTTCGGGCCCTTGAGTGGCGGTGGGTGACCGGTCGGTCGCGCTATCGGTATCTGCATGCGGATGATCGTCACGCTGATCGCGTGCATTGCCGTCATCCCAGTCGAGCAGCGGATTACGCTCCATCTCGGCGGCAACATAGGCCTCAAGCTCAATATTCGACAATTGCAGCAGTTTGATTGCCTGCTGCAATTGCGGGGTCATGACAAGACCCTGCGTCTGCTTGAGTTCCAGTCGGGGCGACAGCGCCATTGTTCCTGCCACAGTCCTTTCTTAATCGCTAAGAAATTCTAATGCCGAATGGTTGCTGGATGTTAAAGACTGAAACGCTCACCGAGATAAACCCGCCGGACATCCTGATTGCCGACAATTTCTTCCGGTTTGCCCTCCATCAATACCCGGCCCTCATGGATGATATAGGCCCGGTCGATCAGATCGAGTGTTTCGCGCACATTGTGATCGGTAATCAGCACGCCAATGCCGCGTTCGCACAGCTGCCCGACAAGTTCGCGAATATCGCCGATGGCAATCGGGTCGATGCCGGCAAACGGTTCGTCAAGCAGCATGAAGGCGGGGCGGGTGGCCAGCGCGCGTGCGATTTCGACACGCCGTCTTTCGCCGCCCGACAGCGCCAAGGCCGGCGTCCGGCGCAAATGGGTAATCGAAAACTCCGCCAGCAATTCGTCGAGGATCGCCTCCCGGTGATCGGCATCGGGTTCGACCATTTCGATGATCGCCTGAATATTCTGTTCGACCGTCAGGCCGCGAAAGATCGAGGCCTCCTGCGGCAGATAGCCGACCCCAAGGCGTGCGCGACGATACATGGGAAGCTGCGTGACATCGTGCCCGTCAAGCCGGATCGCCCCGGTATCGACGCCGATCAGCCCGGTGATCATATAAAAACAGGTCGTCTTGCCCGCCCCGTTGGGTCCTAGCAACCCAACGACTTCGCCACGCTGCAGCTTCAGGCTGACCTCGCGGACGACGGGCCTTTTCTTGTAACTTTTGCCAATCCGGTCAGCGACAAGGCCGCTATTTTCCTGCACCAGCCTGGGGCCGTTATCTTCGCCTTCCGGTATCTGTCGCGGTCCTTCGCCCGATGCGCCCGATGCGCCCGTGGCTTTATCTTCGCGCTGCATTTTCGCCATTCCCCAACCTATTTCTTGCCCTGTTGCGCGGGTACGAAAACGCCCTTCACGCGTCCCTGATTGCCGCCCGTGCCAACGATCCGGCTTAGCCCGGTATTCAGATCCACCACAAGCTGGGCGCCGCGGATGATATTTTCCCCGCGTGTCAGCGCCACCTGCCCGCCCAGGGTGATGGCCCCCTTGTCGACATCGTAAACCGCCCATTCGCTGGTCGCCGATTCCGCGGGCGAGGTCATGGTGACATTGCCGATCGCATCAAGCCGGGATATCGCCCCCTGGGTCGGGGTCTGGCTGCTGCCCTGATCGCGATAATAGACCCGCAGGCTGTCCGCGGTCAGCTGCAGCTCACCCTGGGATGCGCGCACATTACCGACAAAAACCGCCGTCTGGTTCTGCTGCGCGACCTCCAGGCTGTCGGCGGTGATTTCAAGCGGCTGGCTTGTGTCATGCGCAAAGCCCAGTTGCGGCTTGCCGTTCTGGGCGGTGGCGGGTGTGGCGAATGCGAGGCAGAGCAGGCTGACCGCAAGGACATATGTCATGCCATATCCGAACCGTTGCCAGTAAGAAATCATGCTGCTGCCAGTCATGCAAACGCGTCCTAAAATTTTCTGAAATATCGGCCGGGGCAACAGACGCATTAACTTGCCGCTCCTGTCTGCGGGAAAATCGTGACCTTGACGCCGCCGATAAACAGCATGTTCTGGCCCCGCTCGCTCACGCGGATACCGTTTGCCGAAAGCTGCCCCAGCGGACCCTGGCCCTGCACGGGCAGATCGCTTGTCAGGCTGCCTTCATTCAGATCGATTGCCGCTGTCTTGGCGTGGAATTCGTAACCAAGATCCGAATAGGCGTCGATCCGGCCTTCCAGCAGCAGGGTCTGCCGGCCGGTATGAAATTCGCCGGTGGCCGCGCTCACCGCGAGCCATGAGCCATCCGCCATCGCAATATCCGCCTGCAGAATATCAAGCGTCACAAGCTCGCGGTCGCTTTCCTGCTGGGTCGCCATATCGGCGGTGATGATATAGCGGCGATTTTGCGCATCGCTTCCGGTGAAGCGCGGGCTGATCATGCGCAAATCGTCATTGACCGTGGAAATATTGGCATAAGTCAGCGCAAAATTCGCATCCGTGCTGATAATACCCGGCCAGGCGATGATACCGATCAGCAGGGCAACCGCGGTCAGCGGCAGCAGCACTTTCAGGATACGGATACGCCGGCTGCGCCGGTTGAGATCCGCATTGGCGGGCAGCGGTGCGCGCGCGGTCTTCAACATATCCTCGCTATCCGTCTCCGCCATCAGGCAACCCCCGCGCGCAGACAGTCATGGATATGCAGAATGCCGACCGGTTTCGCTCGTGTCCCATTGCCGCTATTGTCTTTACTGACAAACAGGCAGGTGATTTTGCCTGCCATCAGCCCCAGCGCTTCGGCGGCAAGCGCTGATTCGTGAATGGTTTTGGGGTTGGCGGTCATCACATCTTCCGCCCGCAGCGACAGCAAACCCCCATCTGTCATATGACGGCGCAGATCGCCATCGGTGATGATTCCGATCAGCGCCGCCTCGGCATTCACCACACCGGCGCAACCGAACCGTCCCGACGTCATGACCAGCAGGACTTCGCGCATATCGGCGTCAGGGCCGACGAGCGGCAGATTATCCAGATGCATCAGATCGCGCACCCGCAGGAGAGACTTGCCGATCTGGCCGCCCGGATGCAGCAACCGGTAATCGTCGATAGAAAACCCCTTGCGCTCCATCACGGCCACGGCCAGCGCGTCGCCAAGCGACAAGGTCACCGTCGTTGATGTCGTCGGCGCCTTGCCCATGGGGCAGGCTTCGGGTGCGGGCGGCAGCACAAGCGCGACATCGGCGCTGCGCAGCAAGGTGGATTCGGGATGACGCGCGACGCCGATCAGCGGGATCTTGTAGCGGCGCGTATGTGCGATCAGATCGTTAAGCTCGGGGGTTTCGCCTGAATTGGACAGCATCAGGCAGGCATCGGCTGGCGTGATCATGCCCAGATCGCCATGGCTTGCCTCGCCGGGGTGAATGAACTGGGCGGGCGTGCCGGTGGAGGCGAGCGTTGCGGCAAGCTTGCGGGCAATATGGCCGCTTTTTCCCATGCCGCTGACAATCACCCGGCCATGCACCGCGCATAAGATATCCACCGCGCGGGTAAATTCCCCATCAAGCGATTGCGCCATCGACTGCAGCGCCTGCGCCGCTGTCGTCAGTACGCGCCGTCCCGCCGCGATTTCCGGCGCGTCAACAGGATGCGCGCCGGATGTGGCACCGGAGGTGATGGTCTTGTCAGAGCTCATGAACTAAAGCGTGCTCCCGCTGATCGGACAAAAGGTTGCGCTTGCCGATGCGCGATGAAATTTCGCCGCAAAGCGAAAATCATGCCAGATTCCCCGAGTATGCGCAGCTAAACTCTATTGGTCAAATATTTCAGATGCTTATCGCGGCAATTGCGCAGGATCATCGGTCAATTATGCCAGCGGCGATTGTTGCGCGGCGGCGTTCCGGGTCAATGGGAGAAAATATCGGTCTCCGACCAGCCCAGAAGGTCGAGTTCCGCCCGGACCGGCAGAAAATCGAAGCAGGCCTGGGCAAGCTCCCGCCGGCCTTCACGTTCCAGCATGGTGTCGAGATGGCTTTTCAGGGCATGCAGATGCAAAACGTCCGAGGCGGCATATTTGCATTGTGCGTCGCTCAAATCGTCATTGCCCCAGTCCGAGCTTTGCTGACCCTTTGAAATATCCACATTCAGCAGTTCCTTGCACACATCGCGCAAGCCGTGCCGGTCGGTATAGGTACGGATCAGTTTCGACGCGATCTTGGTGCAATAGATCGGCGTTGTATCGACCTGAAGATAATGTTTCAGCACCGCCACATCAAAGCGGGCGAAGTGGAAAATCTTGATGATTCCGGGGTCCGCGAGCAGGCGCTTGAGGTTGGGCGCCGCATATTGCCCCTTGGGCAGCCGCACAAGATGCGCCGATCCGTCGCCGGCGGAAAGCTGCACAACGCATAACCGGTCGCGCAGCGGGTTCAGCCCCATTGTTTCCGTATCGATCGCAACCGAATCGCGAAACTGCACATGATCGGGAAGGTCGCCGGTATGAAACTGGATATCCATGAAATTCTCAAATCTTGCCAATGGGCGCCAAAACTAGCGCGGCAAGCTTAACAGAGTTCCAATGCCGCAGATATGCGCAATGGAACAATTGCAGGGGAGCAATTGCGGAGGAACAATTGCGGATGGTGCCCAGGAGAAGACTCGAACTTCCACGCCCATACGGGCACTAGCACCTGAAGCTAGCGCGTCTACCAATTCCGCCACCTGGGCCCAACAGGGCGTTGACGTAGCTTTGCACGGCGGCAATGTCAAAGGTTTTTCTGAATTGCGGCAAATTCTCGTTGCCCGAATCCGGCGGGAGAGCAAGGCTGTTGGTCTTTTATACCTTTTCGGGTAAGTCTGCGTTAAAAGGGTATATGCGATGAATTTCCGGGTTTGCGGCTGTCGCATGGCTTGCGGGAAACAAAGCCGGACGAGAATGAAGAGGGTGTTATGGCGGGCGAACTGATCACGGTATTTGGCGGATCCGGGTTTATCGGGCGCCATCTCATTCGGCGGTTGGCGAAGCGCGGTATCCGCGTACGTGCGGGGGTGCGCGAGCCTAATCTCGCGGGCTTTCTCAAGCCGATGGGCGATGTCGGCCAGATCGAGCCGGTGCAGGTCAATATCCGTTATCCAAGCACTATCGCACGGGCGCTGAAAGGGGCGGACTATGCGATCAATCTGGTCGGGATCCTGAACGAATCGGGGCCGCAGAAATTCGACGCGGTGCATCATGCGGGGGTCGGCGCGATTGCCCGGGCGGCGCGCGCGGAAGGGGTCAAGCGGCTCATCCATGTCTCGGCGATCGGGGCGGATCCGGATTCGCCGTCGAAATACGGGCGCAGCAAGGCGGCGGGGGAGGCAGCCTGCCGCGAAGAATTCCCCGAGGCGACGATCCTGCGTCCTTCGCTTGTGTTCGGCCCGGAAGATGATTTCTTCAACCGGTTTGCCGCGCTGGCGCGTTTTTTGCCGGCGCTGCCCCTGATTGGCGGCGGCGAGACCCGCTTCCAGCCCGTCTATGTGGGCGATGTCGCCGATGCGATTTTGGCCGCGCTCGACGATCCGGCCACCGCTGGCGCGATTTACGAGCTCGGCGGTCCGCGCATCTACAGCTTCCGCGAGCTGATGGCGCTTGTGCTGCAAGAAACCGAACGTCGGCGTCTGTTGCTGCCGGTGCCGGTTTTCGCCGCCAGAATACAGGCGGCGTTTCTGCAATTATTGCCCAAACCGCTGCTGACCGTCGATCAGGTCAATCAGTTGCAGATCGACAATGTGCCGGCCGACGATCTGCCCGGCCTTGCCGATCTTGGTATCGCGAACCCGACATCGGCCGAAGTTATTCTGCCAAGCTATCTGCATCGCTATCGGCGGACCGGGCAGTTCGATAGCCGCAAATATGCCTGACCGGCTGCGCCCGGGGGCAGGTTAGTTGAAATAATATACCCAGATCAGCAGCCCCGCCCCGAGCAGGATGCGGTAGATCACAAAAGGCGTCAGGCTGGCGCGTTCAAGCCATTTCATGAATAGCCTGATAGCCAGCAGCGCCGATCCGAAGGCAAGTGTCGCGGCGAAAACCGCCTCGCTTTGCAGGGTTGTTTCGCCGCTGCGGTAAAGTTCGATCCCGCCAAGCAGGCCCGCTCCGGCAATCGTCGGGATCGACATCAGCATGGAAATGCGCGCCGCATCGCGCCGCTCGAACCCGAAAATCCGCGCCGCTGTAATCGTGATGCCCGAACGGCTGGTGCCCGGAACAAGCGCAAGGATCTGCGCAAGCCCGAGCCAGATTGCCGTATGCAGCCGCAGATGTTCCAGCCGGTAAATCGTTACCCCCAACTGATCGGCGATATAAAGCAGAATGCCAAAACCCAGCGTGGTCCAGCCGATCAGCGCTGCATTGCGCATCAGCCCCGTCAGATCGAAATAGAGCAGAACGGGGCCTGCGAGGATGATCGGTAGCGCCGATAGCGCGATCAGGCTGACAAGCCGGGCTTCCGCGCTGCGCCGGCCTTGGGAAAGATGGCGCACGCCAAGCGCCATCCGCAGCACGTCGCGGCGGAAATAGATCATCACGGCCAGAAGCGTCCCCACATGCACCGCGACATCAAGCAAAAGCCCCTGATCGGGCCAGTCGGTGAGCAAGGGAAGAAGGACAAGATGGCCCGAGGATGAAATCGGCAGGAATTCGGTAATGCCCTGGATCAGGGCCAGAATGAAAATTTGTAAAAAAGTCACTGAATGGTCCCGGTCAATTACCCCGCGTCAGGCAGTTGAAGGCGCATATAATTGGCGCGGGAGCGGCGCATCGGGGCAAGCCGGTATCGGTTATACCGCTGGAAATACCCCGCCTCTGCCTGTTCGCCCCGGCCTTGTTACCCCTGTCCGCAGGGCATCTATATCACCCCACACCGCTATCGGCTATTTGCAAGATACGATAAAGTGCGCGCATGCGTATGCTCTATCATCTGCCGCTCTCTCCCTTCTGCCGCAAGGTGCGTCTCGCGCTTGCGGAAAAGGGGCTCGGCTTCACCCTGCACGCCGAATATCCCTGGCAGCGGCGGCCCGAATTCGTGCGGCTCAATCCCGCCGCACAGGTGCCGGTGCTGGTGGAAGAAGCGGCCCGGCCCGTCATCTGCGACAGTCAGGCGATCTGCGAATATCTCGATGAGGCCTATCCCGACCGGCGCCTGATCGGCTTTGATCCGGCCGCGCGCGCCGAGGTGCGGCGGCTGGTTGCCTGGTTCGATCAGAAATTTCACCGC
The DNA here is from genome assembly GCA_937888955.1 of uncultured Alphaproteobacteria bacterium. GTDB lineage: Bacteria > Pseudomonadota > Alphaproteobacteria > UBA11222 > UBA11222 > CALAQW01. Next base: position 12,915 of record CALAQW010000150.1, on the reverse strand, counting down.
GAGGTGACCGCCTATATCCTCTATGAAAAGCTCAACAAGCGGTTGATGGGGCATGGTACCCCTGACGGGCAGGCTCTGCGCGCGGGCTATGCGAATCTTGCCATTCATCTGAAATATATGTCCAATCTGATCGATCATCGCCGCTGGCTCGGGGGGGCGGAATTCAGCCTCGCCGATATTGCCGCCGCGGCGCAGCTTTCCTGTCTCGATTTTCTGGGAGAGGTGCCGTGGGACGATTATCCGCTGGTCAAGGAATGGTATGCGCCGATCAAATCCCGGCCGAGTTTCCGCCCGCTGCTTGCCGATAAGGTCGCGGGCTTTTCCCCGCCCGCCCATTACACGGATCTGGATTTTTGAGTGGGGCAGCAAGGACCACAGGATCTGGTTTCCCGGCTGCGGGCTGAGGCAGATGCGGCGGGGTTTGCGGCGTTTGGCATCGCCGATCCCGCCGCGATTGCCGAAGATGGCGCGCGGTTCAGAACGTTCCTTGCCCTCGGCCGGCAGGGGGAGATGGCGTGGCTTGCGGCCAAGGCGGATCGCCGGGCCGATCCCTTCACCTTGTGGCCTGATGTGCGCAGCGTCATCATGCTGGGGATGAATTATGCGCCTGCGCGCAACCCGATGGAAAAGCTTGCGCACCGATCGGCGGGCAATATCTCCTGCTATGCCCAGGGGCGCGATTATCACATTATCGTGAAAAAGCGGCTGAAAAAGGTTGCCGGCTGGCTGCATCGCGAAACCGGGGCTGAGGTCAAGGTGTTCGTCGACACCGCGCCGGTCCTGGAAAAGCCGCTGGCGCGCGCCGCCGCGCTTGGCTGGCAGGGCAAGCATACCAATCTGGTGTCGCGGCAATTCGGCTCCTGGCTGTTTCTGGGGGCGATATTCACGACCTTGCCGCTTACCCCCGATAATCCGGAGCCCGATCATTGCGGTTCCTGCCGCGCCTGTCTCGATATCTGTCCGACAGGCGCGTTTCCCGCACCGCGCCAGCTCGATGCGCGGCGCTGCATCTCCTATCTGACGATCGAATATGCAGGCCATATCGCGCCCGAATTCCGCCGCGCCATGGGCAACCGGATTTATGGCTGCGACGATTGTCTGGCTGTCTGTCCGTGGAACAAATGGGCGCGCACCGCGTCCGAAGCCGCCTTTCACCCGCGCGCCAGCGCCGATAACCCGCATTTGGGTGAATTGCTCGAACTTGACGATGTGGCGTTCCGGGCGCGTTTTGCCGGTTCGCCGATCAAGCGCACGGGGCGTGACCGGTTTGTGCGCAATTGCCTTATCGCGGCGGGCAATAGCGGTGACCGGGCCTTGCTCGGGGCGGTGGTGCGGTTGCTTGAAGACCGCTCACCGCTTGTTCGCGCGATGGCGGTCTGGGCGGTGGGGCAGCTTGCCGATGCGGCGCAGATTACCAAGCTCAGCGCTCGCTATCTGGCGGGGGAAACAGATCACGCCGTGCGCGCGGAATGGGCGGGGGCAAGCGCGCCTGAGCCCGAGCAGGAAATTTAGACGCGAATATCGAGCTGTGTGCCCGGCGGCACGAAGCGCTCTCTGGCCGCCCCGTTGGGGGCTTCGCGGCTGGCCGGTGCCGGGCGGGGCTGCGCTTCGGGATTGGCGCGGCGTTCAACTTCGCCAAGGGTCGGGTTCAACGCGCTGCTCAGCCTGCTTGTGCCTTGCTCAGGCCGCGCTTCGCTCAATTCCGCCAACTCAAGCTGCCGGGCGGTGCGTTTCGCATCGACCTGCCGCAAATCGATACGGACCGCTTCATCGCGCGCGCTTTGCTGCCGGCTTGTCCGTTCGCTTGCCTCGCGCTGAATGGCCGCTGCGCGCACATCGGTATTTTCCGCTGATTGGCGGCGGATTTGCGAGGCATAGGCCTGCGCACCGATCAGATTGGAGGGGCCGATAACGGGCATGAAGACACAATTCCATGGATCAGGAACACTGAATGCCAAGTTTGCCAGACAAAAATTGGCGAAAAGTTAACAGACGGGCGCGGTCGGGTCTGCCCTGCGATAATTCGTGCTTGCCCCGCTTCGCGCCGGCTCAGGGGTCGCGGGTCAATGCCTCAATCCGGGCTTCTTCCTCCGGGCTCAGCGCCTGTGCCTGCTGCACTTGTTTTCCGCGTCTTATGCCGATTAGCAGAGCGATCCCCCCCACCGCCAGCAGTAGCACCGGGCCAAGCCACAACAGCAAGGTGGTCAGTTTGAAGGGTGGCCGCATCAATACCCATTCACCATACCGGTCGACCAGAAACTGCCTTACCTCCGCATCACTGTCGCCGGCTTCGATCCGCTGCCGGACGATCTTGCGCAGATCCTTGGCAAGCGTGGCATTCGAATCCTCGATCGACTGATTCTGGCAGACAAGGCAACGCAGCTCGCGCATCAGGGTGCGGGCGCGGGCCTCTTGTGTGGGATCGGGCAGTTGCTCCACATCGAAAGCAATCGCCATCGCCTGTAATGGTAACAGCAAGGCGAATAGCAGCGGCAGAAAGAAGCGGTGTCTCATGATCCAGATCCCTGCTTTGCTGCGGCGATTGCGGGCAGGATTTTCTCCTGCAGGTCCTTTTCCCGGATCGGTCCGACATGTTTGAGCAGGATCTGACCTTTCCCATCCAGGATGAAGGTTTCGGGCACCCCGTAAACGCCCCAGTCGATCGATGTCCGGCCGGTGGCATCAACCCCGACGGATTCGTAAGGGTCGCCAAGTTGCGCGAGAAAGCGCAGGGCATTGGCCTGCTGATCCTTGTAGTTGACGCCGATCATGCGAATGACATTGTCTTCGGCCAACGCCATAAGCTGCGGATGCTCGATCCGGCAGGGACCGCACCAGGAGGCCCAGATATTGACAAGTGTCGGCTTCCCGTCGCGCAGTGCGGCGGCGACCAGCCCGGGTTCCTTGCCCGGCAGCGGTGGCAGGTCAAGCGCGGGCGCGGGTTTACCGATAAGCGCGGATGGGATGATCCGCGGATTGAGGTCAAGCCCGACAAACAGCGCGACGGCCAAAACCCCGAACAGGGCAAGCGGGATGAAACTGCGCCAGCGCATGATCGTCACTCCGCCGGGGCAGGCTGCGATGCGCCTGGCTTCTGTGTGCGGTTTTTCGGTATGGCCCGGCGCGGTGCGCCCACCCGGTGGCGCCGGTCGGTCAGGCTGATGACGCCGCCCAAAGTCATCAGGATGCAGCCGACCCAGATCCAGGACAGAAACGGCCGGAAATAAAGCCGTGCCGCCCAGCCGCCATCTGCCTGCCTTTCGCCGATCACCGCGAACAGATCGCCGCTCAGACGCGGGTGGATCGCGGCTTCGGTGGTGTCCATCGGCGGGGTGGGATAGCTGCGCGCCTCAGGCGCCAGGGTCGCGATTTCACGCCCATCCCGGCTGGCGCTGAAATGCCCGCGTATGGCGCTGTAATTGGGGCCTGCAACCTGTTCCGCGCCCTCAAAGCGATAGTCATAACCGCCGACCGTGACCGTTTCCCCCTGGCGCATGACGGTGATTTTCTCCTCCGTCCAGGCGGTGCTGCCGGTGATGCCGAGGACGAGCACCCCCATGCCCGCATGCGCCATCATCGCGCCCCAGCTTGCGCGCGGCAGCCCGCGGGCCCGCGCCCAGCTTTGCGCAAGCGGCGCGCGGAACAGCTTTGTCCGCTCGACCGCGTCGGTCACCGGTCCGAGGATCAGCCACGCGCCAAGTGCGATGCCGAATGCCGCGAGCACCGGCCCGCCCCAGCTCAGATAAAGCGTCGCCAGCCCGATAAGCGCGGAAATGATTGCCGCGAATTTCAGCCGTTGCAGCACGCCAGGCAGATCGCCCCGCTTCCACGCAAGCAGCGGCCCGATACTCATGGCGATAAGCAGCGGAATCATCAGCGGCACGAATGTCGCATTATAGTAGGGCGGCCCGACGGTCACCTTGTCCTCTCCGCCGCTCAGCGCATCCATGAATAGCGGATAAAGCGTACCCAGCAGTACCGTCGCGCAGGCGGTCGCCAGCAGCCAGTTATTGAGCACAAGCGCGGCCTCGCGGCTGATCGGTGAGAACAGCCCGCCGCCCTTCAATGCCGGCGCGCGAATCGCAAACAGCGTCAGCGAGCCGCCGATCGCCACGATCAGCAGGGCAAGGATGAAAACACCGCGCGATGGATCGGTCGCAAAGGCATGCACCGATGTCAGCACCCCGGAGCGCACGATGAAGGTGCCAAGCAGGCTGAGCGAGAAGGTGAGGATCGCCAGCAGCAGGGTCCAGCTTTTCAAGGCATCGCGCTTTTCCACGACGATAGCCGAATGCAGCAGGGCGGTGCCAAGCAGCCAGGGCATGAAAGAGGCATTTTCCACCGGGTCCCAGAACCACCAGCCGCCCCAGCCAAGCTCGTAATAGGCCCACCAGGAGCCCATGGCGATACCGATCGTCAGAAAACACCAGGCGGCCAGCGTCCAGGGGCGGACCCAGCGCGCCCAGGCCGGATCGACGCGGCCCTCGATCAGGGCGGCAACGGCAAATGAAAAGGCCATCGAAAAGCCGACATAACCGAGATAAAGGAACGGCGGATGAAAGGCGAGACCAGGATCCTGCAATAGCGGGTTAAGCCCGTTGCCGTCGGGCGGCGGCGGGATCACCCGCAAGAACGGGTTCGAGGTCAGCAGCATGAACAGCAGAAAACCGGCCGCGATCATCGCCTGCACGCTCAACACCCGCGCGCGCAGGCTGGTCGGTAAATTGCGCCCGAACAGGGCAACGGCCGCGCCGAACAGGGTGAGGATCAGCACCCACAAGACAAGGCTGCCCTCATGATTGCCCCAAACACCCGAAATTTTGTAGAGCATGGGCTTCGCGCTGTGGGAATTGGCGACAACCGTCAGCACCGAAAAATCCGACACCACAAAGGCATGGGTCAGGACCGCGAAGGCGATGGCGACGAACAGGAACTGTCCGAATGCGGCGGGTTCGGCCACCGCCATCAATTGCCGGTTGCCGATCTGCGCGCCGATCATCGGCAGGCTGCCCTGAATAATTGCCAGCACAAGGGCCAGCACAAGGGCGAAATTTCCGATCTCTGGAAGCATGCTTGCCTGCCTGTCCTATTCCGTTTCCGCGGTGCCCAGTTCCGAATCGCCTTGCCCCGAATCGCCTTGCCCCGAATCGCCTTGCCATTGCCCGGACTTTTTCAGTGCCTCGGCAACCTCGGGCGGCATGTAATTCTCATCATGTTTGGCCAGCACCTGCCGGGCCATGAAAACCCCTTCGGGGTTGAGCGTGCCTTCGGCCACAACACCTTGCCCTTCGCGGAACAGATCGGGCAGCAGGTCACGATAAAGCACCGGCACCTCGGCGCTGAGATCGGTGATGACAAAGCGGGTGGTGAGGCCGTCGGGCAATTTCTCGACCGAACCTTCGGCGACCAGACCGCCCAGCCTGAAATTCTTGCCCGGTGCGATATCCTTTTCGGTCAGTTCCGCCGGGCTGTAGAAAAATACAAGCGTATCGCGTATCGCGGTTAGCACAAGCGCCGCGGCAATGCCGAGCAGCGCCATCGCGCCGATCACAAGATAAAGCCGTCTGCGCTTGCGGGTCATGTGCGCTCCGCCTCGGATTCAAGGGCGTCCAGGGTGGCTTGCGCCTGCCGCAATCCGCGCAGGCTGGCAACTGCGATGCCGGCCATCAGCACGATGACAGTAAGCCAGGCCGGCCAGACGAAGGCGGCAAAACCGCCCATTGCAAAAAATTCCGCCATGTCAGCCGGCCTCCCCCATTTGCAGGCTGCGGGTGCGCGCCAGCTGGATCGACCGGATGCGCCGCGCCAGAATTTCGCGCCGCATCCGCACAAGCAGCAGCCAGACATAGAAAACCGTAAATCCGGCCAGCATGATCAGAAGCGGGATCAGGATGCTGCTATGGATCGCGGGGCCTTCCACCCGTGCGATGCTGGCGGGTTGATGCAGGGTGTTCCACCATTCGACCGAGAATTTGATGATCGGCAGATTGACCGCCCCGACAAGCGCGAAGATCGCTGTGGCCTTGGCGCCGCGCACGGGATCCTCGATCGCGTTCCACAGCGCCATATAGCCAAGATAGATAAAAAGCTGGATCAGGACCGAGGTCAGCCTTGCGTCCCACACCCACCAGGTGCCCCACATGGGCTGCCCCCATAATGCGCCCGTGACAAGGGCCATGACGGTGAAGGCCGCGCCGATGGGGGCTGTCGCCTTGGCGGCGACATAGGCGACCGGATGCCCCCAGATCAGCCCGACCGCGCTCGCAACCGCCATCGCGCCGAAGCAGAAGGTCGTCATCCAGGCGGCGGGAACATGTACGAACATGATGCGTACCGTATCGCCTTGCTGATAATCGGGGGGTGCGACGAACAGGGCCAGATAGCTGCCGACCGCCAGCAGAATGAAGGCGATCGCCGCCATGAACGGGGTCAGCCGCGTGGCGAGGGCCAGAAAATTTGCAGGGTTGGCGAAGCGTTGCATGGCGATCATGTAACCTTTCGCATCGCGCCGGGGCAAGTCAACAAGGTTTGATCCATTGCTTTGCTGTCGCCACCGTCACATTTGCGTGTCGGACCTTTGCCGGTTTGCCTGTCAGCCCAGACGGTAGCGTGCATCGGGTCCGGGTGCTGCGCCATCCGCGATCGTCACTTTGCCCTGCTGCACAAGATTGATGAGATGCGACAGCACCGACCGCGCCGCCGCCGGATGCAGCAGCGGGTTCACATCGGCGTACATCCGCTTGACCATCCCGGCAATCGTGTCGATCCCGTCCGCCAGACAGGCAAGGATCTGCGCGTCGCGTTCCGCGCGATGGTCGATGAAGGCGCGGACAAAAGGATGGGGGTCGGTGATGGCCGGGCCATGGGTCGGCCAGTACACCGCATCGTCGCGCGTCAGCAGCAGATCGAGGCTTGCCATATAATCGCGCATATCCCCGTCGGGCGGCGAGATGACGCTGGTTGACCAGCCCATCACATGATCGCCGGTGAACAGCACCTTTTCCTCGCGCAGGGCAAAGCACAGATGGTTCGAGGTATGGCCCGGCGTATGCACGCATTCGATGGTCCAGCCATCGCCTTCGATGACATCGCCATGGGCAACGCGGATATCGGGGGTGAAGTCCTGATCACCCCCTGCTTCGACCGATTGTCCGGCCAGGATCTTGCCTTCCCCATGCGGGCCGAAGCCATAGGCGGGCGGGTTGCCGGTCGCCGCCTTGAGCGGTGTGGTGGCGGGGGAATGGTCCATATGGGTGTGGGTGATCAGGATATGGGTGACCGTTTCCCCCTCAACCGCCTTCAGGATCGCGGCGACATGCGCCTCATCAAGCGGGCCCGGATCGATCACCGCGACCTTGCCGCGGCCCACGATATAGGTGCCCGTCCCCTTGAAGGTGAAGCCGCTCGGATTATTGCAGATCACCCTGCGGATCAGCGGCGACACCCATTCGCAAACGCCATATTCGAACGCGATATCGCGTACAAAGGGGATAGTTACCGCCATCTTCTCCGCTCCCGTCGGACCTGTTGCGCGACAGTTTGCAACAGTTGTCTCATTCTGTCGCATTGTGGCGCGTATCTGTTGCATTCTGTCTATATGATGTTGCGCGGCAATGCTACCGGCTGATGCGCGCGATCAGCTTACCCCGGTTGCCCGCAGCCGGTGCTCAAGCGGCCATCGCGGGGCGGGCGGAACCCGATCGGCATAGCCGATCCGCGCCAGCATCTGGATCCGCTCGCCGGGCTGTTCCATCAGCAGCCGGTGCAGCTTTACATAGAGCTTGCGCATGCCCGGATATTCGCGCAGCGTCTGGCTCAGCGGCTGCATGGCCAGCCCGTCGGCGGTGGCCTGCAATGACGCGCGCAGATAGGCACGTCCGGCGGCGATCTGGCTGCCCCGGTCATTATCGGCGGTGGCGATCCAGAAGAAGCCCGGGCTGGCAAGAGCGAGCTGTTCCATCCGCTCAAACCCCAGGGCAAAGGCGCGTGATTTGCGGGCCGCCATGTTTTCCCGGTCGATCAGGTCAAATTGCTGCAAAAGCTCGACAACCGGGTTGGAAACCGCGATGCCGTCGGGGCTTTGTTCGATCTCGCGGCGGCCGATCCGCATGAAATCGGCGGTTTCCTGCCGCACCGTGCGGCTGGCGAATTCCTGATGCACGCCGTCGCGGGCAAGCTGGCGCAGCTGCTCGGCCTCCGCCTGATCGCGGGTCGCGCCAAACCGGACGGATGTTGTTGCCCGGGTGGCGCGGGCCATCCGGGCGAGTGGTTCGGCCGGGACCGCGCGACCCATATCAAAGGGTTCGCGGGTCGTGCGCCGCGCGCGGCAATGCGCAAACAGCGGATCCTTGGGGATATCGGGCTGCGGCGCGAGATGCAGCCGGGCGATGGGCCGCTTGTCAAGCCCGTTGCCCGGGTCGCCCTCAGGAAACAGCGTTATTTGCGCCGCGAAGCCTGCCTGCGCCGCCGCCAACGAAAACAGTTCCAGAAAGCAACCAAGCGCGATCACGGTTTGCCGGTTGAACGGATCGGTATAGGGCAGCAGCCGGTCGAGATCGCAGTAAAGCAGCGCATCGTGCGGGCCGTGCAACTGCACAAGCCAGGGCTGCCGGTTATAGGGGCTTGGCGCGAGAATCGCGTAAGACAGCGCCGCGCGCATCGGATCGGGGTAGCGTTCTGCGCCCGCCTGTTCCCAGGGGCGTAAGGCCCGCGTCGGGCCGCGCGTCAGCATGTAACCGGTCCCCGAGGCGGCGAGTATCACCCCGGATGCGCCCGCGATTTTCAAAAATCGCCGCCGGTTTGTCCGCCCTGTGCTCATCGCCCTGTCGTCATCTCAATGTCGTCATCGCCCTATGGTCTTCCGCCGCTGGTAAGCGGGACAAGCGTCGAGTTTAGAGAAATCGGCGGACGGGATCGAGTCCGGCCCGTCACAGGTTCGGGCAAAAGAAAAAGCCGGGTACAAGACCCGGCTTTTCCAAAAGCTTGAAAAGCTGTTTCAAGCGAATTTGACGGGTTAGACGACCTCGAACAGGCCGGCTGCGCCCATGCCGCCACCGATGCACATGGTGATGACGACGTTTTTCGCGCCCCGGCGCTTGCCTTCGATCAGCGCATGGCCGGTCAGCCGGCTGCCGGTCATGCCGAACGGGTGGCCGATCGCGATCGAGCCGCCATTCACATTCAGCTTCTCATGCGGAATGCCGAGCTTGTCCTTGCTGTAGAGCACCTGGCTTGCGAAGGCTTCGTTCAGTTCCCACAGATCGATATCGTCGATCGACAGGCCGGTCCGTTCCAGCAGTTTCGGAATAGCAAAGACCGGGCCGATCCCCATCTCATCGGGTTCGCAACCGCCAACAGCAAAGCCTTTGAAGATCCCCATCGGCGTGATGCCGCGGCGTTCGGCTTCCTTGGCTTCCATCAGAAGGCAGGCGGAGGCACCGTCAGACAGCTGGCTGGCATTGCCCGCGGTGATGAAGTTGCCCTCGCCGCGAACCGGGTCAAGCGAGGCAAGCCCTTCGGCGGTGGTGTTGGGGCGGTTGCAATCGTCACGGTCGACGACGACTTCCTTCATTTCGACCTTGCCGGTTTCCTTGTCCTTGACCGCCATTTTGGTCTTCATCGGCACGATTTCATCGTCGAACTTGCCGGCCTGCTGCGCGGCGGCGGTGCGGCGCTGCGATTCCAGCGAATATTCGTCCTGATAGTCGCGTGCGACATTGTAGCGCTTCGCCACGATGTCGGCGGTTTCGATCATCGGCATCCACAGGGCGGGATATTCCGCTGCCAGCTTCGGGTCTTTGGGGTCCTGCGCCACATGGCCGCCCATGGAAATGGTTTCCACGCCCGCGCCGATCGCGATGTCGGCATTGTCGAGGATGATGTGATGCGCGGCCATGGCAATCGATTGCAGGCCCGACGAGCAGTAGCGGTTGATCGTCACACCCGAAACCGAGGTCGGGCAGCCTGCCCACAGGGCCGAGGAACGCGCCACATTGGCGGTCGACCCGCCATCGGGGGCGACGCAGCCCATATAGACGTCATCGACTTCCGCCGGCTCGATGCCCGCGCGTTCGATTGCATGTTTCACCACATGCCCGCCCAAGGCGCCGGCATGGGTGGCGTTAAAGCCGCCCCGGAAGGACTTGGCCAGCCCGGTGCGTGCTGTTGAAACAATCACGGCTTCCCGCATGTTATTTCTCCCTGCAAGTTTGTTGGTTGCGCTGAAATCGTTAAATCTGCTGGCACCATATAGCTTTTTGCGCAGTGGCGCAGCGAAAATTCGCACCCTTTTCCCTTTTGCCGCGAATTTTATCCGCGTAAAAACGGCGAAACGGCAGACGAGCCAAAGCAGCTGACAGGAAGGGCAGGGTGTGATGCAGGAGCGGTATGAAACTTTGGAATTAACGCGTCCCGCGGCGGGGCTGTTGCAGATCGGGTTGAACCGGCCCGAGGCGCGCAATGCACTCAATACGCAGATGGGGCTTGATCTGCGCGATGTGTTTCAGGACGGCCTTAATCAGGACGCCGGGGATGTGCGCTGCGTGGTGATCACCGGCACCGGCGACAAGGCGTTCTGCGCCGGCGGCGATCTCAAGGAACGCGACGGCATGACCGACCGGCAATGGCGCGCCCAGCACGTGATTTTCGAGCAGGCGGTCTATGGCATCATGGATTGCCCGCTGCCGGTGATTGCCGCGGTCAATGGCGCGGCCTTTGGCGGCGGGTGCGAGATCGCGCTGGCCTGCGATTTCGCCTATGCGGCGGAAGGGGCGCGTTTCGCGCTGACCGAGACGAGCCTTGGCATCATTCCCGGTTGCGGCGGCACCCAGAACCTGCCGCGTGTGGCCGGCACCCCGCGCGCCAAGGAAATTCTGATGACCGCCAAACCTTTCAGTGCGGCCGAAGCGCTCGCCTGGGGGATTGTCAACCGGGTCTGCGCGGCTGACGCGCTGCTGCCCGAGGCGCTGGCCACGGCGACCGCGATCTGCGGCAATGCGCCGCTATCGATCCGGCAGGTCAAGAAAGCGGTGAATTTCGGGATTCAGTCCGATCTCAAGACCGGCCTGATGCAGGAACTCGATGCCTATGACCGGGTGTATGTGTCCCAGGACCGGCGCGAAGGGGTGCGCGCCTTCAACGAAAAGCGCCAGCCCGAATTCAAGGGAGCCTGAATTCAAGGCAAATGAGGCGACGTCTGCCGCTTTGCTTGTTCGCCGCCCGGCTTTGTCACAGACTGACCGATCATTGTCGTGACATTCCCGAGGTGACCGGCGGTGCGCAGAGAGCTTATCAGTTTACCGGATCTGGTCGCATCCTTCGCGATGCGGGGTGCCAGCCCCGCCGTGATGGCGTTTGACGCGGGGGATGCGCCGGACGCGTTGAGCTATGCGGCGTTGGCGCGCGATATCGGACGGCTGGCGCGCGGGCTTGTCGCGCGTGGGGTCGGCCCTGATACGCCGGTCCTGCTTGTTGCCCCCAACGCGCCGCAATGGGTGGCCGGATTTTTTGCGGTGCTTTGCGCGGGCGGGATCGTGGTGCCGCTTGATGACGGTGCGCCGGCGGATGAGCTTCGCCGGCTTGCCGCGGATAGCGGTGCGCGCCATGCCTTGATTGCCGACAAACATCTGGGCTGGATCCGGGCGATGCCGGGGAGCCCGGCCTGCTGCCTGCTTGGCGGCGCCCGCGCCGGTGTGCCGGACTGGCGCGACTGGTGCGCCGATCCACCGCTTAATCCGCCGCATCTTGACCCTGACGCGGCCGCAGCCTGGCTTTACACATCCGGCACGACCGGTGCGCCGAAGGCGGTTCCCCTCAGCCATCGGAACTTTATCGCCAATATCAACGGGCTTGCCGCGGCGGGGCTTTTGACGGCCGATACCGTGGCGCTTGTGCCGCTGCCATTGCATCACGCCTATCCGCTGACTGTCGGGCTGCTTGGCAGCCTGTCGGCGGGGGCGACGCTCGTCTTGCCCGCCGGGGTCAGCGGGCCCGAACTTGCCCATGCCATGCGTGCGGCGCATGTCACCACACTGATCGGCGTGCCGGGGCTTTACACGGCGCTGCTTGCCGGGATCGCGGGACAGTTTGCCGGTGGCGGCATGGTCGGGCAGCGATTGTTTGCGCTGCTGCTCAAGCTGTCGGTGCTGATTTTCCGTCTGACCGGTTTGCGGGTCGGACGGCATCTGTTCGCCGCCCTGCATCGGCGGTTTGCGCCCGCGCTTGTGCGGCTGGCTTGCGGCGGTGCGCATCTTGAACCGGCGGTGGCCTACAAGCTTGTCGGGTTGGGCTGGGAGGTGTTGAGCGGTTACGGGCTGACCGAGACCGCGCCGATTTTGACCTTCAACCGGCCCGGCTATGTCAATCTTGACAGTGCCGGCCGGCCGCTGGCCGGGGTCGTTCTCAGAATTGCCAATGCCGATGATGCGGGCCGGGGCGAGGTTCAGGCGCGCGGGCCCTGCGTCTTCTCGGGCTATCGCAACCTGCCCGACGCCACGCGTGCGGCCTTCACCGGGGATGGCTGGTTCCGCACCGGCGATCGCGGCTATATCGACGGGCGTGGCTATCTGCATCTGGTCGGGCGGATGAAGGAGATGATCGTGCTGCCTGATGGCAAGAATATCGCGCCCGAAACGGTGGAGGCAGTCTATCGTGCGCATCCGCTGATCGCCGATGTCGCGATCTTTGAACAGGCCGGCGTGCTTTGCGGCCTTATCGTTCCAGACGATGCGGCGATTCGTGCGCGCGGCGCATTGCAGGCGCGCACATTGCTGCGCGATGCGGTGGCGGAGGCGGGCAAGGCCCTGCCAGCCTATCGTCAATTACGGGAATACCGGTTGGTCCGGACCGTCCTGCCGCGCACCCGTCTGGGCAAATTGAAGCGGCAGATCGGAAGAGCAGCCGCTTCAATTTACCCAG